>NZ_JBFBLH010000006.1:0-350848 GCF_040702585.1 Rhodococcus sp. NPDC079359
TGCCAAGCCCACCACCTCACCGACTGGATCGACGGTGGCAACACCGACATCGACGGATTGACCTTCGGCTGCGACATGCACCACGCACTCGTCGGTACCGGACCAGGAAAGTGGTCGACCACCAAAACCACAGCAACACATCGCTACCCAGGCCGGACCCTGTGGCATCCACCGGCCGGGATGGACCCGCGTAGGCGTGGGCTGATCAATCACGCACACCACCCCGAAGAGGTCCTCTATCCACCCGACCAACACGACGACACCGGCGACGAGGAACCACGACAACCCGCCTGACGACCCACACCAGTCTCAGGGCACAGCCCTGCCTGTAATCAGCACAACCTGCCTGCCCGCAGGACGGACTCGGAGGTCGGCCGTTGCGTACGTTGGGTCGATGATGGTTCTCGGGAGCGGCACAGCTTCGTTGTCGCCGCCTGCGCGCTTCGTGTGGAATGCGCTGATGCATCCCGATCTGCACCCGCACAATCGAGGCTTCGCCTGGCCGGTGATGTTCCAGGACGCGCCGCCGCCTCGGGTGGTCGAGAGCAGTGAGTTCGACCGTGTCGTGTGGAGCTCACCGTGGCCTACCGTTCCGGAAGTGCTGGTGCAGTTCGATTTACGACCGAATACCCAGCTCCGATGGACGTTGCTGGCTCACCTACCTACGCCGAGTCTGCAGACGATCGAATGGTTGCGCGCTCAGGCAAGCCATCTGGTGAATGTCGATCTCAGGAGCGCACTCGGTCACCAGCGGCGGCTAACCGTTGCCGCCGCTCGGCCCGTAGGAATACCGCTTACCGATTGTGAACCACAGGATCGGCCCGATGATGGGCAGAACGAACGCAACGAGAACCCATGCCAACTTGGCAAAGAATCCCATGTAGCGGTCACGGACGATCGAGAAAACAGCCATGGCGAACAGGGCGAGCGCGACAGCGACACCGGTAGAGGTCATCTGTCGAGACGCAACTCAGTCGGTTCCGCGCAGAGAATCGCGACGTACCGCGACTCGTCGACCACGGTCCACCGGATCCCCCGGGTGCAACGATTGCTGTAACTCGAGGATTGCAGCGTCGTCCAACTCCGTGTCGGACGCCCCGGCCGCCCAGTCCCAGTCCTGCGTGGACCACACATAGTGCGTCACCCTCCACTTCGGTGCCCATCCCTCGTCACTGCGGGGACGGCGGCCCAGGAACGTTCTGCGAGAACCGGTATCGAAGCCCCCGTCGCCGGCGATGCGAACGTCCTCGGGAGTGAAATCCAAAGGTGCGCGAACGGTCAGCGGCGTCGATGCCACCTGGTCTGTGAACCACTGCACGTGCTCGCGGCGCGACGCCCTCGACTCGTCCTCGAGCAGTTTCTGGTACTCCTCGGTAGTGTATGCGGGCCCGTCCCAGACGAACAACGTCTCGTCGATCGGTTCGCCCACTGCGAGTTCGACGAACTGCGAACCGATTCCGACTTCGTCGATGCGGTCACCCAGGATGAAGCCGGACTCGACGTCGACCCAGATTCGGAGCGGATACGGCTTGCCCTCCGGCGGAGCCAATCGAACCGTCCAACACTCGCGCCCGGTGAACTCGACCGTCTCCACCGGCCCGGTGGGTTGGGCGAACTCGTTGCCGGCCCATTCGGCGGTACTGCGTTGCTGCAACAAGAATTGGCTGGGCCCGAGGTAGATCACTCTGCCGAGTGGGCCGACGCGAGGCCGGTCGGCCGGGCCCGTGAAGTCCCAGGCGCGCGTGCCGTCGCTGATGAAGATGGGACTGCCGTCGATGCGTTCCACGCGGGTCTTTCGCCCGGATCGCCATACCCGACAGCTGTCTTCGGGCGCGATCAGAACGGGTGGCGTTCCGCTGTAGGCGAATCCGTGACGAAAGGACTCGGGGCTGCCCGCTTCGTGGACTTCCTCGATAGTGCCGCGCAACGGTATGTTCGATTCACTTGTCATAGCCGTGAGCACTTCGATCCACGCGGTCATGGCCGCAGCCTAATGCGATCGGACTCGACAAGGTGGAGTTCGGAGTCGAAGGGAGTCGGGTGAAAATCAGCGCCGAGGTCAATCCCACACTTCCGCTGGCGTTCGACCTTGCCTGGATGTCCGTGGTCGTGTTGTGGCTGGTGCTCGTCGTTGTTGCGTGGGTGTCGATATTTCGCAGCACTCAGTCGCGGAAAGGCACGAAATTTTGGTGGTGCGTATTTGTATTGCTGATGCCGATAACCGGTGCACTGATCTGGTTCGTCGCTCGCCCGCGTAACTCCGACAACGATCAGCGAACGAGTTCGTAGCGAGCCAGCCACAGCCCCGGCAGTACTTCTTGATCTTCGGTGTGTACGAAGCCGAGTGACTCGTACAACCTGCGGGCCGGCGCATTGTCTCGTCCGGTAGCAACCTGAACTCGTTGTTCCACAATCGAATCCAGCATCACGTCGACCAAGCCGCGTCCGATGCCCCGGCGATGTGCATGTGGAGCCACCACCACGCGATCGATCTCCGCCTCGGACCATGCAGCGGCACCGAGGATTTCGTCACCTTCTCGCGCGACGAGCCAGTGGACCTGTGCGGCGCACAGATCGTCCACCGACTCGTGCAGCAGCGGAATCCTGTTGTCGCCGATCAGTCTTGCTTCGACCGCATACGAACTCTTCTGCACTGCGAGAATCTGCTCGGCGAGGCCCAGGTCGGCGGCAGGGTCGACACCGACGATCTCAATAGCGACCACCAGCGGGAGCCGGCAAAGCGTCGAGTGCAGCGAGGTGATCGGCGCTCAAGGTCAACTCGGCCGCTCCTGCATTCTCGTCCAGACGCGACGTGCGTCGGGTGCCGGGAATCGGGACCACATGTTCACCCTGCGCCAGAACCCACGCCAAGGCCACCTGCGCAGGCGTCGCACCGAGCTCGTCGGCGACGGCCGCGATGGCGTCGACGATCACGAGGTTGGCATCGAGGTTGTCTTGGCTGAAACGCGGCAATCGTGATCTGAAATCGTCTGCAGCAGGAGCAGTTCCGCGGAAGTTGCCGGTCAGAAAGCCGCGGCCCAACGGTGAGAACGGCACGAATGCCGCACCGTTCTCCTGCGTCCATTTCAGGGATGTGGCGAGATGATCGCGCGTCCACAGTGACAGTTCGGACTGCACTGCCGAGATCCGATGCACCTGCTGCGCCCGATCGAGCTGCTCGACGCTGAACTCCGAGACCCCCAGTGCGCGAACCTTTCCGGCCTGCACGGCCTCGGCCATCGCGCCGATGCTGTCTTCGACGTCCACCTCGGGATCCGGGCGATGCAGGTAGTACAGATCGATGTGGTCGACGCCCAAGCGGCGCAGCGAATCGTCGATCGCCGAACGCAGGTGCTCGGGCTTGCCGTTGGGGCCCGAAATGACCGGCTCTCCGGCGTCGCCGATATGAGATACGAGACCGCCCTTGGTCGCGAGGATCACCTCGTCGCGTCGGCTACCGATGGCTTTGCCGACGACCTCCTCGTTGGTGAACGGTCCGTACACATCGGCCGTGTCGATGAAATTCACACCCAGGTCCAGGGCGTGCCCGATGACGTGATCAGGGCTCTCCGTCCGGTCGTCGGCCTTGTATGCCCAGGTCATTCCCATGCATCCCAAGCCGATGGCACCCACCTCGGGGCCGTCGTTCCACAGGGTCCGGGTCTGTACTGTTCGTGCGCTCATGAACTCGACCATACGACGAGAAATGTGTTGTCGCTCGGACTTGCCGGGCGACTAGCATCGCCGCATGGCTCTTCCACACTCGAAGGTGTATTTCGGCGACCGTTTGGTCGAGGCGCAGGATGCGACGCTCGGAGTAGCGACCTCGGCCGTTCTGTACGGGCTCAGCGTCTACACCGTCTTCCCCGTGCAGGTGGACGGTGACCGGCGTACTGCGTTCCGGTTGCTCGATCACTACCAGCGACTGGTCGAGTCCTGCAAGATCATCGGCATCGACACGTTCGCGTCGCAGTGGACGTTCGAGAGGTTCGTACAGGCGACACGCGACGTGGTCGACGCCAATGCCCCGACGACCGAGGTCTACGTTCGAGCTACCGTCCACGTGGACGAATCGATCCCCGGCACTCGGGTGCGCGGGCTGCACACCACGGTGTCGATCTTTTTGTACGACGCCAATCCCATTGTCCCGCAGGACGGCATGCGGTTGAAGACGAGTGTGTGGCGTCGAATCCCCGACAACGCCATTCCATCGCGCGCCAAAGTGAACGGTGCGTACGTCAATTCTGTTCTCGCCAAACAGGATGCGATCGACAGCGGTTTCGACGACTGCATCTTCCTCGACATCAACGGCCACGTGTGCGAACTCAGTGCCGCGAACATCTTCCTCGTCCGGAACGGCGTGCTCGTGACCCCGGACGTCACCAGCGACATTCTCGACGGCATCAACCGTCGGACCATTCTGACCCTGGCGCGTGAGGAAGGGCTGACGGTTCAGGAGCGGACGGTCGATCTCACCGAGCTGTACATCGCCGACGAGGTGTTCGTCTGCGGCACCTCGGCCGGAGTTGCTCCGGTGTACGAAATCGACGGTCGCGCACTAGGAACCAAGGAAACCGGCCCGGTGACGCTCACTCTGCGTAAGCGACACCAGGCCGCGCTCACCAGCGACGAGGTGCACGGCTGGGTGAGCGTGCTGTGAGTTCTACGCCGGGCAGGTCGAGGTGAGTCCGGCGATCAACGCTTCGGCGGCCGGCTGCTCGAGTGGATCGGCGGCCGGGTTCGGACCGGCCGTGGTCCAGGCCAGCGATACCTGACGCTGACCGTCCGGGCTCGAGAACGCGTAGGTGCGGTAGCCGAAGCCGTTGCCGCGGTTGCCGAATACGAGCTCACCCGAGCCAGGGTTGCACGCGTCTCCGCCGAGCAGCAGGCCGAGTCCGTACGTGGACGGCGTCACGACCTGCATCTCGTCGATCAGGTTCTGCGGGATCAGCGTGCCGTCGAACAACCCTCTGAAGAAGGTGTTCATGTCGGCCACGGTGGAGACCACTGCCGCCCCCGCCGACCAGATGCTGGCGTCGTACTCGGTGACGTCGGTGTACGTCCCGTTGTCCAGAACGTAACCGTGTAGGGCATCGGCGTCGAGCGTCGAATCGGTGGGGTACGCCGTGTCGGTCATCTCCAGGGGATCGAAGATCCTGTCCTGCAACGACTGTCCGATGGACTTGCCGTCCAGATCGGCGATGATCTTCCCGAGCAGGACGTAGTTGGTGTTGGCGTAGCTGAACTCCTGCCCGGGCTCGCTCGTCCAGGGCATGGACACAGCCTGGGCGATCAACTCGTCGTCGGTGACGGCATCGGTTGCGCGTGCGGCGATCTGCTCGGCGGAATCGAATCCGGTGAAGTAGTCGGGAACGCCGCTGGTGTGGTCGAGTAGCTGGCGAACGGTCACCGCCCTCGGGAGCAGGCCGGGAAGCAACTCGTCGACCTGCTGATCGAGCTCGAGCTTCCCCTCGTCCACCAGCTGAAGCACGACGGCAGCAACCATTGCCTTGGTGACGCTCGCAGTGCGGACTGGGTCGTCGGCGGACGCGGCCTCGGTGCCGTCGCGTTCGACCAGGCCTGCGGCTCCCGACCATGAATCCTCGCCGTCACGTACCTGCGCCACAGCGGCGACGGACCCGGCGTCGACCATGGCGTCCAAGGCCGCCTGGACATCGTCGGTTTTGATGGTTCCGGTCGAGGGCGTGGTGGTGGTCGACTCGACGGCTGACGGCTCATCGGATGTGGAGCACCCACTGACCAGCAGGGACGTCGACACTGTGAGGGCGGCGAGGATTCGTAGCTTGCTCATGCCTTCGACGCTAACGCCGCCCCGCGAAGGATTTCAGTGTCAAATGTCAGTGATTTTCGATGGGAGAGATCAGCGATCGACCTGCCCCGCGCTCGAATCCAGCAGAACCTCGGCCGCAGTCTTGGCCGCAGCGGCAGATTCGGCCAGTTCGGTGATGGCCGCCGTGGTTTGAGCGCCCTCGGCGAGCAACGCGATCTGCAGCCCGACGGTCGGTGCGCAGCCGGCTTCGACGGCCAATCGGGTGACGTAGTCGATGAAGTTCTTCTTGTGCTGATGCGCGGCGTCGGCGACCTCGGGCATGGTTGCGCCCAATTCGCCGAAGGAGTTGATGAAGGCACACCCGCGGAAGTCGTCCTCGCGAAACCAGTGGTCCAGGAAGTCGAAGATCGACAGCAGTTTCTCGCGAGGTGACGCGTGAACGGCGGCTTCGGCATGGATGCCGTCGTTCCACTGGCGGGTGCGACCGCGAAGAACCTCGGCCACGATGGCGGTCTTCGACGGGAAGAGCGAGTACATGCGTTTGAGAGAGATGCCAGCCGCAGTGCGCAGTTCGTCCATGCCGACGGCCTGAATTCCGCGGGCGTAGAACAGCGCGTCCGCTGCTCGGATCACGTCGTCCCGCCCGAGTTCCGTATTCGTCATCGTCTACCCCTTGCCGAGAGAACCAACGTTCTCTACAGTAGTCCACATGCGGAGAGAACGACCGTTCTCCCGCTCGGCTCAGGACCACAGGAAGGCAGGATCATGGCGCACATCAACGTCGGAACCGAGAACTCCACACCCGTCGAGGTCTACTACGAGGATCACGGCACCGGTCAGCCCGTCGTGCTCATCCACGGCTACCCGCTCGACGGCAACTCCTGGGAGCGTCAGTCGCGGGCGTTGCTCGACGCCGGCTACCGCGTCATCACCTACGACCGCCGCGGATTCGGTCAGTCGAGCAAGCCGACCGTCGGATACGACTACGACACCTTCGCCTCCGACCTGGACAAGGTGCTGACCGAGCTCGATCTGAACGATGTGATCCTGGTCGGATTCTCCATGGGCACAGGTGAACTCGCGCGCTACGCCGCGAAGTACGGCACCGATCGCGTCGCGAAGTTCGCGTTCCTCGCCTCGCTCGAGCCGTTCCTGCTGCAGACCGACGACAACCCCACCGGCGTTCCTCAGTCGGTGTTCGACGGCATCGACAGTGCTGCTCGCGAGGACCGCTTCGCCTGGTTCGACAATTTCTACAAGGACTTCTACAACCTCGACGAGAACCTCGGGACCCGCATCAGTGAGGCCGCGGTCCGTGCGAGCTGGAACACCGCGACCGGCAGCGCGCCCGTGGCTGCCTATGCCGTCGTGCCCACCTGGCTCGAGGATTTCCGCGGCGACGTGGAGAAGGTCCGCGAATCGGGCAAGCCGACGCTGATCCTGCACGGCACGGCCGACAACATCCTGCCGATCGATTCGACGGGCCGGCAGTTCCACAAGGTGTTCCCGGAGGCGACGTACGTCGAGGTCGAGGGCGCACCGCACGGGCTGCTGTGGACGCACTTCCAAGAAGTGAACGACGCGCTGCTCGCGTTCGTGAAGTAAGAACATTGCGGCGGCAGGCATTCTGGCCTGCCGCCGTAGTGGGTCAGACCGCGACGACGCCGTCGTGGTCGCTGTAGACGATCTCGCCCGGGTTGAACGTGACGCCGCCGAAGCTCACCGGGACGTTCTTCTCGCCCGAGCCGGTCTGAGTGCTCTTGCGCGGGTTGGTGCCCAGTGCCTTGACGCCGATCTCGAGCGTGCGCAGAATCGCCGAGTCGCGCACCGCGCCGTTGACGATGACACCCGCCCAACCGTTGGTGACGCCGCGTCCGGCGATGATGTCTCCGACCAGCGCGGTATGCACGCTGGCATCGCCGTCGACCACCAGTACGCCACCGTTGCCGGGTTCGCTCAGGGTCTGCTTGACCAGCAGATTGTCCTGGAAGCAGCGAATGGTGGTGATGGGGCCCGCGAACTCCGTGTGCTTGCCGAACTGGATGAACTGGGTGTCGCAACTGCGGATATCGGGACCGATCTCGTCGGCCAGATCAGCTGTTGCCTTGAATTCCACAGGTGACGTCATGCGGCACAGACTATCGCTCGAACATCAACCGCGGCCGTGACGCCGTTCGTAGTCGTCACGAGTGCGGTCGACCCGGCTCTGGGCCTTGGCGTTGATCATCTGCGGGTCGAGGCCGTGGATCAGCAGACGATGCCGCCGATAGACGTTCATCAGCGCGATCGAGAAGTAGACCAGCGGAATGAACAGCAGCGACATCATCGCCAGGGACATCCACAGCGGCCCCGGGATCAGCAGGAACAGCAGTAGTAGCGGAACGATCGGAAGAACGAAGCGCGCGATGTAGCGAACCTGGGCGCCATTACCCACCAGATCGTTTCGAACCCAGTCTTGCATCGACGCGGGCAGGACGCGTCCGAACGTGTACCCGAGGAACTGCATGGGGCTCGGGGTAGAGCGATCGGTTGTCATCGCGCAATGCTAGTCCGACCTGTCTTGGTATATGTCACCGTTGGCTGCGGTTTATCTCATATGTGACGCTAACGTCAGTTTGTGACGGCGGACCGAAGGACTTCGACAGTGATCGATCGCAGAACCCTGCTCAGCGCACGAGCCGCGGGCGGCGGACTGGGGAACCGGCGCGCAGTCACATCCGGCAACATCCGCCGACTACTGAATCTCTGATCGAAAGGGGTGGCTGCCGATGAGAACGCAAGCAATGCAACCGATCTCCGAGCACTGGGATTGGCAGATGAACGCTGCCTGCCGCTCGATGCCGGTCTCGATGTTCTACCCGCCCCTGGGACTGCGGGGATACTCGCTGAGAAACCTCGAGCGACAGGCGAAGCTCGTGTGCGATCGATGCCCCGTGATCGCGCGCTGCCTACAACACGCACTCGACTCGGACGAAAAGTACGGAGTCTGGGGTGGATCGACCGCACACGAGCGGTCAGCGATGGCTCGCGTCAACCCTGGCGAGCGGCGTTCGCAACGATGACGTCGCGAAGGTACTGCGCCAAGCCTGGCGCAATCTCGTTGTAGTGCTTGGCAAATCGCTCGTCGACGATGTACATCTCCGCCAGGTTCACCTGCATCTCGTAACCGCAGTCGTAGTACCGTTCGATTGATGCCCGATGACGCTCGGCCAGTACCCCGGCCTCGGCGGAATCCGGTGACACACCCCGCTGCATCGCGGCTGCGAGATCCGCTTCGAGAAGGTCGGCCTCGTCCTTGATGGCCTTCCAGTCGTCCTTGGTGAACGACGCCGTCCGCTCCTGCGACTGCTTCCACTCGTCGGTTTCGCCCCAGCGTTGCTCGGCTTCCTCTGCGTACTCTTCGCCGGTCCAGTTGTCACCGAAGATCTCGCGCTGCTCCTCGGGAGTCAGTTGCATACCCATCTTTTTCGCCTCCATCATCTTGTCCACGGCCGCAGCCATTGCGTGCAAGTGATCGATTCGCTCGTTCAACAACTCTCGCTGCCGACGCAGATGCGCCATGGCATCGACCGCGGGATCGTCGAGCAACGCCGCGATGACGTCGAGCGCAAACCCGAGCTCGCGATAGGTCAACACCTGATGCAGCCGCTCCACATCGGCCGATGAGTACGTCCGATAGCCCTTCGGAGTTCTGCCCGACGGCACCACCAACGCGATCTCGTCGTAGTGATGCAGCGTCCGGACGCTGACACCCACCAACCGTGCGACAGCACCGACCTGCATGCTGTCCTGGTCGCTGCCGAAGGTCTGGTTGCCGACGAAGGAAGAATCACTCACGAAGGACACTGTGCTGCCTCCCGTGGCGTGAGGGTCAAGCGCTGCTGGCCTTCATGGTCGTTCCGCAGGCTCCACTGCTGACGAGCTTCCATGGTCGTTCCGCAGGCTCCACTGCTGACGAGCTTCCATGGTCGTTCCGCAGGCTCCACTCCTACCGGGTCACGCGTTCGCACCCGGAGGTGGACTCTCCGGCGAGGCGCTGCCCGAGCCAGTCGTACGCACCGGGACGGCCGTTGGTCTGCGCCACCGAATGATCCCCGGGGACCAATTCGAGGCGAACCGACGCTCCCGCCGCGCACCACTGGTCCTGCACGGCCTCGGCACCTTCCTTGGGAATGAGGAAGTCCTGCAGGCCCTGGTAGATGTAGATCGGTGCGTCCGGCGTCGTCTGGCCCATCCGGTTCTCCTCGACGACGGCCTTGGTGATCGGGTGGTCGAAGACATCGGGCACGTTGGAGAGGTTTCGCTGGTCCAGCAACAACAGTCCCGAATACGACAACACATCGACGCACTGATCCTTCTGCGCCAAAGCCAGTCGCTTCCCGTTGTCGTTGGCGAGCTCCCGCATCTCCGGGTACTCCCTGGACAATCCGATCGTCGCCGCAGTGAACAGACCGGAACCGATCTGGCCGTTCAGAGAGGTCTGCAGAATCTTGTAGTCGGTCGGCGGGCCACCGAACGCGACACCGGCGATGTTCAACTCGGGCGCGTACTCGGGAGCCAACTGGGCGGCCCAACCCGAGGCGATGGCACCGCCGGAGTAACCGGTGATGCCGATCGGCGCGTCCGCAGCCACTCCTGCACTCTGGGATGCGCGTAAGCCGTCGAGCACGGTGTGTCCGGAGACCAGACCGGCCGAATAGGCCTGCCGAGGACCCTGGTAGTCGGTGACGACGACCGTGTAGCCGCGGTCGAGCAGAATCCGGACCTGATCGACTTCCTTGTTGTTGCCGCGCGGCAGCGTGTACGACGGCGCGCACTGATTACCGAGCGAGTCCGTTGCCTCGTTGTACGCGATGACCGGACGATCTCCGGCTCCGGTCCACGGCGCGGTGGGCGTCAGGACCGTCGTCGCCGCGGCGATGGGTCGGTTCTTCGAATCGGTGGAGCGGAAGAGCAACTGCACGGACGACGCCTCGGGCGTAACCGCGACGTCGCGACGGTTCAGCACCGCGCCGGGCTGCAGGTTCTCGTACCCGGCCGGCGGGTCGAACCATGGATCACCGAGTGAGGTGGGGAGATACGCATCCGGATCGCTCGGCGGAGCGATGAAATCCTGCAGTGGATCGGCCTGGGCCGACCCTGCGAACGACAGCATCAGTGCCGCGGCTCCGGCCAGAACGAATGCCTTGCGCATATATTTCCCACCCTGTAGCTCCGTACGCCCCGACGTCCGGTAGACCACTGACCATCGTGCCACAGGATTCGGTAATTTCGGCCCTGTGAAGTGAGCCGAAGACCAGGTAGGTTGTCTGTTACTCAAAACACTACTCACCAGTAGGGACCAGTCCATGCCAGCACCGTCCGCCTCGACCTTCTCCCGGCTCGCCGATCTCATCGCCATCCCCGACGCCGAATCGCGGCCGACGAAAACCATCACCGAGGTGTTCACCGGCAAGGAGCTGGCGACCATCCCGGTGGGCACCGCCGCCGACGCGACCGCTGCGATCGCCCGCGTTCGCGCAGCTCAGGTGGCCTGGGCCAAGCGTCCCGTGTCCGAGCGCGCCGAGATCTTCCACCGCTACCGCGACCTGGTGCTCGCCCACCGCGACGAGCTGATGGACATGGCGCAGGCCGAGACCGGCAAGTCCCGCGCCGCTGCCCTCGAAGAGGTTCTCGACATCTCGATGACCGCTCGGCACTACGCGCGCACCGCCGCGAAGCTGCTGGCCCCGAAGAAGGTCACCGGCATGCTGCCCGTGCTGACCAAGACTCGGATCCGGTACCAGCCGAAGGGCGTCGTCGGAATCATCTCCCCGTGGAACTACCCGATGACCCTCGCGGTGTCCGACGCCATCCCGGCACTGCTGGCAGGCAACGGAGTGGTGCTCAAGCCGGACAGCCAGACGCCGTACTGCGCACTCGCCTGCGTCGAACTGCTCTACAAGGCCGGTCTGCCCCGTGACCTGTTCGCCGTGGTTCCCGGCCCGGGTTCGGTGGTGGGAACCGCCATCGTCGAGAACACCGAGTACGTCATGTTCACCGGCTCCACCGCCACCGGTCAGCTGCTGGCCGAGCAGGCCGGGCGTCGACTCATCGGATTCTCCGCCGAGCTCGGTGGCAAGAACGCGATGATCGTCGCCAAGGGTGCCAACCTCCGGGAAGTGTCCGACGCGGCCGTGCGGGCCTGCTTCTCCAACTCCGGCCAGCTCTGCATCTCCATCGAACGTATCTACGTCGAGAAGTCGATCGCCGCGGAGTTCACCGAGAAGTTCGGTCAGCGGGTGCGCAACATGAGCCTCGGAGCCGACTACGAATTCGGCATCGAGATGGGCAGCCTCATCTCCGAGGATCAGATCAAGACGGTCTCGGCCCACGTCGACGACGCCAAGGTCAAGGGCGCGACCGTCGTCGCAGGCGGCAACGCACGCCCCGACATCGGCCCGCTGTTCTACGAGCCGACGCTGCTGACGAACGTCACCGAGGACATGGAATGCGCGGCAACCGAGACCTTCGGGCCGCTGGTGTCGATCTACCCCGTCGCCGACGTCGACGAGGCCATCGAGAAGGCCAACGACACCGAGTACGGACTCAACGCCAGCGTGTGGGCCAAGACCAAGGCGCAGGGCGAAGCCATTGCGGCGCGGCTGCATTCGGGCACCGTCAACGTGGACGAGGGCTACGCGCCGACGTGGGGCACCACCGGCGCTCCGATGGGCGGCATGGGCGTGTCCGGTGTCGGACGCAGGCACGGTACCGAGGGGCTGCTCAAGTACACGGAATCGCAGACCATCGCGACGACGCGTCTGCTCAATCTCGGTGGGCCGCGCGGACTTCCGCCGAAGCTGTGGGCAAAGATCATGCCGCCCTTCGTCAAGGCGCTGAAGTACATTCCTGGTCGGTAAGCAGCGTCGACGACGGGGGAGGTTCTACGCTCGTAGGACCGAGATGCTCAGTGCTCTGGTGTAGATCGAGTCGGTGTCGATCGAGTCGCTGTCGACTCGATCGAACATCGGCCACGACTGCCGATCGATTCCCTCGTCGTCGAACGTCGCCACGGGGATGTCCCACACCGTGGATCCGGTTCTGACGTCGATTCCGCGCAGAACTTCCGGTCCGAACAGCGTGGCGACGTCGCCGTCGAGGGTGCCGACCTCCGCGAAAGCCCCCGATTCTCGACTCCACAGCGTGGTCCCGGTGTCGAGGTCGATCGCGGATTCGGTGGCCGTGTCGGTATTGCGCAGCAGTGCAACCGAACCCGTGACGGCGTAGGCCAGTCCGTTGATGGACAGGAACGCCGCGGCGGGGCCGGTGATGTCCGACGGAACGGCCCAGACCAGACTCTCGTCGGTCCACACGGGGTCGGGATTCGACGGCCGATAGCCTCCCCTTCCGAGCAGTAGCGGACTCGACTCGGCGGGGGAATCGAACGTCGGTTGCTGCAGGGTCACGGAATCCGTTGCAGCGAGAACGGTTCCGTCGGTGTCGACGATTTCCGAACCCACGATCGCATTCGGGTCCGAGCAGTCGGCCCGCGCCACCCGCACTGCGCCGTCGCGCGAGGCGACGCCCGATCGGGCGCAGTCGGGAACCGTTCTGGACCAGAGGTTGTCGCCGGTGTCGAGGTCGAAGGCGAACACTCCTCGGCCGTCGTCGAACAACCCGATTCCGTTCTCGGTGTGCAGCGTGGACACGAACGGTGCGCCCGGGGAGGCCGTGGAATCGAACTGCACCGACCAGTCCGCGTCGAGGGCGTCCGCAGTGCCGCGAGACACCGTCGCCCTCGCACCATCGCGCACCGCCCGGGAGGTGTACACGTGGCCGTCTGCGGTGGTCAGACTCGTGATCGGAAAGGCCGCGTCCCGAGTGCTCGATTCCCCGGATTCGGTGTCGACAGTGAGGATTTCGTATGTAGTGCCGGTGTTGCCGCGGTAGCAGACGACCTGCCCGTCGACGAATTCCTCACCGCAGCCGACGATATCGTCCGCGGGGGCACGCCAGCGCACCGAGCCGTCTGCGATGCTCGCGCCCACCAGGGTCGCGTCGACGAACTCCCTGCCGTCCAGGCGGCCGACGAGCGTGACGACCGTCGACCCGTCGGAGATGGAACCCGAGTGCATCGAATCGGTGTCACTGCCCTGGACGGGATCGCGGAACTGGCCGCCCTCGATACCCGCATCCGAGGGAGTGAGAGTCCACCCGAGTCCGGGAGCGGACCCCGTTGCACCGTCGATGGGGGCACCGGGCGTCCGCTCTTCGGTTGCGCACGATGCGCAGACGAGCGCTGCTACCAGGACCGCGGCGGCGGAGATCTGGAGGCGACGTGTCATGAGCGATTCTCCCGCCTGTGCAGAACCGAAAGAAGGTGGCCGGTCCGTTCTTGGAGCATAGAGAACGAAAATTCCCCGCACTCCCGGTGGGGGTGCGGGGAACTGCCGTAACGCTTGGCCTGGTCGGCGCTGGACCTAGTTGACGCTGTGTCCGTTCAATCCTGCGTGTGCGTAGTGATTGCGACTGTCGGGAATGTGGTTGTCTCCCAACACTCGGGCGATCTGCTGCTCGCTGAGTCCGAGGCGACGGAGCCGCTCGCACACTGCATCGAAATCGAGCATCTTCGCGTCGAGTTCCTGCTGCAGTTCGATCACTTCGGCACGGATGGTCTCGGCCTCGTCCAGTGCGGCCAACGTGTCCTTCGGCTCGGGTAGCAGCAGTGCGAGCAGTCGATCACGTGCGTCGGTGCTCAGACCCTCGAAGGGGCGCTGTCCCGGCTGTGCCTCGTGCCGACCCTCGGCGCGACGATGGGCGTCGTACTCGGCCTCGCGCTCGGCGGAGACGTATTCCTGCGTGTCACCGAAGGACGGAATCTCGGCGAGCTGGTCCTGCGGCTCGTCCTTGGGTCCCTGCGCAGGGGTCGTCGCGATGTCGATCGTCTGGCGCAGAGGGCGATTCGGAATGAAGATCACCGCGATCAGCGTGACGATCGCAACGAAGCCGGCGATCATGAAGATGCGTCCGGTCGCGTCACCGTAGGCGGTGCGGACGACTTCGAGGACCGGCGCGGGTAGTGCGGTGAGATCGAGTGATCCACCGCCACCCGACGAGCTGTCGACGCCGAGCTGAGCCAGGCCTGCTGCGGACTTCTCGGCAACCCGAGTTGCCAGGAGCGAGCCGAGAACCGAGACGCCGATGGCGCCGCCGAAGGTACGGAAGAACGCCACCGTCGACGATGCCGCACCGACGTTCTGCACACTGACCGTGTTCTGCACTGCGAGAACGAGATTCTGCATCAACATGCCGGTACCGAGGCCGACGATGGTGATGAAGATGCCGACCGTCACCAGGCTGGTGGCGTGATCGATCGTGCCCAGGAGCAGGAATCCGACGACCAACAGAACAGATCCGGTGACGATGAACGGCTTCCACTTACCGAATTTGGTGATGAGCTGGCCGGAGCCGACGGAGGCGACGAGCATGCCGAACACCAGTGGGATGGAGAGCAATCCGGCTTCGGTGGGGGTGTAGCCGCGAGCGGTCTGGAAGTACTGGCCGAGGAAGGTGGTGGCTCCGAAGAGGCCGACACCGACGGCGATGGACGCGACGATAGCCAAGCCGGTGGTGCGCTCGGTGACGATCTTGAGCGGGATGATCGGCGACTTGTGACGCGCCTCGACGATGATCGTCAGGATGAGCAGCAGCACTCCGCCGCCGACCAGGTAGGCCGTCTCACGGGAGAGCCAGGCGTAGTAGTCGGCCTTGCCTGCGAACGAGACCCACACGAGGAGAACGGAAACACCTGCGGTGAGCAGAAGTGCACCGAGCCAGTCGATGGAGACGTTGTCCTTGCGGATGGTCTTGATGTGCAGGGTCTTCTGCAGCAGGCCGAGGGCGACGACGGCCAGCGGTACGCAGACGAAGAAGCACCAGCGCCAGCCGAGCGGGCTGTCCACGATGACGCCGCCCAGGATCGGGCCACCGGACATCGACACGGCCATGACGGCACCGGTGTAGCCGGAGTAGCGGCCGCGATCACGTGGGGAGACGATGGTGCCGATGATGGCGATGACGAGAGCCGTCAGACCACCCATGCCGATGCCCTGCACCACGCGTGCGGCCAGCAGGACCGGCACGTTGTGCGCGAAGCCGGCGATCAGTGAGCCTGCGACGAAGATGAGAATCGCGCTCTGGACCAGCACCTTCTTGTTGAACAGGTCGGCCAGCTTGCCCCAGATGGGCGTCGACGCGGCGTTGGCCAGCAGTGCGGTGGTGATGACCCAGGCGTACGCGGTCTGCGAACCCTTCAGATCACCGATGATGGTGGGCAGTGCCGTCGAGACGATGGTGGTGCTCAGCAGCGCAGTGAACAGCGCGGCGAGCAGGCCGGTGAGGGCTTCGAGGATCTGGCGATGCGACATCGCGTCGGGATCGACGACTGGCTGATTGGGCGGAGTATCCGCAGATGTGGTCATGTCTTATCTCGCAATCGATTCAATACGTGCCACGTCCTGATGCTGGGCGTGGGCGTCTTCGGTGAAGGTGTCGTTCAGTTTGCGGATCGAGTCGAGTGCATCGAGTGCCTCGTCCTCGCTCCAGCCGCTCAACATTTCTGCCAGGCGGCGTGCGCGTCTGTTCCAAATTTGTGTCAGTCGAACCTGACCGATGTCCGACACACAGACCCGTGACGCCCTTCGGTCGTCGGGATCGGGATGCCGATCGATGTAGCCGAGGTCGACGAGGTCCGCGATCTGCCGGCTGAGGGCGGACTGACTGACGCACAGCCTGCTGGCGAGGTCGGTCTGCCTGCATTCACCCTCGGTCGCCAGGATGGCCAGAACTCCGGTCAGGGCCTGCGGCAGTGGTGAATCCTCGACTCCGGTGGTCACGGCCCGCTTCAGCGTGCGCCCGAAGAGGAAGACCTCTTCGACCAACGACTCCGCTGTCGTGGATTGAACTGCCATGAGTACTCCAACGCCGATGTCCATTTACTTGCTGTCTGCAACCATATATATACATACATGCGCTAAGCAAATAATATTCCTGTCTGGTGGATCACAGTGCTGGGTCCGCTGCTGATCGGGGGGGATCCGGACGGGGATCGGCTCCCCGGATATGGATTTGCGCCTCCGATCGCGGTCGGAAATCCGAAACTGGGGAGCCGATCTGCGGTCGAGGGTGGCTACCGCGGGTAGAAGAACGACCGCCGGACGGTCAGCGCGACGGTGTCACCCACCTCGGGACGCGGTCCGCGTACCGAGCAGCGGAAGTCCACATCGCCGGAGCGCACCAGAACATCGCTGGCATCACGTCCGAACAGCGACGAGGTCACGGTTCCCTCTATGGTGCTCTCGCGCTCGCCGTCGGTCACGAGCTCGATATCGGTCGGCAGGATTGCAACCGTCCCGGGGCCGGCACCGTCCGCCGCGAGTGTGAGGGAACCCGAGGTGAAGGTGCCGTGCGCGACCGTGCCGTCGACGAGGGTGGCGTCGGACAGGAAGCGAGCGACGAACGCCGAGTTCGGGGCACGCACCACGTCCTCGGGTGTACCGATCTGCGCGATGCTGCCCCGATCGAGGACGACCACCCGGTCTGCGAGGGCGAGGGCCTCGGTGCGATCGTGCGTGACGTGTACGACGGTCAGACCAGCTGCGCGCGTCATGGATCTCAGCTCGAGGCGAAGCCGATCTCGCAGTGGCTCGTCCAATGCCGAGAGCGCCTCGTCGAGTAATAGTGCCCGTGGCGAGCCGACCAGAGCGCGCGCGAGGGCGACGCGTTGCCGCTGGCCACCGGACAGCGTCGACGGGCCCCGGTTCTCGAGCCCGGGCAGCCCGACGAGCTCGAGCACGTCGGCGACCTTCTTCGTGCGCTCCGGCTTGGACACCTTGGCCAGTTCGAGTGGGTAGGAGACGTTGCGCCCGACGCTGCGGTGCGGCCACAGGGCGTGCTGCTGGAATACCATGCCGAGCTTGCGCGACTCGGGCGGCGTCGAGAGTTGTTCGCTGGCAACCACATCCGGGCCGATGGAGATCGAACCGGCAGTCGGGGTCAGGAAGCCGGCGACGGTACGCAGCAGCGTGGTCTTGCCGGAGCCCGACGGCCCGACGAGTGCGACGAACTCTCCGTCGGCAATCTCCAGGTCGATGCCCTCCACGCCGACCGTGCCGTCGTGGTAGCGGAGGCCGAGACGTTCGATCGTGATGGCGGACATCGAAATCCTTCTTCTAGCGTCCAACCCGAGTGGACGCCACGAGGCCGAGGCCCGCGAATCCGACGAGCGCGACGAGTAGGGACAGGGCAGAGGCGGCGTTGTAGTCGCCGGCCTGCTGCAGGTTGAAGATGGCCACGCCGAGGGTCTGTGTGCCCGGAGCGACGAGGAGCACCGACATGGTCAGCTCGCGCACCGCAGTGAGAGCAACGAGCACCGCACCGGTGACTGCAGCCGGGATCGCCATCTTCCACGGCACGTCCCACAGCGATCGAAGATGTGTCGCGCCGGAGGATCTGGCGACTTCTTCGAGGGCTGTCGGAGTGGAACTCAGCGGTGCTCGAACGGCCTGGACGACGATCGCGAGGAACGCCATCACGTAGGCGCACAGGATGACCCACTTCGTGTCGAACAGTCCGGTGTACCGGCCGATGATCAACCAGCCGACTGCGATGACCAGACCCGGAATCGCCTGCGGCAGCATCGCCGCGAGATCCAGGCCGACGTTGTCGCGAGACCGGGTGCGGGTGGTCAGTACCCCGATGGCCAGGCCCAGGAATCCGCAGACGATTGCGGCTCCCAAGGCCAGCGTCACCGAATTCTGAATGCCGACGAGGGTTCCCGGTGCGGTGACCGCGCTCTCGATACTCTGCAGCGTGAGGTTGCCCCAGGTGAGCGGCACGCCGGGGGGCCTTAAGCAGGGCCTGCGTCGCCAACGCCAGGATCGGCAGGACCGTCAGAACGAGGCCGAGGATCCATGCAGCGAGACCTGCTGGAATTCGGCTGCGGCCCAACGGAAGTAGCTGCGGGGCCGTGACCGCACCGTCGAGCTGAACGGAGCGACGCCCCAGAACGCGGTCGAGTGCGACCGCGACCACGGCCAGTGCGAGGAGTCCGATGCCGATGGTGGAGACCACCTCCAGTGGTCGATCGACGGTGCCCGACTGGATGTATCGGTACACCATGGTCGACAGGGTGACGTAGCGCTCGGGCAGTCCGACCAGCGCCGGGATGCCGAAATCGGCCAGATTGGACACGGCCGTCAACGTCAGCGACGCCAGGAGGGCAGGACGCAGCAGTGGCAGCGTCACATCGCGCATGGCTCGCCAGGGAGATGCCCCGGCAATTCGAGCCGCCTGTTCCAGATCGCCGGGTACGCGTCGGAGCGCCGCCGAAATGATCAGGTACGCAAGCGGATACGAGTGGACCGTCAGCAAGAAGATCACTCCGTCGCCGCCGTAGATGTTCCACAGCGGTCCGCCGCCGAAGGCGTCGTTCCAGTACGAGTTGATCATCCCGCTCGGGCCGAGCAGGCCCGTCCAGGCGATCGCGCCGACGAACGGCGGAATCAGCAACGGGCTGAGCAGAATCAGGCGCAGCACCGATCGGCCCGGCAGATCGGTGCGATCGAGAACGAGGGCCATGATGGTCGCGATCACCACCGCCGCGGCCGCCGCCACACCGGCCGACACGACGCTGTTGGTCGCGGCCGACGCGATTCCGCCGTCGAGCAGCTCCTGTATGTGGTTGCCGCCCAATCCGATCGAGACCACGGCCGCCAGCGGAGCGCCGATCAGGGCCAGTACGGCCAACCACAGGCAGGCGCGTACCCAGGTGACGCGGTCAGCCAAGAAGATGGTTGAACGTGGCGACGGCATCGGGCTGGGACGCGGTGATGGTGTCGAGGTCCGGGTTCAGTAGCTCGATGTCGTCCAGTGCGGGTGCACCCTCGGGCGTGCCGACGTCGGACCGGACCGGCAGGTACTGCTGCTCGACGGCGAGCTCCTGACCGCGCTTGCTGACCAGGAAGTCCACGTACTTCTGTGCAGCCTCCTGATTGGCCGAGTCCTTGAAGATTCCGGCCGGTTCGGAGATGTACGGGACGCCGTCGGTCGGGTACGACGCGGCGATGGGCGAGCCTTTCTCGGCCAACTCGCGCACCAGGTAGTCGACGACTATCCCGACCGGCTGGGTGCCGGCCGCAACGGCCTGAGCGACGGGGCCGTTGCTCTCGGCGACCACCGGTTCGTTGGCGACGAGGTCGGTGAGCCACGGAAGGCCGAGGTCTTCCTGACCCAACCAGACGGCGGTGTTGAACGCTGCCGCCCCGGACACATCGGGATTGGGCAGCGTGATCCGGCCCTTGTACTGGGGGTCCGCCAGGTCCTTCCACGACGTCGGGGGCTGCGAGACGGTCCCGGTGTTGTACGCGATGACCGTCGGGATGATGCGGGTTCCCACGTAGTAGCCGTCGGGATCGACGACGTTCGGGTCGAGCGCGTCGACGTCGGCCGGGGTGTACTGCAGCAGCAGGTCGTCGGCCTTGTACTTCTCGAACGTGGGGGCGTCCGCAGCGAGCAGAACGTCGGCACCGATGGAGCCGGTCTGCCGCTCCGACGCGATGCGCGCGTTGAGATCTCCGGTGCCCGCGCGGAACACCTGCACATCGATTCCGGGGTTCTCTGCGGTGAACTCGGCGTTGAGAGCGTCGATCTTCGCCTGCGGCTCCGAGGTGTAGACAGTGAGGGTGCCGCCGGCCCCGTCGCCGTCTCCACCGGCTTCGGGAGCCGCAGGCTCGGAGCAGGACGCGAGGGTGAGAGCGGCTGCGAGACCGAGGATTCCACCGGTGGCAACGCGACGAACAGTGTTCACTTGGTACATCTCCTGGAAGCATCGAGCACGGAAGTTGCTCATGCTTCCGACCTGAATCGACACGCAGACATGTGTTGTGGGAACTGCACGTGTCGCCGGGGTGAACGACTCGATGGCTTCAGGGGCTGTGGATCTCGACCAGTTCTTCGATGGCTCGAAGATCCTCGGCATTGCGGGTCATCAGTCGAGCACCGTGAGCGTGTGCGGTCGCCGCGATCATCAAGTCGAGCGCTCTCGCTTGTGGGCGGCGGCCGCTTTCTCGAACCGCTGCTGCCAGCCGACCGTAGCTTCGGGCAACATTGGCATCCACTGCAAGAGGTTCGAAGCGGCGCTCGACCGCAACCAATCGCTGAAGTCTCAGCGCGCGCTGTTCGGATGTGGAAGCAACCAGAACTCCGAAGTGAAGTTCTGCCAGGCTGATGGCGCTGATCGCGACTTCCCCTGCGACGCGATCGAGCGAGTCTCCTATCAGGACGCTGGTGTCGAGCACCGTCCTCATCGCTGCCATGGGTCCTGCATCACGTCGTCGATGTCGATCAGATCGTCGGCAAGGGTCGGGTCGCGTTCCGAGTCGAAAACATCGGCGACGTCGTCGAACGTGTTCCATTGCTTTCGCTCTGCCGGCCCCAACAAGGCGCTGGGCCGTCCGGCGACCGTGATGAGCATCGACTCGCCTGCCTCCGCGCGCTTGACATAGTCGGACGCGTGCTGCCGAAGCTCTTTCAATCCGATGGACTCCATATCGAAAGGGTAGCACTTGTGCTACTCGGAGTTCGGGGTTGTCGTACCCCTCGCCTACTCTCTCGACCACACACATCCGGGGGGGACATCATGAGCAACCGCAGATCGCGCAGCAGAAAGACCAGTCGCAAGGCCTACATACAGGCTCCGCGTGAAAGGGAAGCCCTTTTCTGGCCGACCATCCTTCTCCAATTCTCCGATTGGCTGATCGAGAACAGCTGGGCCACAGACCAGTTGACGGCCTTGGCGGCAGCGATGACAATCGATCGATCGGTCCGCGAGCGGAACGTGAGCGTGTACGGCGCAGATTTTCCGATCGACATGTTCTGTCTCGATGATCACGAGTACCCCGACTTCGATGAGTACGAACAGTCGCCGAGAGAGCGTGACGAGATCCGCCGCGCCGTTCATCTGTTCGGTAGGTTCGTCATCGCTGAGCGATTGTCGCCATCTCAGAACGAGGAGATCTCGAGGGAGATCGGGTCCTCGACTGCAGTCGCGCCGGTGCCCAGTTCCTCGGTATCGCCGGGGCGCGCAAGCCCACTGAGTACACCGATAGTCGTCTCGCTCCTGCAGCGTTTGGCAACGTGGGCTGCGACCGAGCGCTGCGCGACGTCGGCCCGCATCGACTACTGGAACGACTCGGCCGAGATCGTTGCTGCGCTTGGGATTCCTGGTTTCGACAGTGTCGCTACACAACCGGACTTCATGGCGATGGTGAATTATCGATCGGTGTTGGATACCGCCCGTAGGGTCGGTGTTCTCGAGAACGCGGGCCAGAATTACACCCGCGGACCCGAAGCCGGTGCTTGGGTGGTGTCTCCGAGTGCAGACCGAACTCGCGCCGCCGTGGTCGAGGCGTACGGATCCTGCTTGACGCCTGTGTACGACTCCGGCGATGATTCCGTGCAGTCCGAGCTCGTGGCAGGCTCGGCTTTGGCGACCACCGTGCTCGCGCGCAGCCTCGTCGGTGATCCGGTCGGGGAGTCGGAGGGTGTCGTCCTGGGGACGATGTCCGACCGCAAGTTGATCCAGACCGTCACGACACTCCGGTTCATGTCGATGTTCGACCTCGGATTGCTCGTCAAGGTGAACGACAAGTTCTGCGTACCTGACCCTCTGGCACCCCTGTTGCTCGAGGCGCTCGATCGGGATCGTCTGCGGCGCACAGGGCGCGCCTCATGACCTGATACGCGGCCGGTAGCCCATTCTGGTTCATGAGCCGAGTGCGTGTACCGCGAACTGCCGTCCCCAATCCGGCCCGGCCCCTTCACGACCCAGGGTCGACGGCACAGCGCCGATCAGAGTCAGGAAGTCCAAGGTCGGTCGAGCGAGGTACTGGGCGTACGGTCTCTCCCTCTCGGGGATCATCCATCCGAGCGCCTCGAGGCTTCGGAAGACGAGCGAATTGCGTTCGTCTACAGAGCAACTCGCCGCAACCGACACCAGGAGCAGTACGCCCGCATCCTTTTCGTACTGCTCGCGCCCAACGGGCATCCGCGCCGCGGCGTGCGACCACAGGCGAACCGGGTCGGTGGCGAGGGTGTTGCCCAAACGGGTGCGAAGAAGCCGCCCCTTCAGGACACGAACGAGTCCGAGTTGCGTCACAGCAGCCCGAAGCCAGTGCACCTGTTGATGGTCCACCTCGCGGTTGGAGTTTCCGAACCATCTGGTACCCCACTCGAGCTCGGTACGCATCGCCGCAACGTCCCTGGGCGGCACATAGCCTGCAGCGGTCAGTGTGATTCCGTCTTCGCCCACGCGCGCCAGCATCCACATCAGCTTCTCCATCGCCGATGCCGCCACTGCGGGGTCCACCTGAGCCGCGTCGACATCGACGCGTGCGAGAACATCGGGAAGATCGGGGTGATACTCGAGGGGCCCGCGTTCGAGAAGCGAGCCTAGTTTGGGTAGTCGATCCCGTACCTGGCTCGCCAACTCCGTCACCGCGCGCCGCAACGCGATTCTGTTGTTCGCGTCGGCCACCGCGAAGCGCTCGTCGAAGTCTCCCGCCCAGAGCTTCATGTGGTCGTGTTCAGGATGGTCGGTATCAGCGAGAACCTTCAGCAGTTCGTCGTAGCCCGACGAGCCGCCACAGTCTTCGGGTGGGCAGGCGCGGTCCCCGTCCAGGCAAGCGGCAGTACCGGCTACGGGCGATACCTCTTCCACGGCCAGGTGGTGTGTCCATCCGTCACCGAAGTCGTACTCGTACCCGAGACGATCCCCGACGGCACCAAGGACTTCGTCGACTCGAACGCCGTCCTCGGGGGTCCCGGTGCCGTCGTCCCACTCCTCGAGCGCGGACTTCATCTCGTAGCGTCGAGTGCTTCGAAGAGGATCGTCGCCGACGAAGAACATGTGCAGATGCCGGTCTTCCCAACCCATGACGTCCTGAATGACGTCGTGGAGCTCGGGCAGTGTGGCGTCGGAGGCGATGGTGAACCGCCGCCACACCACCGGCTCGACGTCGGCCAGAGTCACCCTGATCGTCAGCATCGAAACATCGTCCCCCATGTGCGAAATGTTCGTCGAGCACGTCCCCGCGGGGACGTTGTCGGCGGTACAGTCCGGGCATGGATGTTCTGCGCGCGATGCCATTGCTCACAGTCACCGATCTCGATGCGGCGCTGGACAAGTACGTCCAGGTCACCGGCATGGAGGTGGTGATGAATCACGGTTGGATCGCCACGCTCGCTCCGTCGGGCGACAGTGCGGCGCAGCTGAGTCTGATCACCACCGATCCCACCGGGCCGGTCAATCCGTCGGCGTCGATCGAAGTGGACGACGTGGACGCGGCGTACCGGGCAGCGATGGACGCCGAACTCGAGATCGTCTACGAGATCACCAACGAGGAATGGGGAGTCCGCCGATTCTTCTTTCGCGATGCTGGCGGCAACGTCGTGAACGTGCTTTCTCATCTGTGATCGGGATGCAACAACTCTCCGCGCCGGATTCCGCGAACGGAGCGGGTGGCCACGGTGAGCCAGGCGGCGAGCAGTAGGACGTACAGGGCAACGGCCAGAGCCTGCACCGCACCGAAGTTCAGCGCATGACCCAAGGCAGTCGCTCCGGTGACGCAGGTCCCGATGGGGAACGTGAACGACCACCACGTCAGCGAGAAGCCCAGGTTCCTGCGTGCCGCGTGCACGGTCAGAGCTGTCGCGAGCGCGAACATCAGCATTCCGAAGCCGCCCATGATCAGTCCGTAGCCGATTCCGAAGACGTGTAGCCCGACGGCGATCGACGATTGTGCACCGGTGAACACCATCGATGCGTCGGCACCCAGCAGGTTGGCCGCCGTGATCGACTGGCCGATCAACCCCAACGTGATCCACACGGTCGGGGCCGCGTCGACGGGCGGCAGACCGCCGTGCAGCAGGCGCCCGTAGATCAGAGTCAGCGTGATCATCCCGACGATCAGCGACAGCCCGAACATCGCATAACAGGCGCACAGCAGCGCCAGCCGCCACTGGCCCTCGGGCAGATGCGGAAGCAGCAACGCCCCTGTCGACGCCGACACCATCGGCGGCACGACGGGCATCAGCCACGCCGGCAGGGCTGCGACGTCGCGATGATCGGACGCAGTGATCATTCGATACGGAACGACGACGCTGGTGAGCAGACCGGCGATCGTCCCGGCGATCCACAGGCCGGCGAACAGCGTGATGGCTGTGGTGGGGCCGAGCACGTCCGCGCCGAGCAGTCCCGCTCCTGCGCCGACGGTGAGCATCGCCATGGGCGGAGCGCCGTAGAACTGCACCATCACCGGGTGTCGGGCGTACTCGACGGCCCGGTCGCGGTGCCCGATCCAATGCCGCGCGAAGGCACCACCGATCACGACCAGCGCCGTAGCGGCGATCACCCATACCGCAACGGCAAAGACGTGCAGTGCAGGAAACTGCACGGGCAGAGTTGCGGCCGCAGTGGCGACGATCCCGGTACCCATCACCGCGGCGAACCAATTGGGGGTGATGTGCTCGAAAGTCCTGGGATGCACAGCGGGGGTGAGGGCGGTGACGGTCATGACTTCAGCGTGCGCGTAGCCGATCACGTCCGGTAGGTACCGAAATGTTCGTTACTCATAACTGGACGTTATGACTGAGTCCTCGCCGCCACGGACAGCAATTCTGCGGCAGGGCCGGTGGGGATGCGGCCGGACGGCCAGATCGCCCGCAACTCACGACGCAGAGTCAATCCTGGGATCGGTACGCGGACCAGACTTCCCGCGGCCAATTCGGGGGCGACGGCCAACGAGCTCAGCACGGCTCCGCCGATTCCCGCACCGACGGCGGACTTGATCGCCGTCGTCGAGGAGACCTCGAGAAGCGGCGACATCGGCTGCCCGAGACCCGCTGCAGCCACAGCGCTTTCGTAGGCGGAGCGCGTTCCCGACCCCGCCTCCCGCGTCACCAGTGCGGTGGCGACGATCTCGGCGGCCGACGGCGCGGTGACTGTCCAGGCGTGATCCGGTGCCACCACGAGCAACAGTTCGTCGGTGGAAACTGTCCGATGATCCAGATCCGCAGGTACAGTGGGACTTTCGATGAAGCCGAGGTCGGCGGCTCCCGCAAGTACCTTCTCGGCGACCACTGTGGAATTGCCCGACGTGAGGCTCGGAACGATGTGCGGGACAAGCGTGTGCAGCGTGACCAGCCAGCGCGGCAGAAGATATTCTGCGACAGTCTGACTCGCGGCGATCTGCACATGGCCGACGCGTTCGGCGTGCAACGTGGCGATGGCCGTCGCCAGGTCCTCGGCGGACCGCACGACCGGCGCGGCCCAACTCGCGACCAGCTCACCGAACTCGGTCAGCACCGTTCCGCGTGCGCCCCGTTTCAACAATGGAGCGCCGACCCGTCGCTCCAGCGCACGGATGCGCGCACTGGCCGCGGGCTGCGACATGCCGTGCGCTCGACCCGCTCGCCCGATGCTGCCGAGCTCGGCCACCGACAGCAGCAGGTCGATGCTGGTGAGATCGGCAACGTGAGGTGGGAGCGGCACAGGGCGAGCGTACGACGACCCGAGTCAGAACTCGCTGAACAGGTCCAACTCGCCTTCGGGGTCGGTGGCACCTTCGATGTCTTCGGGCTCGTCGTCCGAGTCCGGGGCGCGCTCGTGCAGCACCGAACCCACCA
The DNA here is from genome assembly GCF_040702585.1 of Rhodococcus sp. NPDC079359. Lineage (NCBI taxonomy): Bacteria > Bacillati > Actinomycetota > Actinomycetes > Mycobacteriales > Nocardiaceae > Rhodococcus > Rhodococcus sp. NPDC079359. Next base: position 26,516 of record NZ_JBFBLH010000006.1, read on the forward strand.
GCGCGGTGACGTCGATCGCGGCGGGATCGGGAATGGGATGCCCCTCGACGAAGGCGAGGCGCTCGGCCGACAGGTAGGCCAGACGCACGGCCTGGACCACGAGGACGCGTCGTAGACCCTCGGAGACCTCACCGCGTTCGCGAGTGACAGCAGCCAGCCGTGAGATGGTCTCGGCGCGGCGCGCGATGCGAATGTCGGGGTGCCCACGCTCGCGGCGGGTCTGCTCGGAGATGAGCGACCGACGCAGCGACCCGGGGAGTGCGATGGGCTCCGAGACCGGCGGAATCTTCTCGTTGAGGATCGCCTTGTGTCGCGACTTGTCGATGGCCTCGAGGTACGCGGTGTACTCGTGCGCATTCAGATCACGCTCGGCCGCGCGGAATTGCTCTGCGCCGTCGGACTTCTTGAGATCCTCGTACTGCCACAGCGGCCAGATCTCGATCTCCGCGACCTCGAAGACGTCGAGTACCCGCATCGCGACGGCGTCGGTTCGCTGGTTGGTCAGATGGCGCTGCACCCGGACGCTGAGCTTCTCCTTGGTCTGCCCCACGTAGATCGGCTCACCGTCGTAATCGTAGAACGCGTACACGCCCCATTTGGCCGCCGACCACACTCGACCCTGATCGTCCTTCTCGCTCAGCACTTCTCGCAGTGCGGTGCGAAAGGACTGTACGTCGTCCGCGGGCAGAGTGCTCTTGCGCGGCGCGACGGCGGACGACCGCAGCGAGGACTTACCGTGACTGGACATGTGCCGCAGTCGAACTCAAGGTCCCGCTGACCAGCGGCATCAGGTAGTGCTCGGCGAGCCAGGCGACCACGGGAACGCACACGGCGTCACCGAAACCGAAGAGCGCCTGATTGTTTCGCAGCCCGTCGAGTGAGTACTCGCCGGCACCCATCAGGCGGGCGTATTCGAGTGGCGTCATCCACCGCACCTGCAACCGGCCGTTGCCCATCTTGACCACCGCTTGCTTGGACGAACCGCCGCGGGCGGTACGGAGGCAACCGGAGATGTCGTCGGGGCGAGCTTCCCAGACGGCGACGCCGTTACGGGTGCGTCGGTAGGCGGTGCGGTAGCTGACCTTGCGGGCCTTCTTCAGAATCTCGATGCGCTGCAACTGAATCGGCGACAAGGACTGCACGAATGCGGCGGTACGGTCTGCATCCCACCACCGCTCGTCGCGGTAGTCCATGCGCTCGACCAGATCACCGAGACCGCTGGTCAACGGAATCGGAGGACTCGGCAAGGGTGCCCGATGGGTCAGCAAGGTCGAATCGCCGTACACCGCCTGCAGCCAATCCGGCCGAAGCTCACTGTTGGGATCGCGCGCGTCCTCGGGGGGATTCTGTGCACCGACCAGGAAGAGGCGCGGACGCGACTGCGGAACGAAGCGTCGAGCATCGATGGTGAGGACATCCACGGAGTAGCCGAGTTCGTTGAGCTCCCGGACCGCTGCGGCCAGATCGTCTCCACCGTGGCTGGTCGCCAGCCCGACGACGTTCTCGAGCGTCACCACCTCGGGCCGAGCATCACCGAGCTCGCTCAGTACCCGCGTGAAATGCCGAAAGGTCGAGGAGTTCTTGCCCGCGAGCCCGGCCCGGCCGCCGGCCAACGACAGATCGGTGCACGGAAACGATGCCCACGCCAACGACAGACCCTCGGGCAGATCGTCTCCTCGAGTGCGTGCGACATCGCCGAGCTGAAAATGGCCGGCATCGTCACCGAAGTGCTGGCGGTACATGTGATGCTTGTCGCGCTCGATGTCGTTGGCCCACGAGACCTCGAAACCGGCCTGCTCCAAGCCCATTCGCACCAGGCCGATACCGGCGAAGAACTCCGCGACAGTGTGGATCCGACCGAGCGCAGGTGCCGAAGAACCACCCGGCACCACAGTCAACTTCGGCATGCACCCAGGCTAGTACAGAGCGCCGACAAGCTTGGTCATGCAGTGGTCGCCAGCGCCGCAGCCAAGCCGAACGCCACCGCCAGCAGGCAGATGTGCGCTGCGGCTCGGCCCACCGAGTGCTCGACGGTGGATCGGTGCGCGGCGACGGTGGGTAACCACGTCCCACGGATTCGGTGAGCGGAGGCGATCAGGATCACCGTGACGAGAAGCTTCGCGAGAACGATTCGGCCGTAACCGGTCTCGACCACGGCAGAAAGGCTGTCCAGCTTCAGGACCGCGTCGAGCACCCCGGTGGTGGCAACCCCGACGACGCACCAGAACGCGACTCGCGAATAGACCGGCAACAGCGTCGCCCACGCGGATTTGCTCCGTAGGCTCAGCGCCATCGCACCCAGGACGCCGAGCCACACGGACGCGCACACCACATGCACGGCGACGGCAAAAGACCCGAACGTGAACTGAGACATGTGCCCGGTGATCGGCCGAGCGACCAGCGCAAGGGATGCCAGCACGACCACCGGAATCGGTGACCAGCTTGCCCTCAGCCGATACCCGGCCACCCCGATGGCGCACAGGGCGAGCGTCAGGATCACCGTCGCAGAACCCAGACGGCCCACCGAGATCGAGGTGGCGAACGTGGCGAAAGCGCTCGGCGACAACGTCAATGGCGTGCGACCGGCAGAATCGGCTGCCGCGGCGGCCAACAGAACGAACTCGGCCACCGCCCACAGCCCCGACAGGTAACCGATCGCGCGCCACATCACCGGCGGGTCCACGGCGGGGCGTCGGGAATCGGAACTGGCGTCCAGGACAGCGAGAACCCCGAACCCCAACACCACCGAACCCGACGCCACCGCGATCACCCGTAGCCACGAGGATCCACCGGGAAAGGTGGGGAATGCCAGCGCGAACGCTGCCGCGACCCCCACCAGCGCCGCAGCTGCGGCGGCGAGTACCAGCCGAACGCTTCTCTCGCCCACCGCAGCCACGTCGGTGCTACTTCCGGGTCTTGGGCTTACGGAGTGCGAACCCCAATGCCCCGGCGAAGGCCAGAACCGCCACGGCGATCAGCGCGATGCGACCGTAGCCGCCAAGGAACGAGCCCTCGGACTCCTCTGCGCTTCCCGACGCGTCGGCGGGTGCCCCTGGTGTCCCTGACCCCTCCTGCGTCAGCGTGAACGACGCTGTGCCGCTGACCGGATGGCCATCGGCCGAGGTGATGCGATACGCGAGGGTGTACTCGCCGACCGGCCCCAGTTCACCGACGTCGACGACGACGCTCTGGCCCTCGATGCGTGCATCACCCTTCGACCAGATGTTGCCGTCGGGCCCGACGACGTTGAGCGTGGCGAACTGCGACTGCGGCACCTCGTTGAACGACACGGACGCCGTCGCCGGAGACGAGTCCAGGGAGGAACCGTCGGCCGGGCTGTAGCCGGTGACCTGCGAGTGCGCCGAGGCGATCGGTGCCGCGATCAACAGCATCAGCAGTGCTGCGACCGAGACGACCAGCGCCTTCGTTGACAAGACCAGCGATCTCATGAGCGCCGCGCCCTGATCGTTGCACCGATGCCAAGACCTGCGCCGACGGCACCGAGCACGAGCCCGACGCCGGCGAGCCAGCGGGCGGTGTTGTCCTCCGAAGACGTCGACGCCTCGGAGGCGGCGGTGGTCTCGGTGTGCACGCTGCCGTGCGCATCCCCACTGCCGGCCGCGGCGAGAGTCAGGGTGGGAGCGGGCAATTCGGGCTCGCTACCGTCCTCGGTCATCGGCTCGTTCCATTCGACGACCTCACCGTCGGTGTAGGTCTGGGTGGCCGGGAACGAGACGGTCTCCTGCTCGGGCAGCGGGCCCGCCGAGAGCAGGAACTGCTGGAACTGGCCCGGCCCGACCTCGGAACCGGGGTTCGCGGTCCACGTCACCGACACCGCGAGATCGGCGGAGTCCTTCTCGACGGTGGACGTCCAGCCCGGAACGGGCTGTGTGCGAGCGGAATTGAGGCCGGGGAGGGTCACCTTGACCGAACTGGTCGAGGCGGTATCGGACTCGGTGGGAACGCGGAACGTCAGCACCGAGTAGCCGCCTTGCGCGGCGTCGGGAGCGGAGACGACGACGTGCGCGGACGCTGCGCCTGCGCCGATCAGCAGTGCGCCGACGGTGGCTCCCGAGACGAACAGGGCACGGGAAAGAGAGCTCTTCATGGGTTGGGTCATTTCTGTGCAGAGATGCGGAAAGGGATGTCGGTCAGAACGCCGACCGCGAGTGGAGCCCGCGGAACGAGCAAGACGACATCGGGGGCCCGCGACGAGAGATGACCCAGTCGAGAGCGGCGCCGTCCACCGACGGAACCGCAACGGACGTGGACACGCGACCGACGGCGGAACCGTCGGGCAGGGGAGTGAGGAGCGCAAGAATCGCTCGGACGATGGACGTGATCGGGCCGTAGAGGCGCTCGGCCGCGGCGATCATCAGGCCGGTGACGACCGAGGCGGCCGCGTGAAAGGCGATCATCGCTGTGCTGGGAAGTAGAGAGTGGTTGTGCATGTCGGCCGTACCGCCGAGGCTCAGCGCGATGTGGGCGACGAGTTGGCCGCCCAGCAGAGCGGGAAGCAGCAGGGCGGTCGACCGTCTGGGCAGGGCCGTCATGGCACCCACCCCGATGCTGACGACGACAAGCAGAGCCAGTGCGGAACCGTCGGGCCAACCGCCGCCTGCCATGCCGTGAGCGGCCACCGCGAGCGTCGCGGTGACGATACCGACAGCTCCGCCGCGAAGCGGGGCGGCTGAGCTGTCGGTCATCGGTTGTGCAGGGTTCAGCGCACGCCGAGGCGGGCGAGCAGATCGGCCTCGATGCCGTCGAGCTCAGCGGAGATCGCGGCGTGCGCGGTCTTGCGGCGAGCGGGCGGCATCTGCTCGGATGCGCGGACGGCGGTGGTCAGATCGTCCAGACGCTCGCTGATCGCGGCACCGAAGCTCTTGGTCTCGGGATCGGAGTGGCGCGCACCGATGGTGTCGAGCGACTTCTCGGCACCGGCGATGCGGGCACTGAGCTTGCCGCCGTGGCCGGTGTATTCGCTGAGCTGGTCGGGAGCGACACCGAGCTGCTGTGCCTTGCGGCTGTCCAGCTGCGCGCGAACGACGGTCGCACCGCGGTAGAGGATGGGAGCCAGCACCGGAATCAGCAGTCGAGCGATGCCGAGGTACTTGCGGATCTGAGCCACGCTGAGCGTTCCCTGTACCGCGGCCTTCTGCTGCGCCTTGAGAGCGGAGACCTGGGCCTTCTCGACGTTCTTCTGCGACTTCGCCTCCACCGCGCTGAGCTTGCGCTGCGCCTTGGCGATCGACTTCAACTGCTTGCGCTCGTTCTTCGCGCCCAGCTTCGCTTCGAGTGTTGCCTTGTGCTTGAGCGCCTTGGCCTCTGCCTTGCGAGTGGCTCGACCCTTACGCTTGCGGAACAAACCCATCGAAAAGGCTCCTGACGTGTGCTGCTAGGCGGGACAGTGCGTTACCTACACCCTATCGGGCGCTGATCTGTGCAGGCTGTCGGAGGGCTGACCTAGTGTCTAACAGTGTGAACGGTCAACGAGGCGCGGCAGCAACATCACCTGTGCCCGTGCTGCTCGATGCCGGATCGTTGACGCGGTGCAGGCATCGGCTCTATCTCGACACCGCGTACGGATCGTTGCTGCGCGGTGAACCCGAGAACCCAGGGGTGCGGCAGCGTCGAGAAGCAGCTCAGGCTCACCGCGAGAACGTCCGTGCGCAGTTGGCGGTCGGCGATTCGATGCGGTGGATCGAGATCGACGAACCCACCGCCCGAGAGGCTGCCGACGCGACCGTCGCCGCCTGCCGGGCCGGCGTGGAACGCATCTGGAACGCGGTACTGCCCCTCGAACGCGATACCGGTCGACGCGGGCGCAGCGAATTGCTCGTCCGTGACGCGGCGGGCGGATACATCCCGGTGATCGTGGTCAACCACAAGGTCACCGACCCCGGCCGCGGCGCGCGCACCACCCCGCTCGATCAGTGGTCTCCGGCGATCGACGAGACCCGAAAGGTGCGCAGTCAGCTGCGCGATCAACTCCGGCTCGCGCACCTGTATCGGATGCTCGCGCACGAGGGCCTGGCCACGGCCACACCCGTCGGCGGCGCAGTGGGCTACAAGGGTGAATGCATGCTGGTGCACGATCTCACGACGGCCCTCGACGAGTACGACACCCGTTTCGCGGACCGGCTCGCGGTCGCGCAGGGCGTCGCGTTCACCGTGCCCTCCCAGGTGAGCGAATGTCGTTCGTGTGCATGGTGGTTCGACTGCAAGCCGCAACTCGAAGCCGTTCGGGACGTCTCGCTTGTCGCCTCCGGGTCCCGCGCCGAGGTGTTGCGCAGCGCGGGCGTGCGCACCATCGACGAGTTGGCGCAGTGGACCGGCCCGGCTCCCGAGGAGTGGCCGTTCGGCAACTTCGACGACGCCGTGTCCGCCGCGCTGGCCTGGCGAGCGGACGTGCCGCTGCTCCGGCGCTCGGAGACCGTCTCGGTGCATCGCGCCGACGTCGAGGTGGACGTGGACATGGAGAGCTACCAAGAGCACGGTGCGTATCTGTGGGGCACGCTGCTCACCGAGGCAGGCGGGCCGCCGCCGTCGTATCGGGGTTTCGTCACCTGGGATCCGCTGCCGACCGTCGACGAGGGACGCTCTTTCGCGGTGTTCTGGAACTGGTTGATGGATACCAGGGCCGACGCCGCCGCGCGCGGCAAAACCTTTGCTGCGTACTGCTATTCGCGGCAGGCGGAAGACAAGTGGCTGCTCGACTCGGCTCGCCGTTTCGCGGACGTTCCCGGGGTTCCCACCGAGGCGCAGATTCGCGAGTTCATCGACAGCGAGCAGTGGGTGGACATCTACCAGGCCGTGAGTGATCAGTTCATCTGCCCGAACGGCAAGGGACTGAAGAAGATTGCGCCGGTCGCAGGATTCGCTTGGCGCGACGACGAAGCCGGCGGCGAGGCGTCGATGGGGTGGTACCGGGAAGCCGTCGGATACGACGCCGAGCCCGACCACACGCAGCGCGAGCGACTGCTCGTCTACAACGAGGACGACGTGCTCGCGACAAAAGTGTTGCGCGAGTGGATGTCCGACCGCGCCGAGAAGGAAATCCCGACGATAGCGGATCTGCGCGCTCGCGCGTGACCCCGCCTCGATCGGCGGGGCCACGCGCCAGTGGTCAGTGATTAGCGCGGTGCCATGCGGATCGCGCCGTCCATGCGGATGGTCTCACCGTTGAGGTAGTCGTGCTCGGCGATCATCTGGACCAGCTGCGCGTACTCGCTGGGCTGAGCCAGACGTGAGGGGAACGGCACCGACGCCTCGAGGCCCTGACGGTATTCCTCGGTGACGCCTGCCAGCATCGGGGTGTCGACGATGCCGGGGGCGATGGTGTTGACGCGGATGCCGACCTGCGCCAGGTCGCGAGCGGCCGTGATGGTCATCGCGTGTACTCCGCCCTTGGAAGCGGTGTAGGCGATCTGACCGATCTGGCCCTCGAACGCCGCGACCGAGGCGGTGTTGATGACGACGCCGCGCTGGCCCGCATCGTCGACGGTCGACTGCGACTGCATCCGGTTCGCGGCCAGGCGCATCACGTTGAACGTGCCGAGCAGGTTGATGGTGATGACGGTACGGAACAGCTCGAGATCGTGCGGCCCCTTCTTGGACAGAATGCGGCCCGCCCAGCCCACGCCCGCGCAGTTGACGACGATGCGCAGCGGCACACCGGATTCGACGATGGTGTCCAGTGCCGCCTCGACCTCGGCCTCGCTGGTGACGTCTGCCGGAATGAGAGTCACCCCGGCCGGGACGCTGTCTCCGGCCCGCTCGATGGACTGCGGCAGATCGAGCCCGAAGACGGTGACGCCCGCGGCGGCCAGACGTGCGGCCGTTGCGGCTCCGAGGCCCGATGCCCCGCCGGTGACAAGTGCTGCTGTTCCTGAAATCTCCACGTCGTACGATCCCCTTCGCTCACGGTGGCGGGCCGCGGCACAGGCTGCGACCTCGTAGTCGCTTGCACCATAACCGGCGGGAGACCTCACCCGCCCTCAGGCACCCTGGAGTGGGGCCTACTTGATACCGCTGCGCGCGAATCCGGCGATGAAGTATTTCTGGAAGAACAGAAACAGCAATGCCATCGGTACGACGTTGATCAGCGCGAACGCCATCGTGGCACCGTAATCGCTGTTCGCCTGGCCCTGCAGGTACAGCAGGCCGATGGGGAGGGTGAACAACTCGTTCTCCCGCAGTGCAATCAGCGGCCACGCGAAGTCGTTCCACGATTGCAGCAGGCTCATGAAGGCGAGGACGGCGATCAGTGGCCCGGACAGCGGCAGCACGACGCGTCGGAAGATCTGCCAATGCCCGGCACCGTCGAGTCGGGCCGCCTCGAGCAGCTCACGGGGAATGCCGAGCATGAACTGGCGCGCGAGGAACAGCCCGAACGCCGACGCCGAACTCGGCAGGATCACCGCCCAGTACGTGCCGTACAGGCCGAGCCCGACGACGATGCGGAACAGCGCCACCATGATGACCTGCACGGGCAGCACCAAGGTAGCCAGCGCAATGAAGAACAGCGGCGTGGAGAAGCGGAACTTCAAGTGCGCGAACGCATATCCTGCGAGCAGACTCGTCACCACGGTGATGATCGTGACCACCACGGCAATGGCGATCGAGTTGCCCAACCACGTCGCGACCGGGAACGAGTCGAATACGCGGGTGACGTTCTCCCACGTCACCTGGCGGGGCCACAACCGTAGCTCGCCCCCGCCCAGCAATTCCCCGCGAGTCGAGAACGCCACGGCCAGCATCCAATACAGCGGTGCGACGGTGATCAGGCCGATGACGGCGATGATCACGGTGCGCAGCACCAGTGCGCGGCGAGCGGACGCGTTTCTCGGCCCGCTCATTCGACCAGATCCTTCGTTCGGCTCGCGCGCCATTGCGCGGCGGCGAAGGTGAGTGCGAACAGGAACAGCACCATGCCGATCGATGCGGCGTAGCCCTGATCGCGGGTGACGAAGCCTGTCTCGTAGGCGTACGTGACCAGGACCGAGGTCGCCCCGCCCGGCCCGCCGCCGGTGAGGACGAAGACCAGATCGAACACCTGGAACGAATAGATGACGTTGAGTACCAGCAGGAAGAACGACGTGGGACCCAGCAGCGGCACCGTCACGTTGCGGAAGCGCTGAAATGCGTTCGCGCCGTCCAGCCGGGCCGCCTCGTACAGATCGGGACCGAGACCTTGGAGCCCGGCCAGGTAGATCAGCATGTTCAACCCGGTGCGCCACCACACCGTGGCGATGACGATCGACGCGAAAGCAGGCCCGGGAGAAGACTGCCAATCGATGGCAGGCAGCCCGAGGAAACCGATGAGATTGTTCAGCACGCCCGAGTTCTGGTCGAACACCAGAATGCCGATCAGGCCGGTCGCCACACCCGAGACGGCCATCGGCAGGATCACCAGCGAACGCCACAGCGGCCGCGCCGGCAACGCGGAATTGAGCAGGACGGCCGCGATCAGACCGAACAGCATCGACAGCGGCGTGACCAACGCCGTGAACAGCAGGGTGTTGATCAGCGCCCGCCAGAACAGCGGATCATCCACCAGGCGTGCGTAATTGGCTGCCCCGACGAACTCACCTGCACCGAAGCCGTCCGTCTGCTGCAGGCTGACGACAAACGCGGCGACGAGAGGAACGAGGACGAACACGGCCAACAGTGCGTAACTGGGGGCCAGGAATCCTGCGGCCGCGAACGCTTCTTTTCTGGCCCCGGCGCGCTTGGTCTTCGCTCGTACTACAGCCGTCATGCGCCGGTGACCCCGGCGATTCCGCTCTGCAACGCCGAGACGGTGGCAGCGGCATCCTGCGAACCGGCGAACGCAAGATCGAGTTGTTCCTTCAGAACCGGAATGATCGCCGACATCGACGGCGACGCCACCTGAGCGGCATCCTGCGGCTGCACCGTAGTGGCCTGAGCTGCGAAGATCGGGGCCAGCTCCGACCGGATATCGAACTCGAGGTCGGAGTTGAGCAGATCGGTACGCGTCGGCAGCAACGAGGCGGCCCTGCAGAAGTTGCGCATCTGTTCCTGCTGGGTGACGAACTCGAGGAACGACGCCGCCAGTTCCGGCTGCGAGGTCTGCGACGTCGCGACGAGTGCGTTGCCACCGAAGTCGCCGCCGCCCCGGCGATCTCGAGGAGCGTAGGTGGCCGTCCAATCGAAACTGGCCGTCGCATCGGCGTCGGGCAATTGGAACGCACCCGACCACACCATCGCCACCGATTGCGAGAACCACGCCTCGCTGGCGTAACTCGACGACGCGATGGTGTTGTTCGCCGGCACGTAGCCGTTCGAGAAGAAGGACGACGAGAATTCGACGGCTCGGCGCGCCTCGTCGGAGTCGATCAGTGGAGTCTTCTGGTCCTCGGCCAGGAAGGACCCGCCGGCCTGGAACAGAAGACTCAGCCAGCGGGTGACGCCGTTGCCCTGCCAGTTGTAGGCCCACGGGTACTTGTCGGCCGGCAGCGAGGAACGCAGTCGGTCGCCGATCGACGCCAACTCGTCCCACGTCCAGGCGTCGTCCAGGCTTGTCGGAACCGAGTCGATACCGGCCTGCGACAACAGGTTTCGGTTCACCAGAATTGCCGAGGTGTCGGTGTGGTGCGGTAGGCCGTAGGGGATTCCGCCGTTCTGCACTGCGGCCCACGCCGTGGGCGTGAACTGATCCCGCGTGTCCGACGCCAACAGCGGCGACAGATCCAGCAGTTGGCCTCGGCCGGCATATGCACCGAACGTGTAATACGGGACGCGGAAGATGTCGGGTGGATTGCCTGCCTGCAGCTGGGCGTCGATGTTGGTGAACATCTGCTCGTACGGCACTGCGTTGAGGGTGATCGTCGTCCCGGGATTGGCCGCCTCGAATGCGCTGATCGAGTCCCGGAAGCCGGCCAGCTCGGCATCGGTACCCCAGGTGGTGAATGTGAGTGTGCCCTCGGTCTGCTGCGACGGGCTGGATCTGACGAAGCCGCATCCGGCCAACAGCAACGGCACTGCGGCAGCACCGGATCCGATCAGAAACGAGCGACGATCGAGTGCCATGAAAGATCTCCGTTCACCGGCTGCAGCTGTACAGACCGACTGGTCCGCCGCAGAGTAGCCAGGGGAGCAGCGGTCCAAACCACTGTTCAGCGCCGGACGTGACCGGCTTCGTCGTACTCGACGCGGTGCGCACCGTCGCCCAGGTCGTCGAGCAGAATCGTCGCGGCCACGGTCCGGCCGGGCGGTAGAAGGCGGACCGTCACCGCGCCCGCCTCCGCGGCATCGAGAGCACCCGACGCGGCGGCCACGATGCGTTCACGCGCGTCATCGTCGAGTGCGTCCGGGGATCGGTCGTCGAGCATCATCACCTCCACCCCGCGGGCCCGAGCGGACCTGGCGGCGCGAGCGAGATCGGGTCGCACCAGGCCGCGGGCGCGGAGGGAATCGCGGAGCTCGGCTTCGAGGAGTCGACACGCGAGGACTTCCTCCTCGGTGGGATCGGGGCCGTCGGCGATGCGCTGCAGCAGCGGACGGGCCAACGCGTCGAGACTGGCCAGGCGAGCGTCGCGTTCCTCGAGCACGGCCGCCGCCGCGGCCTGGGACGCGATACGCACCGTCGACTGCTTGCGCAGCTCGAAAATTGCGGCGGCCAAGGGACGAATGGTGAAGGCGAAGAACGTCGCCATCAACAGCGGCGCGATGTTGATCGCGCTGAACGAGAGCCCGTACAGAAATCCCTGACCCGTCACCACCGCCCATCCGATGGCCACCGACATGGTCAGTGCCAGCCCGAGCCACGCGGCCGGGGTCCGGCCGCGGACACACATGAAGGTGTAGATCACCACCGACATCCCCAGGGGCCAGGTCTGCAAGCTTCCGGTCAGCGGCACCGGCAGGACGGCGAAGACCAGAGCGGCTGCCACCGGGCCCGATACGGTCATCAGTGCGGTCGACCGCGCGGTCAGTGGGTCACCCGGTGCCCGGAGCAGCAGGATGACCGCGGCCGAGAGCACGAGCACCGCTGCGTATTCGGGCCACACTGCGGACACCCCGGTCAGGGTTGCGGATGCACACACCAGGCACGCGAGGACGAAGAAACCGGCAACCGCGTACGCCGCTGCCGACCTCATCGACAGCAGGTCGCGGATGTCCTGGCCGTTCATCGCTTCCAGCCCAATCGCACGATGGTGCCTGCGGTGGAGGATTCGATCTCGGCCGACCCGCCGTCGAGTTGACGCATCCGGCCTTCGATGCTGACGGCGACGCCGAGTCGGTGGGGCGGCACCGAACGTCGATCGAAGCCGATGCCGTTGTCCTGAACGGTGATGTGCATCGACGACGGGGCCAGCTCCACGGCAACCGAACGGTGTGATGCCCCGGCATGAATTCTACTGTTGCGCAAAGCCTCTGCCAGTGCAGCGGCGATGGCGCGTACCGTCTCGGCCGGGTAGTGCTCTGTCCGCTCGAGCGCGCCCTCGTGCACGGTGAAGTCGATCGACTCGTCCACTGTCGTTGCGGCAGAACGAAGCTGAGCCAGAGTCTCGTCGGCCGAGAACGTCTCGGAGACGGTGCCGGTGGTCAGGTCATCGAGATGCAGCAGGGCCGAGCGCGCCTGACGGGCCAGGCTGGGCGTGCGGCCATGGCGGGCAACAGCGAGGAGAGAAGACATGACCTCGTCGTGGATCAGCGCGTCGAATCGTTCGCGCTCGACTTCACGCGCGGTGGCCGCAGCCGCCCGGGCTGCGTCGTCGTGTGTGGTCGAGATCGTCGCGTCGAGAATGCGTCCGGTGCGCACCGCGGCGAGTGTCGCGGCAACGAACACCGTGCAGAACATCATCGCGAAGAAGATCTCCGCAATGATGTTGCTGCGGGGGAACGGTTCTCGCACAGCCTGGTTGGCCAGCTGCACAAGAACGACGCTGACGCTCATGTGGATGAACGCCGGGACGGGGTGCCACACCGTGGCGGCGGCGAGTGCCGCCAGGCCGGGAAACACCGAGAGAAACGTCCCGGCTTGATCGAACGTCTCGCCGTCCCAAGCCACCCACCACAGCACCGCCATGATCGGGAACGCCAACGCGGCCACGGAACCGGCAATGCGAATGACCCCGATGCTCGGGTGAAAGGTGGAGGCCGCGAACGCGAACCCGGTGCCGAACACGACCGCAACGGTGACCGGAGTCCACCAACCGGGAACCACCTCGCTGCTCCGTGCGATATCCGGGATCAACAGCAGCAGATAGATGAGATAGCCGGTACCGACGAAACGGCCGAAGATTCTGATCAGCCGGTCGGTCGAGTGGTGCGCCGCGTCGGTCGTACTCACCTGCTGCTCGTTGTTCATGCACCCCTCCCGGGAGAGGAGTGTAAACCAAGGTCAGGCGTGTTCGGTGCTGGTCTGCTGTGCCGATTCCCGCGCTGCCCTGATGCGGGAGCGTCGAACGAACACGGCGACGACGACGGCGGAGATCGCGACGACTGCTCCGGCAGCGATGTAGGGAGCTGCGGTGCCGGGCATCAGGCCCTCGAAGAACAGGACAGCACCGAAGACGAAGAACAGGGTGGCCGCGCCGTACTGGATCATGCGCTCCGGCAGGTGCTTTCCGAGTACCGCGCCGACCACGATGGCGAGTGCATCGGCAGCGACCATGCCGACGGTGGAGCCGATCCACACGCCCACCCAGTCGTTGTCGGCGGCGAGAGTGACGGTGGCCAGCATCGTCTTGTCGCCGAGCTCGGCCAGGAAGAACGCCGACGCGATCGCGAGGAATGCGGATTTGGTGACCCGGGAGGCCTTCGCGCCCTCGTCGTCGGACAGGGAGTCGCCGCGTAGCGTCCAGAGGCCGAAGATGACGAACGCGATGCCGCCGACGATGGAGATCGCCTCGGTGGGGATCGACACGCCGAGGAAGTGGCCGACCGCCACCGAGACCAGGTGCACCACGGTGGTGGCAACGGTGATGCCGCCGATGACGACGTACCACTTGTAGCGCAGGGCGAACGTCATGGCCATGAGCTGGGACTTGTCACCCAGCTCGGCGACGAAAATGACAGCGAAACTCAACAGTAATGCGGACAGCACAGCGGACTCCTCGGTCGTCGATAGGACCGAAGGTCTCGCCCACCGGAACTGGCCGGTTCAGGTGCCGGGTTGCATTCGAGCAACCAGTATGTCGACACGGTGATTGGGGGCTACTCCCCTTCGCTGCACACGACTGTAGGGGTGTCGTCGCGAAATGTCCAATGCGACAATAAGTTTGGGTTCCCGAAAATTCGTGTGCGGACAGCGGTCAGGATGCGAGGAGCATCGCCAAAACTGCGGTGTCGGGATCGCTGATGGGATCGAGACCCACCCGGCTGACCATCGACGTCACGGTGCCGTCGGATTCGGCCTCCACCCAGGCCGCCCGATGGTCGAGTCCGAGATGCGGAAGGCCGGGGAGCAGAACGCAGCCGGACGCCGCGCCGACACATTCCGGGAGCGTCGGTGTCGTCTCCGACGGGGGATGCAGCATCAGCAGGGCGGCAGGTTGATGCGCGGCGAACCGTCCGGGAGCCAACGCGAAGTCACCGATCACCGGACCCTCGGCGACGACCAAGCCGACCGTCCCCGGCGCGGGGTCGTCGGGCAATTCCTCACGCACCCCGAACACCGTCGACGTCGCCAACAGGCCCGGCATCGAGGCCACCCGCACAGCGAGGGCCAGAAACTGGGCCCATTCCTTGGTGGTGTCCGGCCAGCGCCCGGAAATTACGAATCCGCGCAGCAGACCGGCGGCATGAAACGGTGAAACACCGATGAGATCTCGCTCGTCCATCTCGATCGTTCCTCCCAGACAGGTACAGGGCTCGAAGCCGGGTACACGACGTTGGGTAGGAAGAGAATGACGCGAAAACGGCTGGCACACAAGATGGGGAGAGTGCCAGCGAACTCCCTTCGAAGCGTGAATGGACCACTGCACCCGTCTGAGCGGGGCAGTGGTCCATCGACGCTGTCGGTGAAGCGGGTGGTGCGAGGACCTACGGGAAGATCAGACCCGGGGTCTTCGACGTC
This sequence comes from Rhodococcus sp. NPDC079359, assembly GCF_040702585.1. Taxonomy (NCBI): domain Bacteria; kingdom Bacillati; phylum Actinomycetota; class Actinomycetes; order Mycobacteriales; family Nocardiaceae; genus Rhodococcus; species Rhodococcus sp. NPDC079359. The sequence continues at coordinate 41,562 of NZ_JBFBLH010000006.1, forward strand.
GCGGCCTCGAAACGAGCCTGGACGTCGGCCCAGTTGACGACGTTCCAGAACGCCTTCACGTAATCGGCCTTGACGTTCTTGTACTGCAGGTAGAAGGCGTGCTCCCACATGTCGACCTGGAGCAGCGGGATGATGCCGAGCGGCACGTTGGCCTGCTGATCGTAGAGCTGGAAGGTGAGCAGCTTCTTGCCCAGCGAGTCGTAGCCCAGAACCGCCCAGCCGGAGCCCTGCAGGCCGTTGGCGGCAGCGGTGAACTGTGCGCGGAACTTGTCGAACGAACCGAACTGGTCGTCGATCGCGGCACCGAGCTCACCCTCGGGCTTGTCGCCACCGTTGGGCGAGAGGTTCTTCCACCAGATGGAGTGGTTGACGTGGCCACCGAGGTGGAACGCGAGGTTCTTCTCCAGCAGGAAAATGGCTGCATGATCGTCGTTGTCACGCGCGGCGGCGAGCTTTTCGACCGCGGTGTTCGCGCCTGCGACGTAGGTCGCGTGATGCTTGGAATGGTGAAGCTCGTTGATCTCGCCCGAGATGTGCGGCTCGAGGGCGGAGTAATCGAAATCAAGGTCGGGCAAGGTGTACTCGGACACGTGGTTCCCTTCTCTAACGACGCCGTACCCATCGTGTGATGCGGGCACGTTCGTCCTACTGCGGATCTTTCGTAGGGTTCAACCCAATCTCATTCCTACCCCCAGTGCAACAGTTGTAACCGAGATGCTTTTCTCGGAATAAATTCGTGTGAACGAGACAGGCGAATTATTCGGCTGTGAATCTGCTCCGAATATCACGAATCAGTTGCGGAGCGGCCGCGGATTGGTCCTAAAGATGAACGGAACCTAAACTCGCGGGTGTGGAAGGGGACCGACCGAGCCAGAATACGGTCGACAAGTCCGCCGCCACGCAGCCGGTCGACGCGCCCCGAGTCCAAATGGACGGTGCCGACCTCCTCCGCGTCATCGCCGTCCTCGCGGTGCTGTACTCACACATCTCGTTCTATCTGCTCGACGACATCGGCGGTGGCTGGTGGATGATCGACGTCGTCAACACCGTCCTCATCGAGGACGCGGGCCTGAACATGCACCTCTCGTTCGTCGGAGTCAGCATCTTCATGCTGCTCACCGGCCTGCTGATCACCCGATCCGCCATGCGGCAATCGCGTCGGGACTTCATGGTCGCGCGCCTCGCCCGCCTCGTCCCGGCGCTCTGGTTCGCCGTCGCCATGGCCGTCATCCTGGTCAAACTCGGCCTCAACGGAATGTTCAGCGGCCAACCCGGCATCACCAACGGCGAAGCGTTCCTCAGCTTCTTCCTCGGTGGCTTCTTCCTGCGACCGGAAGTCGCCGTCCTCGGCGTCACCTGGACCCTCGTCGTCCAGATCGTGTTCTATCTCTACTGCATCTCGATGCGCGGAACGCTGAACACCAGACCCATCGTGGTGCCACTCGTCGGAGCTGCACTGTGCGCCCTGGTGATCGTCTACAACCTCTATCTACCGCAGCCCTACACAGTCCCGTTCCTGACCAAGGTCGCGGGCGTACTCCCCACACTGTTCCTCGGCCAGATCGCCTACCTCGGATGGGCACGACTGATCACCTGGCGATGGGTCGTCGTCGGCGTCATCGCCCAGATCGAAGTGATCCGACTCGCCATCGAAGTCCACACCTTCTGGATGGGCGACACCTACCTCTGGACACTGCTCGTCGTCACCGGAACCGTCCTGATACTCGCCCGATACAACGGACCCATCACCCGCTGGCCCGTCATCCGATGGATCGGCACCCGGAGCTACGCGATCTACCTGATCCACACCCTCGTGCTCTACCGCATCTACGCAACCGTCGAACCGCACCTGGGCCCCAGCGCCGCCGTCCTGGCATTCCTGGCCGGTACCGCCGCACTCGCCGAAATCATGTACCGATGGATCGAACTGCCCGCGGCACGACATATCAGCACTCACTACGCACGCTTGCGCGCCCGATCCGCCACCTGACCGAGCCCCTCTGGGTACTCAATGTGACATTCAGTGGACTTTTGGGCAGTCAATGTCACGTTGAGTGGACTCGGGGGGGCGGGATTCGGCGGGGGTCAGAGCTGTGGGAGAACCTCGGATGCGACGAGTTCGAGGTGATCGAGGTCGCTGAGGTCCATGGTCTGCAGGTACACGCGGGTGGCTCCGACAGCTCCGAAGCGACCGATTTTGTCGACGAGTTCGGCGGGGCTTCCTGCGGCACCGTTCTCGCGTAGTTCGGATACCTCGCGGCCGATGGCAGCGGCACGGCGTGTGATTTCTTCTTCGGTGCGGCCGCAGCAGAGGACGAGGGCGTTGGAGTAGACGAGGGAGTCCGGGTCGCGATCGGCTGCTGAGCAGGCTGCGCGGACGCGACCGAACTGTGTCTCGGTGTCGGCCAGCGAGGCGAAGGGGATGTTGAACTCGTCGGCGTATTTCGCAGCGAGTGCCGGGGTGCGCTTCTTTCCGCCGCCACCGATGACGATGGGCGGGTGGGGTGTCTGCACCGGCTTCGGGAGCGCGGGGGAGTCGCTGACGGGGTAATGCGTGCCCGCGTGCGAGAACGTCTCGCCGACGGGGGTGTCCCAGAGTCCGGTGATGACGGCGAGTTGCTCCTCGAGCCGATCGAAACGCTCACCGAGCGGAGGGAACGGGATGCCGTAGGCCTTGTGCTCGTCCTCGAACCAGCCGGCACCGAGGCCGAGGTCGACGCGACCACCGCTCATGGCGTCGACCTGGGCGACGCTGATGGCCAGGGGCCCCGGGTAGCGGAAGGTCGCGGAGGTGACGAGGGTGCCGAGCCGAATGGTCGAGGTCTCGCGGGCCAGCCCGGCCAGGGTGATCCACGCGTCGGTGGGCCCTGGACCGCCGTCACCGCTCATCGCGAGGTAGTGGTCGGATCGGAAGAATGCGCCGTAGCCGAACTCCTCGGCAGCTTTCGCGACGCGGAGCAGTTCGTCGTACGTGGCACCCTGTTGCGGTTCGGTGAAGACGCGTAGCTCGATGGACGGGAGGGGAGCCTGCGGAACGACCTGCGGTGGGTTAGTCATGTTCGCCAGCCTAAACAGCGGCTTCGCAGGACCGCAGACGATGGCTGTGTCAAATCACCATCGATCCACAGGCCGAGTTGGTACTCGATACACCGGGGGACCGACTCGACGCTCTGACCTGTGGATAGAAACCGGCACAGACCCCGATTCTGTGGATCGATCTGTGGATACTGTGGATAACTTCTGTGACTGCAGTGATGTAGGTCATAGCGCGGTGGCGCTTCGGTCGCGAGGACACGGGTGGCAGCCCCGCGCGGACGCGTGACAAGATCGAGGTGTGTCGCATCCCGAGCAGTCGCCTGCCGTCACCGTCGATCGCCTGCCGGTGCCGTTCCCTACGACGGCCATCCTGCTCGACGTGCGCGAGGACGACGAGTGGCAGGCCGGACACGCTCCGGACGCAGTGCACATCCCGATGGGCGACATTCCGTCCCGCGCCGGTGAGGTCGACAACCAATCCGAGGTGTACGTGGTCTGCAAAGCCGGTGGTCGCTCGGCTCGCGTCGTCGAATATCTCAACCGCGTGGGCTACGACGCGATCAACGTCGACGGTGGGATGCTCGCCTGGCAGGCCGCTGGTCGACCGATCCAGAGCGACGACGACGCCCACGAAGCGAGAATCATCTAGATGTCGGCACCGCAGGGGCGCGCTCAGGCGTTCCAGGTCTGTGCCCGCTGCAGCACCCGTTGGGCTGTCGGCGCACGGCCGGGCACCTGGTGCCCCCGCTGCCATGGCGTGCTGCTCTCGCCGGTGTCCACCAGGGCGCCCGCGCAGGGCGCCCGAAACTTCCGATGGGTAGCCCGTCCGGCGACCTCGTCGACCAAAGCCGCGCGCCGCGGCCGATCCGCCACACCGACCCCGACGCCGCACTATGCCTCGACGCCCACCTGGGGATTGCGCGACATCCCGCGCGATCCCGAGGCCGATCGCCGCGTCGGTCGCGTCGAGCGGTACGCCGCGAACGCGCAGAACCTGGTCCTCGTCACCGCGATGTTGCTGACGCTCGCCGCGTTCGCCGAAGTGTTCCGGTACGGCATCCTGCTGCACAACCGCGTGCGACTGATCTCGCCGATCACCCTCGCCGTGTCCGACGCGTTGGTGTATTTCGCCCAGGTCGGCGCGCTCGTCATCGGTCTGGCCGCGCTGATCACCTCGTCCTGCTGGCTGATCGACCAGCGCAGACTCGCCTTCGCGGCCGCCGGCTCCACCGACCCGCGATCGGTGCGCCCGATGCTGCTGTTGTCGATGCTGCCTCTGGTCCGCATCGTGATGCCAGGGGTCTATCTCACCGAGGTGGTCCGTCTCCGCGGCGGTGCCGATGCCGACGTGCACCGCGAACTGACACTGGTTCGCATCTGGTGGGCTGTCTGGGCAGCGAGCAATGCGCTGGTCATCGTCCAATTGCTGTGGAATCTGCGCGATTCACTTCAGGCCCGCGCCGACGGAGTTCTGCTGTCGGCATTCGTGGCACTGGTGGCCGCGGTCTCGGCCGTGCTGACCCTGGCCGTGATGCGCCGACTCGAAGGCCGCACACTGCGCGGCTCCGCGATGTCGCGTCCGACCCGCTGGGTGATCGCCACCGGCACCGCACCGAAGTCGAATCAGCCCGAACAGAAGCAGCCCGAACAGAACCAGCCCGAACAGAAGCAGCCCGAACACGAATCCGAGACGGTGACGGCGTCGTGAGTCCCGATCGCCGTGGGCCACTGGTCGTCGCGCATCGAGGTGCGTCGGCGGCGAAGAAGGAACACACTCTCGCGGCCTACGACCTCGCGCTGCGCGAGGGAGCGGACGGCGTCGAATGCGATGTGCGGCTCACCAGGGACGGCCACATCGTGTGCGTGCACGATCGCCGCGTCGATCGCACCTCGAACGGCACCGGCATCGTCAGCGAGATGGACTTCGCGGATCTGGCCCGACTGAACTACGGCGACGACGACGAACCCGCCGAACTTCTGACGTTGCACGACCTCATTGCTCTCGTCCTGGACTGGACCAGCAAGCCGGTCAAACTCTTCATCGAAACCAAGCATCCCGTGCGATACGGCTCGCTGATCGAAAGCACGGTGCTCGCCGAGCTGCACAAGTTCGGCATCGGCGCGCCCGCGTCGGCCGACCACTCGCGGGCGGTCATCATGTCGTTCGCGCCCTCGGCCGTCTGGCGCGTACGGCGGTCGGCTCCGATGCTTCCGACGGTGCTCCTCGGCGACAGCTCGCACTACCTCGGTGGAGGAGCGGCGACGACCGTCGGGGCCACTGCCGTCGGCCCGTCGATTCGCGCGCTACGCGAGCACCCGGCCATCATCGACCGCGCAGCCGCGTCCGGTCGGGCCAGCTACGTGTGGACCGTCGACGAGAAAGAGGACGTGGACCTGTGCCGCGAGCTCGGCGTCGGGTGGATCGCCACCAACCACCCCGGCCGAACGCGAGCCTGGCTCGAATCGAAGAACGTGTAGGTTTTCGGGCGTGGGTAAGAGCAAAAGAAACAGTGGACCGAAGCAGGACAGCAACCGAGCAGCGAAGCTCGCGCAGCGAGAAGCGGAACGCGCGAGCATCGAATCGGCGTCGGCTCGCCCGTTCGAAGGCCTCGCCGCCGAATGCGACCTGGTAGCGCTGCGTGAGTTCGTCCCGTCGGCGACGGCCACCGCGCCGATCACCGTGGACGGTCGCACCATCACGCTGGCCACGGTGCTACCCGGTGCCGTCGCGGCCCTGGTGCGCGAAGATGCCGATACCGTCGAGGGATTCGTCGGCCTTCAGGTGCAGAATCAGTCGAAAGACGTTGCGGCAGATATCAGTAGCGCGCTCGGCTGGGCGTCCACCGCGTCCGCGGGCGAGTCGCTCGAAGCCGCGAAGATCACCGACAGCACGCCCGCGTTGACCGATGTGCTCGACGCCTCCGCGCTGCTCGAGGTCACCGTTCATCAGGACTTCAACTGGTGGATTCCCGAAAGTGCCACTCCCGCAGCCGATGTGACTGCAACCGTGGAACGCGCGAACCAGGCGATCATGCCCTCGGCGCGGATCGAGGCCGACGGCGTCGTCGCGGCCTGGTGGGTGGATGCAGGCGACAAGGCGCACATCCGCTGGGTTCGTCCGGAGAACGAAGACGACGTGATGCTCGCGTTGGCGCGCCTGCATGCGGCGGGCGATCTGAACCTGGGTGAAGGTTCGCGCTACGCCGGTTCGTTCCGCACGCACGGGCTGCTGGTGCCGGTGTTCGATCTCGATCCCGAGATGCACCCCACCGAATGGGCAGGGCTTACAAAGGAATTCGGCGAGAAACTGAGCGAGGCACTGGCTGTCGACGCTCCGCTCACGGCGGCTCAGTTGCGTTCGCGCGACGGCCTGCGCGGCCGCCAGGTCACTCTGCGCTAGAACGCGAAACGGGTGGCCACTCGAACAAGGAATCCTCGTTCGAGTGGCCACCCGTATGAGCGCGTCATCCGCGCAGAATTGCGGTGCGAATTTACAGCGATCCGCCGGCGACGGTGGGTGCGCCCGAGTCGGCGGTCACGCTGGTGTTCATCTCACGGGCGACGAACTGCTCGAGGTCGAACAGGTTGTGGCCCGCGCGATCGGCGATGTTGAGCAGAGTCTTCATGCTGGCAACTTCCTCGACCTGCTCCTTGAGGAACCACTGCATGAACTGCTCGCCGAGGTAGTCGCCCTCTTCGCGTGCGGTGCTCGCCAGAGCGATGATCTGCTCGGTGACGGTCTCCTCCTGTGCCAGCGCCAGGGCGATGGCCTCACGCGGATCGGTGAAGACGGACTTCGACGCGTCGACGCCGGTCAGCTCGACCGTGATGTCGCGATCGAGGAAGTACTGCACGATCATCATCGCGTGGTTGCGCTCTTCGACCGACTGCGCGTAGAAGTGCTTGGCCAGCTGCGGCAGATCGACATTCGCGAAGTAGACCGCGGTCGCGATGTACTGCTGCGAGGCGTTGAACTCGTTGCGAATCTGGTCGCGGAGAAGTGCGTGGAACTTGGTGTGGCTGGTTTCTTTGATATCTACGCTCATGCAATGGACGATATGCCTGGTCAGAGGCGTTGTCATCCAAGTCGATCCTTATTGAGGCGAACGTTGCCTAATACAGTCGATCCTAAATGTCCGCTCTGAGCAGGGCTGCAAACTACGCTCTTCCGGCTTCTTTGGGGGCATTGGTGGCGCGGATCACCGTGGAACCGATCTCGCGAGCGACGTACTGCTCGATGTCGAACAGGTTCGATCCGGCTCGGCGGACGATGTTGAGCAGGCTCTGCATCGCCGCCACCTCCTCGACCTGCTCGGTGAGGAACCAGTGGGTGAACTGCTCGCCGATGTAGTCGCCCTCGGCCCGGGCAGCACGCGCCAACGCGCTGATCTGCTCGGTCACCGTCGACTCCTGGGCCAAAGCCAGTTCCACCGGTTCGACGACCGACTGGAATCCCGTCACCACGTCGTCGATGCCCGACGCATCGACCTCGAGCCGATTGTCGATGAGAAAGCGGATCATCATCATCGCGTGCCGACGCTCCTCGGCGGACTGAGCGTAGAAACGCGTGGCGAGCTGCGGCAGATCGTTGCGGTCGAACCACACGGCGATCGCGACGTACTGCTGCGATGCAGTGAACTCGTGCCGCACCTGGGTACGCAGCAGATCGTGGAACGACGTACCGGGGGTTGCGGCGGGCTGGGCAGACGGCGATGTCATGGTCCACAACCTACAACCCAGGGTCGTTCCGCAGGCTCCACTCCCTCCTACCGGCCCAGGTTCGTCAGGGCCCGCCGGTCAGCAGTTCCGGAGGTATTTCGCGATCCTGCGCGATGGCGTCGAAGAACGCCGGAGCGCGAGTGTCGTCCCACAGCAGTACGTTTCCGACGTCGGAGTCCTGGAATCCGCCGACGGGAACCGTCGTGGTCACCGGACCGCTTCGCATCGCCCAGGCGAGTGCGGCGAGGTTCCAGATGTGATCTCCCTCGTCGACGCTCAACGACGACGCGGTATCGGACACCAGCGGCCACAACTTGAACGGGTTGAGGAAAGTCGAAGCGCTGGTTGCCTTTTCCAGGAGGGCGGACATGAACGCGCGTTGATTGTTCATCCGGTCGATGTCGGCCAATGCCGTCGCTCGGGATCGCACGAATCCGAGCGCCTCGGCTCCGGTGAGATCCTGGCAGCCGGCGGCGATGTTGATGCCCGCCAACGGATCGTCGATCGCATTCTGCACGCACACGTTGACTCCACCGACCGCGTCGACGATCCCGGCGAAGCCGCCGAATCCGATCTCGGCGTAATGATCGATGTACACACCGGTTGCACCCTCGACCGTCTGGACCAGCAGCGGCGGCCCGCCGAATGCGAAGGCCGCGTTGAGCTTGTCCTGGCCGTTGCCCGGAATCGACACGTACGAATCGCGCGGCAGGCTGACCATCGTGGGCGCGCCGCTGCCCTCGGGGATGTGGATGAGAATGATCGTGTCGGTGCGGCTCGGGCCAACCTCGCCGCCGGTCGCGAGCGCGGCTTCCTGCTCCGGCGTCAGGCCCGCTCGCGAATCCGATCCGACGAGAAGCCAGTTGGTGCCGGGGGTGTCGCCGATACGCCCGGGATACGAGGTGAGGGCGTCCACGCGCGTCAACGAGCTGTCGACGTAGTAGACGACGCCGCCGATTCCCAGCACCAGGACCAGCAACACGATCAGGAAGCGTCGACCCCAGCGTCTGCGCTTGCGCGGCTTCGCGACCTTCGGTGGCCGAGAGTCACGGTGCGGCCGAACGGGTTCGGGTCGTCGCAGAGCTCGCTGCGCCGGTGCTGCCGGTTGCCTGCGTTCCTCGGTGAACGGCTCCGGTTGCTGACGCGGGGCGTACCCGGTGCGGCCCGGTGGAACTTCCTGGGAACGCGAGTACTGCCGCGTCGATTCGGATGGCGAAGGTGTGTCGGACTTCGCCGATCCGGGTTCGGGAGCCTGCGACCACGCCTGCTGTGCGGCGGCCGAGCGCGCCGGACCGGCAGTGGGCCTGCCGTCGCGGCGGATGAACTCGGTGCCCTCCGGCGGCGGACCCTGTGGGCGGGGACGGTGTTGTGCCGGACGCTCGGGCGGAGGTCCCTGACGGCGCGTGGGCCCGGGGTCGTACTGACGCGGGCCCCGATCCGGTGGAGGCTGACCGGGCCGATACCCGCGTGGGGGTGGCGGCTGTCGGCCGGGCGGCACCTGACCTGGGGGCGGCTGCGGTGGTCGCGATTGGCTCGGCGGTTGCGGGCTTCGTGGTTGTTGGCCGGGTGGTTGCCGGCCGGGTGGTGGTTGACGAGGCGGTGGTTGAGAAGGCGGTGGTTGGCGCGGCGGTTGGCCCCCGGTCGGGCGAGGTGCGGGTCCTGGCGCTGGGTCCGGTCGACCGTGACGACTCCGTTCTGATCGGTCGGGCGGCGTTCGCCGTTCCGGCGCGCCGTGCCGTCCGTAGCGATCGTCGTCGTTCACGGGTCGACTGTAACCGTCGCCACGGAAACACCCGGGTTCCTCGCGTACCGATTCACGGGAGCCACGACAGATGTTCGCGCAGGAGGGCGTACCCGACGAAGGCCACGATGTCGATCAGAGCGTGTGCGATCAGCAGTGGCCACAGTCTGCCGGTGCGCTGCCAGTAGCGGCCGAACACCAGACCCATGAGGAAGTTTCCGACCCCACCGCCCACGCCCTGATAGAAGTGATAGCTGCCGCGCAGCAGCGACGAGCACAGCAACGACGCGTTCTCGCTCAGGCCGAGTCGGCGCAGACGAGAGATCAGGTACGCCACCACGATGATCTCCTCGGCACCGGAGTTGGCCAGCGCGTACAGAATCAGTGCCGGGACGCGCCACCAGTGGTCGTCGAGGGCGCTGGGAACGACGTTGAGGTTGAATCCGAGGGCGTTGCCCACGAGGTACAGCGCCAGGCCGGGCAATCCGATCAGTGCGGCCAGTCCGACGCCGTGACCGAGGTCGATCTTCAGCCGCGGCCGGGCCAGCCCGATCGCTCGGGGTGCCAAGTCGGCTCGCCACAGCAGGTACAACCCCAGAGCTCCCCAGGCGCACAGCCGCAGAATGCTCAGCAGCTGGAACAGCAGATCGATGAGGCTGAAACTCGACCGCGACGAGTTCAGCGCCACGGTCTGATCGGACAGGGCAGCGGTCTGCAGCGCGTCCTCGACAAGCGAGAGGATGCTGCTCATACCGCTCAGGCCGAACGTGACCAGCAGGACGATCGCGATCTCGACCTTGATAGTGGTGCGTTCGCGGGCATCGGGCGGTGGAGCCGTGCTCGCGGGCGGCGGTGGCGTCAACCAGCTCTTGAAGTCGATCACCGCACGAGTCTGCCCTGTTTCGTCGGATGGGGTGTCAGCCCCGGGCGCGTAGTCCGTTCAGAAACGGGCAACCGGCGAGAACGCGCAGCGCGCGACTGAGCGAGAGGACGTCCTGGACGGGCTGGGCGAATCCCAGCCGGACGTCGTTGTCGCCGCATTCGCCTTCGATCCGCAGCCGAATGCCGTAGCGATCGATGCCGAGCGGCCGGATTCGGCCCTGCCGCAGCGACGGCGGGAGGCGTCGCGCCAATTGGGCGAGCAGGTCCGGGTGGTCGGAGTCGAGGTGCTCGAGCCAGCTGGTCTCCATCTCCCAGAAGGGATCGGGTTCGGCTGCCAGCAGCGTGTCGACGTCGACGGGCTCGGCTCCGGTGCTGTCGGCGACCACGGCGGAGGTGACGATCAGCCGCATCAGCGAGGTGGTGTGCCCGACGTCGAGGAGAGCGGGATGCGGATGTTCGGCGGCCACCGCTCCGGCCATCGGGCGCATCAGCGAGTCCGGGACCGGGCGTAAATCGCCGCGAAGCCACACCAGCGAACGCACCGGCTCACGCAGCGCGAGCGGCGCGTGGTCGGTGAGTTCGAGGACGGCGGGGATGCCGGCACGGGAGGACTGCCAGGTGTGCGCGTCGTCGAGGGAGTCGGTGGGGACGGCCAGGATCATCTCGCCGTTGGGACGCAGGTGATGCAGGGACGTGATCACCGGGTCGCTGCCGTCGATGGCCAGGGCGGCGCCCTCGGCGCGCATGCAGGCACTGCGTACGCGTTCGGCAGTGGTCGGTCCGGTGGTGGTGGTTGCGCCGAGCATGGGCTCCTCCGATGCGATCGGTCAAGCGAGTAGGTGAGGCAAACCTAAGTTAGCGTGGTGTGGCGAGGATCGCAAGAGCATCCGCGGGAGTGGAGCCCGCGGAACGACCCAGACTCGGGTCTACCGTGAAGGCGTGCCGATTCCGCTGACCCTCGGTGTGCCCCACCGACCCGACCCGAACGCGCTCGTCCACGAGCTGCTGCAGCCGATATGCGCCGACGCCCCCTCGCTGGCCGCAGCTCCGCGTGGAGCCGAGTACGGACCGCCCGTCGTCCGGGCATCGACCCTGCTCGCGCTGTCCGACTCGGACGACCACGGACGCATCGTGGTGCACCTCGACATCGACCCCGACGAGCTCCGAGCAGGGAGGACCTGCGGCTACGAGGCCGTCCGGTTCGACGTCGACGCCCCGGCCGAGCACCTCGCCGACGCGCTCGGGCTGCGATTGCCCTCGCCGCTGGTCGTCTTCCCGATGTTCGACGCGATCGACGTGGCCGAGACCGCGGAGGCCGTCGTCCTCGCCCACCGGACCCCGGGCATCCGCGTCGGCGACACCCCTCGGCGCATCGCCGACGTACTCGCCGTGGTCTCGCACGCCGATGTGGGCCTCGTCGCCCGCGCCGACTCCGGTGACGAGGTGCTCGCGATCCTCGCCGCGACGGTGGCGTCGCTGCGCGGGGACGACATCACCGCGGCGCTTGCTGCCCCGAACGTCGCCGCACTGCGGGCCCTCATCCCCGAAGCCGCCGAGGCGGTGCGCGAGGTGCTGCTCGGAATCGAGATCGCCGACGCCGCCGGTGCCCGCGCCCGGCTCGTCGACGTCGGTTTGATCGCTTCGTAGACGTCGACAACGTAACCTCGAGGCGTGCCTCGCATCGCTTACTTCGGCCCATCGGGAACGTTCACGGAGATGGCGCTGGCGCAGTTCGAAAAGCTCGGAACCTTCGGCGCAGTCGGTCTGGACGGGGCGGTCGAGCGGGTGTCGGCGTCGAACCCTCCCGCTGCGCTCGAGGCCGTGCGATCGGGTGCGGCCGACGCGGCCGTGGTCCCCATCGAAAGCTCCATCGAGGGAGCGGTCCCACCGACGCTCGACGCATTGTCGGAGGGCCGCCGGCTGCAGATCGTCGCCGAGACGGAAATCGAGGTGGCCTTCACCATTCTCGGTGGTCCCGGTGTCACCCTCGACTCGGCCCGCACGATCAGCGCCTATCCGATCGCGCTCAATCAGGTGCGCCAGTGGCTGCAGACCACCATGCCCGACGCCGTGGTGCAGTCCGCGTCGTCCAATGCCGGTGCAGCAGAGGACGTTGCAGCCGGAATGGTCGATGCTGCGGTATCGACACGGCTCGCTGGTGAACGCTTGAAGTTGTCGCAGTTGGCCGACGGGGTCATCGACGTGGAGGGCGCACGGACTCGCTTCGTGCTGGTGACGGCGCCGCAGTCGGTGCCTGCGCGCACCGGTGCCGACCGAACGTCGGTGGTCCTCGAGCCGCCGAACGATCCGGGTACGCTGCCGGCAGCGTTGGCCGAGTTCGGAATACGCAACATCGACCTGACCTTCATCGAATCACGGCCCACCCGTTCACGATTCGGAACGTACAGGTTCTTCATCGACTGTGCCGGGCACATCGACGACCCGCTCGTCGCGGAGATGTTGGCCGCATTCCACCGCAAGATGCCCCTCCGGTTCCTTGGATCCTGGCCCACCGCAACAGGAACGGGCGGTTCGGTGCCGCCGCCGATCGACGAACACGTGCAGTGGGTCGCAGACATTCGTGCCGGACGCGGTGATCTGTGATGGGCAAATTGATTCTGGTTCGGCACGGTCAGACGACAGCGAACGTCGCGAAGATACTGGACACCTCGCCGCCGGGAGCCGAGCTCACCGAGCTGGGGCACCAGCAGGCCGACGCCTATGCGCAGACCTGGATCGGACGCCCGCCCGCGGTGCTGGTGTCCTCGGTTGCGTTGCGTGCCAAGCAGACTGCGGGTTACATCGAACGAGCGACCGGGGTTCCCCTGGTGGTGACCGAGGGAATTCAGGAGACCTTCGCCGGAGATCTGGAGGACCGCGACGATGCGGATGCGCACCGGGAGTTCACCGATATCTTCAGTCGCTGGCACGCCGGAGATCTGGCGGCGACCGTGCCCGGCGGCGACAGCGGACATTCGGTGTTGGAGCGTTACGTCCCGGTGCTCGACGGCCTCCGTGCGCAATACCTGAGTGACGAGACAGCGGGCGACGTCGTTGTCGTCAGTCACGGTGCCGCAATCCGACTGGTTGCGGCGGTACTGGCAGGCGTCGAGGGCACGTTCGCGGCCGACAATCACCTCGACAACACGCACACCGTCGAGCTGCTGCCGCTGCCCGACGGAGGATGGTCCTGCGCCAGGTGGGGCACGTTCCTGCCGCCGTTCGAGGGCAAGGGCAGCAACAAGGCGGACAACCCGATCAGCTAGCGCAGATGCTCACCGGCCGATGCGATCAGCTCGGTCAGGGCAGCGGTCACTCTGCGATCCGTTGCCCCGGTCAGTGAGCTCCAGGACGTGCCGTCGGCGGCGAGGGTCGAGGTGGCGAGAATGCGGCCGGCTCTGGTGTCGAACAGGGCCACGGGTCTCCCGGCCACGTGACGGGTTCCGTGCCTACGGGCGACGGCGGTTATCTCGGTTCTGCCGGCGCAGGTGGCCATCGCCGACGCCAGAGCCGCGGCGCGGTCTTCCGGTATGCCGATACCGCGCAGCCGAGACGCGGTTGCTCCGACGTCGGTCGGTGCCGCGTCGAGTGCTTCGGCCAGCAGATCGGTTGGCGCGTTGACGCTGCCCGGGTCGAACGACGCGGCCGAGCCGATCGACGACGCGAGGTCCCGGGCCGGATCACCGTGGACGGCGCGGATGGTGACCACGTCGTCTCGCCGCACCGTCGACACCGTCATCCGATCGTCGGATGCAACGCAGATCCGAGTGGTCGGAACGGGCTCTGGGTTCTCGACGTCGAAGACGCGAGCCGAGACGTACCAGTGAGGTTGTTCGAGAACTCGCATCCACTGCTCGAGATCCTCGTGGACGTGGCCGTCGGTGATCAGGCCGGCGTTGTTCAGTGCGCTGCGCCCGTGCTCGAGCGCGCGATCTCGGGCACCGACGTCGTCGAACCGCGGGAACACGTCCAGGACCACCGGTAGTTCGGCGATCGACAGTTCCTCGACGAGGAAGTCCATCTCGTCCACGCCGAGTGAGGCGATCGGTAGCGTGTGGCCCACCGGCACGGTTCCCAAGTCGATCAACGGCCGTTCCCGCTGGTGTGGGGCAGGGTCGGGTCCGCGCCGATGACGGACGGCGCGACGGTCCGGCCGTCGGAGAAGTGCTCGAATTGCTTGAGGTAGTCCGGGGTCTCGTGTTCGTCGTCCTCGGCCTGCCCGCGCGTGCCGGAGGCAGGAGCGCCTGCCGCGCCCGTTCCGCGCTGAGCGAGGCCGGCATCGGCCGAGGTGGGTGCGCCGAACGCGGACGGACCGCTCTGGCCTGCACCGGCCTGCATCGAGCCACCACCGGCGGGACCCAACGCGGAACCGGGCATTCCGACGCCACCGCCGATGCCACCGAGCCCGGCAGCTCCACCTGCCCCGCCGAACGACACCGGACGCGTGGACGCCGGACCGACAGCAGGAGAGGCCGAACCACCGGGTGTGAATCCACCACCGGCCCCGACGCCACCGGACAGGGCACTCGACCCGATGGTGGACGCAGCGGTGGCGACGGTCGAGACGCCGGTACTGGCGATGGAGGTGGCAGCACTACCGATCTGACCGGCCGCCGCCGCGACGCCGGGGTTCTGGGTCGCGGCCATCAAGCCGCCGATTGCGGCCTGGACCGGAGACGTCATGAGTGCTCCGTTGGCGAATTTGCCGAGGCCGCTCCCGGAATCGGAGACGATGGCCGGCGGGTGATCGAACGTCGTCTGGACGATTCGGTGCGAGGAGACCAGCTCGAAGCCCTCCATCACCATCGCAGCGCGGATGTCGAGCAGTCGATCGGCCACCTCGGCAGCCTCGTAGCTGCCGTTCATCACGCCACCCGTCGAGGCGGCGGTGACCTTGGCGGCCTGCACGGCTCCGATTTCGACGAGCGAGGGCATGGTCGCCAACGCGACACCGTACGAGGTTCCTGCGGCCGGGGCCTCCACCGAGAGCGCCGCCGCCTTGACTGCCGTGGCGGCGGTCCAGGTCGCGAAACGGCCGAGCGCAGCCTGAGCCAGCAGTGCCGACTCGCCCTCCCAGCCTGCGGTCAGAGCCGCGGTGACAGCGGCAATGCTCGCCGATGCCTCGGTGAACGCCGCAGCGACCGAACCCCACGCGCCGCCGGCGACGTGCAACGGCACCGGTCCCGGCCCGAGCAATCGCGTCGAGTTTCCCGTCGCCGTGCGTGGCAGCCACACCACACCTGTCACTCCGAGCGTCATCCTCTGGCCCCCATGATGTTCGAGCTTCGTGTCGTTTCGAGCGTTGTGTCTTGGCGTTGCGGTCGAGTGCGGTGCGTCAGATTCCGGGTAGGCCGGGTAGGCCCCCGGCCGTGTCGTCGTCGGTGGCCACGTAGTCCGCAGCCTGTTTCCGCAGTTCCTCGGCCGCTCGGTGCAACTCCGAAATACCCTGCGCTGCAGCAGGTCCGAAGGTATCGGCCGCGGTGCCGAAGAATCGTTCGGTGAGCAGCGAGACCTCGTCGGTACCGGGCGGCAGTGGCCGCACGGGGATTGCCGTCGCAGTGACAGCCGCCTGCAAGCGCGCGGCGACCGCATCGAGTTCGGAGGCAGCGAGCTGCAGGGCCACCGGATCCACCTTGATGACGGTCATGAGCCACGCTCCCTGATCGAAGAACTTTGCGCTGTCGGTAGGTAAGACGCCGCCGTGTTCGGTTCGGTTCCCTCCACGCGAGAAAAATTCAGACGAACTTCTGGGCCACCGCGCCGACAGTCCAGACGCCGCCCCGATGGCTGACCGACGTGCGCGTCAGCGGGGAAACGTCGACCCGCCAAAACGAGCGGATCGGGGCGTCCAACACCAGCACCACCACGGCTCGGACGACGGCAGGAGAGGTCACCGCCAGAGTGCGGCCGGGCGTCGATCCAACAGCGCTCAGCCACTTCTCGACGCGAGAGAACAACGCGTCGAGAGATTCTCCGCCGGGAGGAACGAACGCCGGATCGCTCAGCCAGGCCATCGCGTCGGCGTCGGGCAGATCGGTCATCTCGAGACCGGACCACCGGCCGTAGTCGATGTCGGCCAACGCGGGCTCGACGGAGATCTCTGTTCCGAACACCTGCGCGGTGGAGATCGAGCGGGCTTCCGGGCCGGACAGGACGCGGTCGGCGCGGGGAAAGTCGGTCACAGCGGCGAGATCGCGCAGGCCCGCGTCGTCGAGTGGTTCGTCGCCGGGAAACCGGCCGGTGCGCATCGCGTCGGTTCGCGCGTGAGCGACCAACATCAGTCGGGTCACGGGTGCGGGCACTGCGTCATTGTGGCACCGCAGCTTCGTGGCATCGAGCTGCAGTCGGTCGGGACAGCGATTGACACAGAGTCCGGAGCGATGCCACAGTTCGCTGGTAATACGCGATGTACGCAGGTAATCCGGTGAAAATCCGGAGCGGTTGCGCCACTGTGATCGACGTCGGCGAAATGCCCGAATTCGAGAGTCAGAAAACTCGTTCATCGCATGGCCGTCCCCGTTTTCGAGCGGGGACTACGGGACGCACAATCCCAGGAGGACACCATGGCAATCATTCACGCACCCAGTAATACGACGGAGTCGGCTGCTCTTGCCGTCATCGTCGCCGCAACGATTCTGCTCGCTTTCGTCGTGCTCTACCTCGTCGGTTTCGATCAGGGCGCGATCTCCCGCAGTGGCATGTACATGCACGAGTTGATGCACGACGGCCGCCATCTGCTGGGCCTGCCATGCCACTGACCGACACCCACGGCCGGCCGCTGCAGGGCACATTCGTCCAACTACTGGTGCGAGGTCTGCTCGCCGGACTTCTCGCAGGCCTGCTCGCCGGAGCAGTCGCCTACGTCGTCGGTGAACCGCACATCGACTCGGCCATCGCCATCGAGGAAGCGGCCGGAGCGGACGCTCATCACGCCGAGACCGATGCGGCCGCGCACTCCCACGGCGAGGACGCACTGGTCAGTCGAGACGGACAACGCGTCGGACTGTTCCTCGCCACCGGACTCGCCGGCCTGGCGCTCGGCGCGATCTTCGCCTCGGCGCTGCACTACGGGCGACGCTTCACCGCACTGCCGGGTTCGATCCTCGCGCTCGTCGGAGCCGGTGCGGGCTGGTTGGCCATCGAAGCGGTGCCCTTCTTCAAGTACCCGGCGAACCCACCGGCCGTCGGAGATCCCGAGACCATCACCCAACGCACCTGGCTGTGGTTGGCGTCGGTGATTCTCGGTTTGCTGGCCGTCGCGGTGGCCGTCTACGCGGCGAAGGCGGTGGCGTCGCAGCATTCGGTGGCGATTCGCGTCGGAGCGCCGTTGCTGGCGTTCCTGGTTGTGGTCGGCATCGGTTATGCGTTGCTGCCCACCGTCAACGAGGTGGGCGCGGACTTCCCGGCAACCCTGCTGTGGGAATTCCGACTGTCGTCCCTGGCCACCCAGGCAACCCTGTGGCTGGCCTTGGGATTGGGATTCGCATTCCTCACCGATCGCGCTGCTCGACCCACTCGCCGAGAGACAGTCGCGGCGTAGCCCTGCTCCGCGTCAATGGACCCTTGCACGGCTGAGACGTATGCAAAGTGCCATCGACGCGGGGTGGTCGGCTCACGCCGGGGCGGGTGGATGGACCCTTGCACTGCCCAGACGTATGCAAGGGTCCATTCACGCGTTCGGGGGGGCGGGCGACGAGTGAGTGCCGTCAGCCGAATCCCAGTTGATGCAGTCGCTCGTCGTCGATGCCGAAGTGATGTCCGATTTCGTGGGCGACGGTGATCGCAATTTCCCGTCGCGCCTCGTTTTCGTCGTCGACCATCTCGAGGATCGGTTTGCGGTAGATGGTGATGACGTCCGGTAGGTGGCCGCTGTATTCGTAGCGCTCGGTCAGTGCGATGCCCTCGTACAGTCCGAGGATGTCCTCGGTCGGGTGCTCTTCCTCGACGAGAACGACCACGTTGTTCATGAAGTCGGTGAGCTCACGCGGCAGAGTGTCGAGGGCGTCGGACACTGCTTCCTCGAAGTCGACGCGCGTCATGTGCGTGGGAATGTCACCCTCCGGTGGTGATCGGTGCGGCACCGGGCAGCGGTGTCGGCAGTGCGCGGCCGTCGGGAGCGGAGGGCGGCGGGACGGGGGCTGCACCGTTGATGAGGATGTCGCCCTTGGCGGTGCCGACGATGGTCGCGAAACCGCCGGAATCGAGTTCGGCACCCACCGAGCACGTCACCTGGCGACTTCCGGCCAGCCAGCTCGCGACGTCGATGGTGTCCCAGAACAGGGTCAGCGTCTTGTCGCGCAACGCGGTGTCCGAGCCGAGGTAACCGTTGACCGCGTCGGTGCACGTCCGCTCGAGGTACGCATCCTGGTCGCCCTCGGACGGGTGCGCGCCGGGGAACTGCTGCGTCAGGTTGATCACCGACGCCACCTCGTACGCGTGCGGAGCGGCGCAGTCCACCGGATCGGCCGGCACGTTCTGGTTGATGCCGATGCAGGTTCCGGTAGGCCAGACCTTCGACTGGTCCTGATCGAGAATCGACCCGGTCATCTCCATCAACGCGCCGGTGTTCGACGGCATCTGCACACCACAGCGCAGCGTCCGCTCACCCTTGGCCCATCCGGCCTGACTGGGGAACATCAGTCCGACGCCGAAGCGTCCGTTCGGATCGAATTTGGCACCGACGTAGTCGTCGACGGCGGCCGCGCAGTGTTCGTCGCGCAACTCGCTGAACCGGATGGAACCGGGATACGCCGCGGCAGGACCGAACTCGACGCCGGGGTAGACGCTCATGTCGATGTCGCGAGCCACCTCGAAGCGATGGGGATCGGCGCACGAGACCTCGGCGAGGTCCTGCCGATCGGTCTCGGGATCGTCGGTGGGCGTCCACTGCAGGCAGGCACCAGGGTCGGCGGCACCGAAGGAGGACGCCGAAACGGGCCCGTCGGTCGCAGGCCCACTGGCCGTCGCATGAGTGGTGATCTTCTCGGGTGTCGAGAACCCGTCGGAGAGAAAAACCGTCGCCCCGGCGGCCAGCACCGCACCGACCGCAACCATGGCGAGTCCACGTCGAGCTGTGGTTGCAGACAGTGTTCGCCGAGACTTCTCGCTCGTCGGGGGGTCTGTTTCGTATCCGGACATCGCCCTCCATCATGCCCGAGTATGTTCGGTCCTCATGAGCGACCCAACGGGTGACGACGACCTCAGCGAGCTCGCCGGTCGACTGTTCGCGATGGCCCGCACCGGTGACGGCACCGCTCTGGCGAGTTACGTGGACGCGGGCGTTCCGGTGAATCTGCACAACGAATCAGGCGACACGCTGGTCATGCTCGCCGCGTATCACGGCCACGCCGACGCCGTGCGTGTGCTGGTCGAGCGTGGTGCCGATGTGAACAAGCCCAACGACAAAGGGCAGACCCCACTCGCGGGCGCGGTCTTCAAAGGTGAGGACGAGGTGGTGCGCGTGCTCGTCGACGGTGGAGCCGATCCGCACGGCGGCCACCCGTCGGCGATCGATGCCGCCACGATGTTCGGACGCGAGGACTATCTGGGGTTGCTCGGCAAGTAAGGTTCGTTCTCGTGATCGACCTGAAATTCCTTCGCGAGAATCCCGACGCAGTGCGCGCCTCGCAGCGCACCCGAGGCGAGGACCCCGCTCTCGTCGACGCACTTCTGGGTGCCGACGCGTCCCGCCGGGCCGCGGTGCTGGCCGGCGATCAGCTGCGTGCCGAGCAGAAGGCGCTGGGAAAGCAGGTCGGTAAGGCCTCCGCCGAGGACCGTCCGGGTCTGCTCGCCGGGGCATCGGAACTCGCCGCCAAGGTCAAGGCCGCCCAGGCCGCCGAAGCCGAGGCCGACGCAGCCCTCGACGCGGCCCACCGCGCGATCTCCAACATCGTTCAGGACGGCACGCCCGCAGGCGGCGAGGACGACTTCGTGCTGCTCGAGACCGTCGGGCAGATCCCGGAGTTCGACTTCGAGCCCAAAGATCACCTCGAGCTGGGTGAGTCGCTGAAGTTGATCGACATGGAACGCGGAGCCAAGGTCTCGGGCTCGCGCTTCTACTTCATGACCGGTTACGGCGCATTGCTGCAGCAGGGATTGCTCCAGCTCGCCGCCCAGAAGGCCGTCAAGAACGGCTTCACGATGATGATCCCGCCGGTGCTGGTTCGCCCGGAGATCATGTCGGGAACCGGATTCCTCGGCGCACACGCGGACGAGATCTACCGCCTCGAAGCCGACGACCTCTACCTCGTCGGAACCTCGGAAGTTGCTCTCGCGGGTTACCACTCGGGCGAGATCATCGACCTCGCCGATGGCCCGAAGCGCTACGCCGGATGGTCGTCGTGCTTCCGCCGCGAAGCGGGCAGCTACGGCAAGGACACCCGCGGCATCATCCGAGTCCACCAGTTCGACAAGATCGAGATGTTCTCCTACATCAAGCCCGAGGATGCAGCGGCCGAACACCAGAAGCTGCTGGAGTACGAGAAGGAAATGCTCGCCGCAGTCGAGTTGCCCTATCGGGTCATCGACACCGCAGGCGGCGACCTCGGCTCCTCGGCCGCTCGCAAATTCGACTGCGAGGCTTGGGTTCCCACCCAGAAGGCCTACCGCGAGCTGACCTCGACCTCGAACTGCACGACGTTCCAGGCCCGACGCCTCGGCGTGCGGTACCGCGACGAGAACGGCAAGCCCCAGACCGCAGCGACGCTCAACGGCACCCTCGCCACCACCCGCTGGATCGTCGCGATCCTCGAGAACCACCAGCAGGCCGACGGCACCGTCCGCGTCCCCGAGGCGCTGGTGCCCTTCGTCGGGACGGATGTCTTGAAGTAGAACTGGCTCAGGCGATGTCGCCGATGCAGTAACCCTCGCCGCCGACGGCCAGCACGAACGTACGGTTCTGGTACGCCCCGGACCCGTCGATGATGTCTGCGTTGACCTGGGTGTAGATGCCGTTCTGCCCGGTGACGAACACGCTGTCGGGATCGAACGAGGTGATGCCGGGCAGGATGTTCGGATTCTGCACCAGAGGCGGCGCAGTGGGAACGCCGGTGCCGAGGGCATCCCAGGTCTGACGCCCGTCGCACACGAGTGGATAAGTCTCTTCCACATCGCTGGGGTTCACCGGAATCCCGGCCAGACGCCCCAGGTAGCGATCGACGGTGTAGACGGCGTCTGCCGCGTCGAACACGGGGGCGGTGCCGGTGGGGTAGACGGTGGGGCACGCATAGCCGGACGCGATCTCACTGCGCTTGATGCCGACCGTGGAGGTGGGGCCGGTCCACGTGACGGCGTACTGGCCGTCGACGCCGGGGGTGGCGACGGCAGCGAGGATGGCCTGGGCGTCGACGTACATCGCCGGGATCTCGGTGGGCGGAACCGTCCAGCACCGCGCCGTGACGACGCCGATTCCGCCGCCGATGAGATCGCCCACGAACGGTCGCAACGCCATCGCGGCGTCCGGGTTTCCGGGAACCTCGCCGACGGGTGGGCCGGGCGGGATCGGTGGGGTCGTGGTGGTGGTCGGGGCTGCCGTGGTCGGAGTTGCCGCCTGTGAGTCGTCGCTCGGTGTCTCGGTGGTGCTGCTGGCCGAGTCGGGTTGCTCCGCCGGGATTCCGACTGCCGAATCGCAGGCTCCGACCAGAGCGAGTATTGCGATCAGCGGCAACGCGGTTCGGGTCACTCGCTTCCGTCGCAGTGGTGCCGCTCTGTTCTTCACTCGATCTCTCCCCGTTGCTCTACCGGACCGCAATCGCGCGGACCTTCTCTCCTACCCCGTCCACCGACTACGCTAACGGACTGTGGAACCCGTCTACCGATCAGTCATCGGCATCGCTCGTGCAGTGTTCGCGTTCGAGGGCCTGAAATTCGATGTCAAGGGCGAGGAACACATCCCTGCCACCGGCGGAGCCGTCATCGCCGTCAACCACACCGGATACATGGACTTCACCTACGCCGGGCTGCCGCCGCGACGGGTGAAGCGCTACATCCGGTTCATGGCGAAGAAGGAAGTCTTCGACAACAAGATCTCCGGCCCGATCATGCGCTCGCTACGGCACATCCCTGTCGACCGTGGAGCCGGCGCGGAGTCGTACAAGTCGGCCGTGGAGAGCCTGCGCAACGGCGAGCTCGTGGGCGTGTATCCCGAGGCGACCATCAGCCGCAGCTTCGAGATCAAGGAATTCAAGTCCGGCGCAGCACGCATGGCCATCGAGGCAGGCGTGCCGATCATCCCGACGGTGATCTGGGGCGCGCAGCGCGTGTGGACCAAGGGATACCCGAAGCGGTTGGGCCGCACCAACACTCCTATCTCGATTGCTGTCGGTGAGCCGCTGCCTCCGGTCGGTCCGCCGAACGAGCTGACCGAGAAACTGCGTACGGTGATGCAGAAGATGCTGCTGGAACTGCAGGAGAACTACCACCACGAGCCGGGCGCGTACTGGGTTCCGGCACGATTGGGCGGCAGCGCACCGACTCTCGAAGAAGCGGACAAGCTCGACGCCCAAGACCTCGCGGCCCGTGCCGCGAAGCGGGCCGAGTAGAACTGTGCGATGAACCTCCGCGGTGAACGGGTCGTGTTGCGGCCCGTCACCACCGAGGACGTGCCGGAGCTCCGCCGAATACTGCACACCCCCGAGGTGTACGCGCGGTGGGGCGACGAGGACGCCGACGAGAACTGGCCGTTCGACAACCCCGAAGAGCATCGATTGGTCGTCGAAATCGACCGCGCAACAGTGGGATTGATCCAGTACGGCGAAGAGACCGATCCGATGTACCGGCATGCGTCGATCGACATCTTCCTGGACCCGGCGGTGCACGGTCGCGGCGTCGGAAAGGACGCCGTGGGCACGCTGGTGCGATACCTGACAGTCGACCTGGGTCATCACCGCTTGGTGATAGATCCGGCCGCCGACAACGCGGTAGCGATTGCCTGTTACAGCGCAGTCGGTTTCGAGCCCGTCGGGATCATGCGCAAGTACGAGAAGGGCCCGACCGGCTGGCACGACAGCCTGCTGATGGACCTGATCGTCGAGTAGCTACCGATCTACTCTCGGCAGTGTCAGGCGGAATCTCGCGCCTGTAGGCCCTGCGGCACAGACGAGTTCGCCTCTGTGCGCTCGCGCCAACGTGCGCGCGATCGACAATCCGAGCCCGACGCCGCCGGAGGAACGGTCCCGCGCGGAGTTGAGTCGAACGAGCCGCTCGAAGATGCGCTCACGGTCCGCCTCGTCGACCCCGGGGCCGTCGTCGTCGACGGTGACGAACGCCTGTGAGTCGGCCCCTGTCTGCACTCGGATTCTCCCGCCGGGCGGAGTGAACCGAGCGGCGTTGTCGAGGACGTTCGACAGAATTTGCTCGACGCGGCCCACGTCCACCCTGACCGGTACCGATTGCGATGCGTCCACCTCGAACCGAACCTGTGGGGACAGCAGTGCTGCGCGCTCGACGGTGCGTCGGACCACATCGGTGAGGTCTGCATCGGTCAGCTCGAGCTCCGAAGTATTCTCTGCGCGAACGGAATCGAGCATGTCACCCACCAGGCGCGACGCTCTGGAAGATTCGCCGACGAGGAGTTCGCTCCACCTGCCGACCCGATCGGGGCGGTGCTCGGCGTCGCGTTGCAACGACTGAGCCAGCGCCGAGATCCCGGCCACCGGGGTGCGCAATTCGTGGGCCGCGTCGGCCAGGAATCGGCGCATGTCCTCCTCTGCTCGACGCGCCGATTGCGCTGCAGCAGCCTCTTTGCTCTCGGCGTTCTCGAGGGCGTCGAGCATCTCGTCGACGGCCGATGCAGTTCGCCCCAGATCGGTGTTCGGCTTGGATGGAAGCAGCCGTCTACCCCTGTCGCCGTTGGTGATTCGGCGTGCAACCGATGTCATCGAGTCGAGGGGTGACAGTGCGCGCCGCACCGCATAGGTGAGCGCGGCCGCGGCCAACAACAGCGTCACGGCTCCGGCGACCACCATGAGAAGTCGCAGTTGCTGCCGAACATCGGCGATGGCCGTGGTGTCGCCCAGCAGCGAGAGCGTTGATCCGTCCGGTAGTGGCTCGGTGATCTCCAGTGAATCCGATGGTGGGGCAGGGGGATTGGGCGGACCAGGGGGAGCGGGAGCGTCGGAGGGGCCGGGAGGCGGTGTGGCCGGCCCGGGTCTGTCGTCCCGAGATCGGGCCTCGCCGCCCGGCACACCGTAGACCGTGCCGTCGGACGTGGTGACCCGAACTCGAATGGCATCGCCCTGCAACGCCTGCACCAGATCCTCGGAGCCGACGCCGCTCTCGACCAGTTCGACTGCGCGGTCCGCTCGATCGGTCAGTCGTGCATCGAGATCGCGGCGGAGCTGCTGTCCCAGAACGACATCCACCGAAAACCCCACCACGACGAGCAGAACCGCGAACAGTACGACGACGGTGGCGACCACGCGCTTGCGCAACGAGGGTGTCGGCGTGTGATTCACTGCGGCGCTCGCAGTGCATAACCGAGGCCACGGACAGTGTGGATCAACCGCGGGCCATGGGTCTCCATCTTGCGACGCAACGCACTGATGTGTACTTCCACCAGGTTGGCGTCGTACGCGCCGTAGCCCCAAACCGATTCGAGGATGGACGTTTTCGAGACGGTGCGACCGCGCT
Organism: Rhodococcus sp. NPDC079359; assembly: GCF_040702585.1. Lineage (NCBI taxonomy): Bacteria > Bacillati > Actinomycetota > Actinomycetes > Mycobacteriales > Nocardiaceae > Rhodococcus > Rhodococcus sp. NPDC079359. The sequence goes on from NZ_JBFBLH010000006.1 coordinate 66,568, forward strand.
GCGCGACGAGGAAGGTTGCCAGCCGGAGTTCGGTCGCCGTCAGATCGAGCACCTGACCGGCGCGAGTGACGACGCCGGCGGATTCGTCGACCAGTAGATCGCCCACTTGGATCGCATCCGAGGATCTGCCGCGTCTACGCAGCACCGATCGCGCTCGGGCAACCACCTCGTCGAGTTGAAACGGCTTGACCACATAGTCGTCGGCACCGTCGCTCAAACCGCGCAGTCGGTCCTGGAGCTGGTCCTTCGCGGTGACCATGATGATCCCCGCGTCACTGCTCTGGCGGACGACGTCGATGAGAACGAACCCGTCCCGCGTACCGGGCAGCATGACGTCGAGGATCACCACGTCCGGGCGGAAGCCTGCCATCGTGGTCTCGAAGCCGTCGCCGTCGGGCAAGGACGCGGCGGTGAATCCCGCGTCCTCGAATGCGGCCACCAGCGCTTCTCGGATGGGCAGCGAGTCCTCCACCACCATCACCCGGGGAGCGGAACTGTATGTCATTCCTCGATTGTCACTCACCAGCTGAAGTGATCCTGAAGATACGCGCGGCTTCAGGGTGACTTCAGCTAGCGGCGGCAGGGTCGGTGACAGAACGAAACGAACGAGACAGTCCGAACAAGGAGTGAACGTGAACGATCAGACCCAGCCGATCCCGGCGGCATCGAACCCGGCCGAGCCCGCTGCTCCCCAGCAGAACAAGCCGAAGCGATGGAAGGGCCGTGTGCCACTGGTGGCAACAGCGGCCGCGGGACTCGCAGTAGGGGCGCTTGTCGCATCGGCAGTCTTTGCTGCCACCGGGCCGGACGTCTCGCCCGGAGTGTCCACGGTCGCGTCGTCGTCGACGCTCGGGGAGCGTACCGACGGCGGTGGCGGGTCGGATGTACCTGCGGTGCCGGCCGCTCCGGACTCCGGTGACGGATCGACGGCTCCCACCCCGTCCGACGGTGCTACCCCGCCTGCTCCGGGTAATGGCGAAACCCCGCCTGCTCCGCCCGCGGGTGGTCCGGGCAAGGGTGGTCCGGGCAAGGGTGGACCGGGAGAGGGTGGACCGGGTAAGGGTGGGCCGGGTGCCCTGTGCGCACCGGAAGACGGTGCGACGCCGCCTGCTCCGGCTGATGGTTCGACGCCGCCTGCTCCGCCGACTCCGGGTGCTGAGGGAGACGATGCGACTGCGCCTGCACCCCCGGCTCCGGCTGATGGTGCGACGCCTCCCGCGCCGCCCGCAGCACCCGCTTCCTGAATCAACCTCTTCCAGCCCCGCACCGTATTCTCGGTGCGGGGCTGGTGTCGTTGTGTGGACGGTGTGCTCGGTTCAGGCGATGTGGGGGCCTGCTCGGGCGTGTGATGGTCTGGGTTCTCGATACGGGTCGACGGTTGCTGGCGGTACGAACCAGGGGTGGTTGTCGGTGCCGATGAACACTTCCCAATCGGAGTGGTGCATGAGGCGGTGATGGAATCCGCAGAGCAGAACCAGGTTGTTCATGTCGGTGGGTCCGCCGTCGCCCCAGTGCCAGGTGTGGTGTCCTTCGGTCCAGGCGGCGGGTTTTCCGCAGCCGGGGAATGCGCAGCCGTGATCGCGGGCGGTGAGGGCTTTGCGTTGTTTGGCGGTAATGGTGCGGGCGGTGCGGGCGAGGTTGAGTGGGTTGCCGTTCTCGTCCATCACGATCGCAGTGAGGACACAGTCGCAGGCGAGTTGGCGGGAGGTGTTGCGGGAGAGCGGTCCCATCCACGGCAGCCACCCGACCGAAGTGCCGTCGCCGAACAAGTCGCGATACGCGCCGCGATCGGCGGCAGCTCCCGCAGCGCTGCCGGCCTCGGGTTCATCCGCCGCGTCCGGTTCTGCCGTGTCGGGGCGGATCGGGCCACCGGTGTTGATGTCGACGGGATCGACTGTGTCGGTGTCGGATTCTGTTGCTGCGCGTGAGGTTTCGTCGTCGGTGATGTCGTCTTCGCCGCCGCAGTTCTGGAGGTCGGTGAGGTCCTGCAACCGGATGTGCAGGTTCAGGTGGGGGCGTTCTCCGCCTTCGATGGGGCGATCACTGGAGGCGAGGTATTGGTCGAGGATGTGTCCGAAGGCGTCGGCTCTGCGCCGGGCGGGGCTGCGCTGGTCTTGGGTGCCGTCGGCGGCGGGGTGGGGTTCGGTCAGCGGGGAGAGTGCAGTGAGCAGCTTCTCGCCGGTGACAGCGTCGAAATCTCCCTTGAGCACCAGCCGACCGTTCAATGTTGTGGAGGCGAAGAGTTCGTTGCGGTCGGTGTTCTCGGCGGGTGGTTTCTTGTTACCGAAGCTGTCTTCGAGTCTGGTGATCGCTGCTCGGATGCGGCCGGTACGAGCGTCGGGTCCTGTCGCAGATTTGATCAAGGCTGCGCGGGCCATGTCGCGACCCTCTTCCGGGAGATCCTTCGGTGGTGTTTCGGCGAAGGTGAGGATCAGGGCGGCGTGGTCGATGGTCATGACGCCGGTGTTGACGGCGTCGGCGATGTCGGGAAACGCAGCCATACCGCGGGCGAGGGCGACGATCTTGGTGGCTTTGGACGGTGAGAGCAGGGTGGTGGAGGTCAGCCAGCCGGCGGGTCCGGGGAAGCCGAGTTTCTCGCGGGTCACGCGGGTGTCGATCTCGGCGACGAGGGCGATCCGCCGGGCTTCGAGCAATTGGATCCGGTGGGAGACCGCGGCGGCGTCGGCGAGCAGTTCGCTCTCGCTCAGTTGCCAGATCTCCGTGGTCATGGGAGCAAGTGTATCGAACAGGTGTTCTATGTACAACCATAGTGCAATCGAAAACTATTGCTCTGCAGAACTATTCGAGATCTAGAACCTGTCGGTGGCGTGTGATAGGCGTTGGTGGAACCTGACGTCAGGCGATGCGCTCAGTCAGCTTCTTTGGCAACGGTTTCCAGCTCGGCTCGATATGCGGCCCACCAGGCTGCGTCGCCGTCGGTCATGTTCTCGTTGCCGAGTCGTAGGCCTACGGAGTTGTCGATGAGTTCGCGCACGATGTCCGCATGCCCAGCGTGCCGGTTGGTTTCGGCCACGAGGTGCACGAGCACGCGGTGCAGGGTTACTTCCTGCTTCTCGACGGGCCAGTGCAGGACGCGTCCGACGGTGTCGAGGTCGTTCGTCTCGATGGTCCTGTCTGCGTGCTTCCAGGCCTCGCGGTACAGGGCGACAATGGATTCGGTCGATTCGTCGGCAGCGGCCCACATGTCGGAGTTCAGGCGGGCCATGGCCGCTGCCTCCAATTCCGCGAACCGAGCTGGAAACTCACGTCCGAAGGTGGGGCCGAAATAGCCGTATTCGACGATCGACAGGTGCTTGATCAAACCCAACAGGTTCGTACCGGTCGGCGTCATCGGCCGTCGTTTCTGGTATTCGGTGAGGCCGTCGAGCTTCCACAACATGTTCTCGCGGGCAATCCGCAGGTACTGGTGCAGCTCGTCCTTCATGCCGTTCAGCTCACCGACGCGTGCCAGACGAGAGCGGCAGCCAGCGCACCGAGTCCGTTCAACGACCAGTGCAGGGCGATGGGCGCGATCAAACTGCCGCTACGACTACGCAGCCACGTGAACACGACACCCGCCGCCGCAGTTGCCACCACCGCCAGCGCTATGCCGACGATCTGCCCGAACAACCCGCCGCCGAGAAATCCGCTCAGCCCCACGTTGCCCGCCGTCAGTCCCAGCGAGGATGCGATGTGCCACAGACCAAACAGCAAAGACCCTGCAGCGAACACACCCCGAGCCCCATAGATGCGGCCCAAGGTACCGTGCAGCACCCCGCGGAACGCCAGTTCTTCCGGGATGACGGTCTGCAGGGGGATGACGATCATCGATGCGACGATGGCGGCGGAGACGGTTGCGTATCGGTCGGCCATGAAGAACGGGCGAGTCAGTGGCAGCAACGCGCCGATCGCGACGACAGTGAGGACGACCCCGACGGCTCCGAGTGCGTACAGGGATCCGGTCTTCCACTGCTTCGGAGACAGTCCCAGCTCGGCCCATCCCAGACCGCGTCGGTTCGCCAAGACGACGAGCAGAACAGCGGCGATCGGGACCGTCGCGATACTGGCCCACACCGTGGTGAAGTGCGCGATGAGGTTGGTGCCTACGAGCACGAGGACGACGATGGCGACGTCGAGGTAAGCGTGGAAGGTGCGTCGGGGTGCCACGCTCCCGGCTGGATTCACAGCAAGCATTGGATCGAGTGTACTGGCGTCAGCTGTGAGTGACCGATGAATCGAGGCTTCGGTCGAGGCCTTTGCCGTCGTAGATGCGGGTGAACACCACGCCGAACACGAGTCCGATGAGCAGGCCGAGAGACGTCATGCCCACCGAGTGCTGCAGGCCTGCGTCGAGCGAGGCGTTGAAATACAGGATCGAGCGGGTGCCGAGGAAGATCTGATGCATCGGCTCGAACTGCGCGAGCCAGGTGAAGATCGGCGGACTCGCTTCGAGGGGGATGGTGCCGCCCGATGACGGCAACGCCAGGATGATGAACACGATCAGATTGATCAGCAATCCGGCCGTGCCGAACGCAGACATCACCGCCAACGCCGTGATGCCCACCGCGGTGATCGCGAACGCGCCGTACGTCCACAGGGTCCATGCATGGGTGATCGGCATGCCGAGCAGATGGCTGATCAGCAGATACAGGGCAGACACCAGCATGGCGAGAACGACCATCACGAGCCATTTCACGAGCAGCGTCTGGAAGCGGTTGATCAGGGTCGGTCCGCGGTGGATGTACTTGGGACCGATCTCTGTGGGTGTGAACCCGAGTAGTCCGTCGACGAGTGCGCTGACGATGGTCGCTCCGGTGAAGCCCGCCAGGACGAGCAAGAGCGCGTAGTAGAAGGCGGACAAGCCACCGCCGGTGCCGTCGGGCAGAGGATCGTATTGGGCAACGATCACATCGATCGGTTGTGCGAGGGTGAGGGCACTCGCACCGGCGAGCTGAGTATCGCCGAGCTGCTGGCGCACCTGTTCGGTGATCTGTTGTCCTACAGTTTCATTGACCGACTCGAATGCCGGTGACGCCACTCCGGTCACGAGCGACATCCCGAAACTGCCGGCACGTGGGTTGGTGTAGACCGTGATGATCGGCTTCTCGACGTCCCCGGGAATCACACTCGCCTGAGCGAGGATTCCCATCCTCTTGGTGAAATCGCTCGGGATGACGATGGAGCCGTAGGCCTCTGCCGTCGACAGCAGTGATTGCGCCTGTGCCGGACCGACTTCCCGGAAGTCGACCTTCTCCGAATCGACGTTCTGCAGCAGACCCTCGACGATGTCGTTGCCGATGTTGCGCTGCTCGCCTGCGAGGGTGTCGCCCTCGTCCTGGTTCACGATCGCGATGGGGAGGTCGTGCAGATTGTTCCTGGGATCGAGCACACCGCCCAGGTACAGCGCGGCGAGGAACGACATCAGTGCCGACACCACCAGGATGGGCGCGAGCCAAAAACGCGGCGAACGAAGGACGTCGGCCATCGACCGAGGGGTTCTGTCGGAGGTCACCGGATCAGTGTCACAACTTCGGCTCCCATGTGCGCGTTTATTCGTAGCAGGCTACGAGTAAACACGCACATACGGCGCAGCCGCTCCTAGGCGTTGGCCCGACGCGGCAGCTTCCATTCCGGACGCACCCAGTGGCAGGTGTATCCCTCGGGGTACTTCTGCAGGTAGTCCTGGTGCTCGGGCTCGGCCTCCCAGAAATCTCCGGCCGGGGTCACCTCGGTGACGACCTTGCCGGGCCACAGTCCCGACGCGTCGACGTCGGCGATGGTGTCCTCGGCGACGCGCTTCTGCTCGTCGTTCAGGTAGAAGATCGCCGAGCGGTAGCTGGCTCCGATGTCGTTACCCTGACGGTTCTTGGTGGTGGGGTCGTGGATCTGGAAGAAAAACTCCAGCAGATCGCGGTATGTCGTCTGGGTGGGGTCGTAGACGACCTCGAGGCCCTCGGCGTGATTGCCGTGGTTTCGGTACGTCGCGTTGGGGACCTCGCCGCCGGTGTAGCCGACGCGGGTCGAGATCACTCCCGGGAGCTTGCGGACGAGCTCTTCGGCTCCCCAGAAGCATCCTCCGGCGAGAATGGCGGTTTCGGTGGCTGCAGACATCGTTGCTCTCCTATTTCTTTATCGGTCGATACGTGGGGTTCAACGAACGAGGCGGCGTCATAATTCCGAGTCGTGGGTGCGTTCGCCGACCTCGAGAACCAGCTTGCCGGTGTTCGCCCCGTCGAACAGCAGGTTCAGGGTCGATCCGAAAGCGGGGACGCCGCCGATCTCGATCTGCTCGCGTGCGGTCATCTTGCCGCTGGTGAGCAGTTCGGACAGCGCGTCGATGCCCTCCTGGTAGCGATCGAGGTAGTCGAAGATGATGAACCCCGTCATCGATGCCCGATTGATCAGTAGCGACAGGTAATGCGCCGGGCCGGGCTGCGGGTCCGTCGCGTTGTAGCCGGAGATGGCTCCGCACAACACCACTCGCGCTCCCTTGCGCAGTCGGGAGAGGGCCGCGTCGAGAATTTCGCCGCCGACGTTGTCGAAATACACGTCGATGCCCTTCGGTGCAGCCGCCTTCAGGCCCTTGTACACCGACTCGTTCTTGTAGTCGATCGCCGCGTCGAAGCCCAGTTCTTCGGTGAGCCACGCGCACTTCTCGGGTCCACCGGCAATGCCGATCACAGTGGCTCCCTTGGCTTTCGCGATCTGCCCCGCGATACTGCCCACGGCACCGGCGGCTCCGGAGATCACCACGGTATCGCCTTCGGTGAGCTTGCCGACGTCCATCAGACCGAAATAGGCCGTGAGCCCGGGGAATCCGAGTGCCCCGAGCCAGGTGGGAGCAGGCGCGATGGATTCGTCGACTTTCTGTACCCCCGTACCGTCCGACAGTGCATGCTCGGTGACGCCGAACGAACCCGAAACGATCTCTCCGACTGCATAATCGGGATGGTGGGATTCCAGCACCCGGCCCACGGCGTGCGCCCGCATCACCTCGCCGATGCCGACGGGCGGCACGTACGAGCGCGCATCGTTGAGCCAGCCGCGCATCGCCGGGTCGAGAGAGACGTAGTCGACGGTGACGACGAATTCGCCGTCGCCAGGAGTGGGAATCGGTTCCTCGGTGAGGTTCCACGTCGATTCGTCGGGACGTCCCACCGGGCGCTGAGCCAGCCGGATCTGACGGTTCACAGATGTCATCTACCGTTCCTTCCACATCGAAGACGTGCATGTCGAAAACAGGGCACTTCGACACTAGGGCAGAATGACGTCACGATGACCAACGCGCCGAACACCACCCGCCCCGCCCCCCGACTCGTCGCAAGCGACGTCGACGGCACCTTGCTCGACCAGCACGAACGTGTCACCGAGCGCACCAAGCGCGCCGTCTCGGCCGTCGTGGCCGACGGAGTTCCCTTCGTGTTGTCCACCGGCCGGCCGCCGCGGTGGATCCACCCCGTCGTCGATCAGCTGGGATACGCGCCGATGTCGGTGTGCGCCAACGGTGCGGTCATCTACGACGCCGCCAACGATCGCGTTCTCAGCGCCGAGACGCTCTCGGTGCAGACGCTGCAGTGGTTGGCCGATGTCGCGTATCGCGCGCTCCCGGGCTGCGGACTTGCCGCCGAGCGAGTGGGGCAGACGGCTCACGACTCGGCCACGCCGCAGTTCGTCAGCTCCCCGGGATACGAGCACGCCTGGCTGAACCCGGACAACGTCGAGATGACCGAGGACGACGTGGTCGACGTTCCGGCCGTCAAGCTGCTGATCCGGTTGTCCGGTTCCACCAGCGGACACATGGCCGACATCCTGTCCCCACTGATCTCCGGTCGAGCCGACCTGACGTTCTCCACCGACAACGGACTCATCGAGCTGTCGGCACCGGGCATCACCAAGGCATCGGGCCTGGCCAAGGTCGCCGAGACTCTGTCGGTGGACGTCAAGGACATCGTGGCGTTCGGCGACATGCCCAACGACGTGCCGATGCTGTCGATGGTGGGACTGGGCGTCGCGATGGGCAACGCGCACCCCGCTGCCGTCGCGGCAGCGAACGAAGTGACCGTCACCAACGCAGAAGACGGAGTGGCACAGGTTCTCGAACGCTGGTGGTGACCCTCAGGTCTCCCGGTGTATCCGAACACGACAAGGGCCGAGTCACCACGGTGACTCGGCCCTTGTCGACTGTCGGAACTCAGCCCGCGGGTGCGGGCTCCGGTGCGGGAGCAGGCTCAGGTGCAGGAGCCGGTTCCACCGGTGCTGCGACGGGGTTCTGCATCTCCGCGTTGTAGGTGTCGTTGTACGTCTTGATCACCGTGGTGACGATTCCGGTGAGCTCGTTGAAGATCAGCGAACCGTTCTCGAAGTCGGTCCGGAAGCCCTCCGGCACCCGGAACTCGTCCGTGATCGGCAGACCGAGCACGCCGTCGACGCCACCCTGCTGCGCGTACTGCTGGAAGATCTTGCCGATCACGGCCACGGCCTGACCGGCCATGTTGGTGATGATCTCGCCGTTGGCGAACTGCGCCTTCTCACGGCCGCCGCTCACCTGCACCAGACCGCTCACCGGAACGCCGAGCGAGCCGGTTTCTCCGCCCGACGCCAACCACTTCTGTGCGACGGGACTGGTCGCCGCCAGCCGCTGCAGCTCGGCGACCAGGGCCGGGATGTTCTCGCCCAGAGTGGAACTGGCGTCCGTGCCCGGTCGTGACGGTGCCGGGTCGGTCACCGCGGTATCGGGTGCGGTATCGGGAGCATCGGGCGATACCGGAGTGGCATCTCCGCCGCCGAGGTTGGCCGCAGCGATGTCGCGGATCTCCCCGAGCCGTGCGTATCCGGAGTCACCCGGGCATTCGGTGTTGCCGACGTCGCGGTGACCGAAGATCACCGGCAGGTCGACGCTCTTGCCCTTGCCGACGAACGTGAAATCCGTTCCCTCCGAGGTCATCGTGGTGGTGCCCTTCGGGTCGAGACCGGCCTTGCCGAGTCGCCATCCGAGGAACTTGCCGACCGAATCGATGGTCTCCTGCGAGGGATCCTCGTTGGAGTAGTCGCCCATCATGGCGATGCCCATCGTGTTCTCGTTGAACCCGCCCGAGTGTGCGCCCTGGACCGGCTTGTCCAAGCCGCCCGCGCGGCCCTCGAAGATCTGGCCGTACTTGTCCACGAGGACGTTGTAGCCGATGTCGCACCAGCCGAGTGTCTGCGCGTGGTACGCGTAGATGGCGCGAACGATCTCGGCCGATTCGGACTTGGAGTAGTCGTTGCTGCCTGCGGTGTGGTGCACGGTGGCACCGCCCAGGAAGTCGTCGACAGTCGGTGTGGCGCAACGAATCGACTCGTCGGCACCCCACTGAGCGCGGGTGATGACCTTGGGGCCTGCGTCACCGGCGACGGGAGTGGCGATGTCGTTCAATGCCGAGTCGACCGGCGACGTGCCGGGGGTGATGAGGACGGCGCTGATGTCATTGACCGCAGCAGCCAACTGATCCGCCGTGCCTTCCGGCGCGGTTTCGGGCTGGGCGGGATCCACTGCAGGTGCTTCGACTGCAGGTGCCGGGGCCGCGGGATCTACCGGGGCCGGATCCTGTTGGCGCAGTGGCTTGCTCGACGATGCCGGGGTGTAGCCCAACGGCTGTTCCGCAGCAGCGGGAGCCTCGGCTGGAGCGTCGGCGGCAGGCAGTTCGACGACCGGAACCTCGGGAACCGGTGCAGCCGCGAAGCTTTCGGGAGCTGCACTGCTCGTCAGCGGCGTCAGCAGAACCTGCACCGCGTTGGTCAGTCCGACGAAGATCGGTTCGGTGCCCTGCTTGGCAGGCGCGGGAGCCGAGTCGTCCGCCGTGCTGTCCACCGGCGCAGTCTCCAGCCACGGGCCCCAGGATCCGTCCTCGAGCTGGCGGCGAACCTGAGCGGTCGCACCGTCGAGCTGTTCGGAGGTCAGGGCCACCATACTGAACGGGGTGTCCTGCTTGATCTCCTTGACGGCGGCACCGAGCGGCGGGCCGGTCGGATCGGCAGCTTCTGGATTGACCGGCAGGGGACTGACCGGCGCGGACGCATCGACCCGGGGAATGGGTGCCTGAGCGGTCGCGTTGCCCGGCGCGGGCGTGGTGAGACCCGGGATGTCGGGAATCTCGATCGGCGGGATCACGATGGAATCCGGCAGCGGCAGGTACTTCAGATCGGAGAGCCGCAGATCCGGCAACGGCAGTCCGGTGAGCTCCTGCAGCGGAATCACGATGTCCGGTGCAGCGCTCAGCGCGGTCTCGACGATCTTGGTCGGCACAGTGACGGGGGTTGTCTCGTTGGCCGGTCGAACTCCGGTTGTCGTGCTGTCGGTGAGGCCTGCGACCGCAAAAGGGGTCGCGACGGCCAGCAGTGCGACAGCACCGAGAACGATCGACGGCTTCGTTCGACGGTTCGGCAAGGCGGTACTCCCTGGTTGTTGGTAGGTACGCGTCGTAGGATCTCCAGTTGCTGAACAACATGAATCACATCAGCAACATGAGTCCCATCAGACACAAGGCTAAACCTTAGCTTGACAGTTAGCCATCGGCGGGAAGTTCGAGCGGCGCGGCGCGTCGGACGTGTCCTCTACGCTTTCGAGCTGTGACTGTGCACTTCATCGGAGCCGGACCAGGTGCTGCCGACCTGCTCACGCTGCGGGCCGTCGAGTTTCTGCGGTCGAGCCCGGTCTGCGTCTACGCCGGTACCTACATCGACGACGCGATCCTCGAACACTGCTCTGCAGGCACCCGACTGGTCGACACCGCGAAACTCGACCTCGACGCCATCACGGAAGAGCTGGTCGCCGCGCACGAGCGCGGGGAGGACGTCGCGCGGCTGTGCTCGGGGGACCCGTCCCTCTACTCCGCGTTGGCGGAGATGTCCGCTCGACTCGACGCCGCAGGCGTGCCCTGGGACGTCACCCCTGGCGTTCCGGCCTACGCCGCCGCAGCCGCCGCATTGGGCGTCGAGCTGACGGTTCCGGAAGTGACGCAGTCGGTGGTGCTGACGCGCGCGCAGGCCCGCTCGACGGCGATGCCCGATACCGAGGCGCTGAAGAACTTCGCCGCCACCAGGGCAACGCTTGCGCTGCACCTGGCGATCACCCGCACCCGCATCATCGCCGACGAACTGACCGAGTTCTACGGTCCCGAGTGCCCCGCCACGGTCGTATTCCACGCCAGCAAGCCGGACGAGCTGATCCTGCGCGGCACTTTGGCCGACATCGCCGACCAGGTCGAGGCCGCCGACCTGCGACAGGCGGCGGTGATTCTGGTGGGGCCAGCCCTGGCTCGACGCGTCGTCACCGAATCCCACCTGTACGACGCGTGCCGGGACCGCTCGTGAGAATCCATCTGATCGGCATCGGCGGTGGCCACCCGGATCAGGTGACCGTCCAGGCTGTCGAGAAACTGCGGGCCGTGGACGTGTTCATCGTCGCGGACAAGGGTGCCTCCGTCGGCGATCTCGCAACAGCCAGGCAGGAGGTCCTCGAACGCCACCACGGCGGCAGCTACCGGGTGATCGAGGTGCCCGACCCGCCACGCGACCGATCGCCCCGGCAGTACGAGACCGCTGTCCTCGATTGGCACGACGCCCGCGCCCGCGCCTACGCCGATGTGCTCGACGCCCTCGCCGAAAGCACCGTCGTCGGATTCCTCGTCTGGGGAGACCCCGCGCTCTACGACAGCACGATCCGCGTCGTCGAGCGGCTGGCCGCGTTGCGCGGCGACATCGAGTTCGATGTCACACCCGGCATCTCCAGCGTGTCGATGCTGGCGGCGAGTCACCGCCTCGTGCTCAACCGCATCGGCGGGCCGATCGTCATCACCACCGGCCGCAACTTGGCAGGCGACGTCGCCGCCGGTCTCGACAACCTCGTGGTCATGCTCGACGGCAATCTGGCCTGCAGCGCGCTGACCGGCGCAGGGTGGGGCATCCACTGGGGTGCCAACCTGGGGACGGCGGACGAGAAGCTGGTGTCGGGTCCGCTCGACGACGTGCTGGGCGAGATTCGCCGCGCCCGCGAGGAGGTCAAGTCCCGGCACGGCTGGGTGATGGATACCTACCTGCTTCGACGCCTGCCCGGTTGACCTCCGACCTGCCGACCGACGCCTGGCGGGGCAGAGCGGTCACGATCGTCGGATACCCTGGTTGCCCGTGACTGCTGTAAGCCCCGAGACCACCTCTTCCGACGCCTCCGTGACCGGCCGATACGACCTCATCGTCGTCGGATCCGGGTTCTTCGGACTGACCGTGGCGGAGCGGGCGGCGTCCCAGTTGGGCAAGCGTGTCCTCGTGCTGGATCGGCGGCACCACCTGGGCGGCAACGCGTACTCCGAGGCCGAGCCCGAGACGGGTATCGAGATCCACAAGTACGGCGCGCATCTGTTCCACACCTCGAACAAGCGGGTCTGGGACTACGTCAACCAGTTCACCGATTTCACGAGCTACCAGCACCGTGTCTTCGCCCTGCACAAGGGCCAGTCGTATCAGTTCCCGATGGGCCTGGGCCTGATCTCGCAGTTCTTCGGCAAGTACTTCTCGCCTGCCGAGGCGCGGGCACTCATCGAAGAGCAGTCCAACGAGTTCGACTCGAAGGATGCGCAGAACTTCGAGGAGAAGGCGATCTCGTTGATCGGGCGCCCGCTGTACGAGGCGTTCATCAAGGATTACACCGCCAAGCAGTGGCAGACCGATCCGAAGAATCTGCCCGCGGGCAACATCACCCGGTTGCCGGTGCGGTACACGTTCGACAACCGCTACTTCAACGACACCTACGAGGGTCTGCCGGTCGACGGCTACACCGCGTGGCTCGAGAAGATGGCCGCCGACGAGAAGATCGAGGTCCGGTTGAACACGGACTGGTTCGACGTCAAGGCCGAGCTCGTGGCCGAGAGCCCCGACGCTCCCATCGTCTACACCGGCCCGCTGGACCGCTACTTCGACTACTCCGAGGGCGAACTGGGCTGGCGGACAATCGATTTCGAGACCGAGGTACTCCCGACGGGTGACTTCCAGGGCACCCCGGTGATGAACTACAACGACGGTGACGTGCCGTTCATCCGGATCCACGAGTTCCGTCACTTCCACCCCGAGCGCCAGTACCCGACCGACAAGACGGTCATCATGCGCGAGTTCTCCCGCTTCGCCAAGAGCGGCGACGAGCCGTACTACCCGATCAACACTCCCGACGATCGGCAGAAGCTCGAGGCCTATCGCGACCGCGCCAAGGCCGAAGCGGCCGCGAGCGGAGTGCTGTTCGGTGGCCGACTCGGCACCTACCAGTACCTGGACATGCACATGGCCATCGCGAGCGCGCTGAACATGTACGAGAACACCCTGGCCCCGCACTTCGAGACCGGTGCACCCCTGGCAGGCGACAAGTGACCGCCAAGCACCTCCTCGAGGACGGCATCGCCGACGCCGCGCCGGTTCTCGGCAAGTCACTGTTGCAGCGAGTATTGCTGCCACGTTCCGGTGAACCGCTCGACGTACGCACGCTGTACCTCGAAGAAGCGCTCACCAACGCCAAACGGGCACACTCGCTCTCGCGGACCTCGGTCACGATCGGCTCCGAGTCCGAGGTGTCGTTCTGTACCTACTTCAACGCGTTCCCGGCCAGCTACTGGCGGCGCTACAGCGTCCTGAAGTCCGTGGTGCTGCGCGTCGAGGTCTCCGGACACTGCCGAATCGACGTCTACCGGTCCAAGGCCGACGCGTCGCGCATCCACGTCGAGGGCCGCGAGGCCGTGGACGGCGATGCAGCACAGGAGTTCCTGATCGACCTCGGTCCGTTCGAGGACGGCGGCTGGATCTGGTTCGACATCACCTCCGATTCCGAGGTGGTGCTCGAGAGCGCGGGTTGGTACGCGCCGATCGACGCGCCGGGCGAGGCCACCGTCGCGGTCGGCATCCCCACGTTCAATCGCCCGACCGACGCCGTCAAAGCCCTTGTGGCTCTTGGCTCGGACCCTCTGGTGCTGGATGTGATCCAGGCGGTCATCATGCCCGATCAGGGCACCCGCAAGGCCAAGGACGAGCCCGGATTCGACGATGCCGCAGCTGCCCTCGGCGGCCGACTCGCCATCCACGATCAGGCCAACCTCGGCGGGTCCGGCGGATACAGCCGCATCATGTACGAGGCACTGAACAACACTGCCTGCCAACACATCCTGTTCATGGACGACGACATCGAGATCGAGCCCGATTCGATCCTGCGGGCGCTGGCCATGTCGCGATTCGCCAAGGTCCCCACGCTCGTCGGTGGCCAGATGCTCAACCTGCAGGCGCGCAGCCACCTGCACGTCATGGGCGAAGTGATCGATCGCAGCAACTTCATGTGGACCGGCGCACAGAACGTGGAGTACGACCACGACTTCTCCGAGGACCCGCTGCGCACCAGCAAGCTGCTGCACCGCCGCATCGACGTCGACTACAACGGCTGGTGGATGTGCATGATCCCCCGCGTCGTCGCCGAGGAGCTCGGCCAGCCACTGCCGCTGTTCATCAAGTGGGACGACGCCGAATACGGCTTGCGCGCACGGGAAGCCGGCTACCCGACGGTGACACTGCCGGGTGCGGCCATCTGGCACATGGCGTGGAGCGACAAGGACGACGCCATCGACTGGCAGGCGTACTTCCATCTGCGCAATCGCCTCGTGGTCGCATCGCTGCACATGCCGGGCGACGGCAAGGGCCTGGTGCTCGACACGATCAAGGCCACGGTCAAGCATCTGCTGTGTCTCGAATACTCGACGGTCGCCATTCAGAACCTCGCGATCCGCGACTTCCTGGCCGGCCCCGAGCACATCCTCGAGATCCTGCCCACCGCGCTGCCGACCGTGCACGCGCTGCGCAAGGAATTTCCCGACGCCGTCGTCGTGGGCAGTTCCACGGAGCTGCCCCTCGCCTCCGGTGAGGAAGTGGGAGCCGTCGGGCTGCCGACCAACCCGCTCGCCAAGATCAGCCGGTTGGCAAAAGGCTTGCTGCACAACGCAAAGCCCGCGCACACCCAGCATCACGACCGCCCACAGCTCAACGTCCCGACTCTCGACGCGCGCTGGTTCCTGCTCTCTCAGGTCGACGGCGTCACCGTCACCACAGCCGACGGCCGGGGCGTCGTCTACCGCAAGCGAGACCGCGCTCAGGCCGCGGCGCTGCTCAAGGAAGCACTGTCGCTGCGCAAGCAGTTGGCGGCCGAATTCCCCGCCCTCAAGGCTCGGTATCGCGATGCCGTGCCGCACCTGACCAGTAAGGAAACGTGGGAACGTGTCTTTCGTTACCAGGCGTAAGGGCCAGACCGAGGCCCCGACGGAAGTCAGGATCCTCGAGAAGGTGCAGAGCACCGTCGGCAGTGCCCCCGGCGCGATCACCGTCGCCCGCGGCATGTCGCACTTCGGCGAACACGCACTCGGCTGGGTCGCGATCGCCGGTATCGGTGCTGCGCTGGACAAGCCGCGTCGGCGTCAGTGGGCCTCGGTGGCAGTCGGGGCAGTGGGCTCCCACGCCGCGTCGATCGTCATCAAGCGAATCGTGCGTCGGCCACGTCCCCACGATCCGGCCGTGCGCATCAACGTCTCGACGCCCAGCAAGCTGAGCTTTCCGTCCTCGCATGCGACATCCACCACAGCCGCCGCGGTTCTCCTCGGCCGGGTGACCGGGCTACCGTTACCGGCGGTCCTCGTCCCACCCATGCTGCTCTCGCGCTTGGTGCTCGGAGTCCATTACCCCACCGATGTGCTGGCAGGATCGGCACTCGGCGCGTTGACGGCTGCGGCCGTCGTGAAGTTCGAAGGAGACAAATGAGCGAGGATGCCGCACCCGTAGGCGCGCCGCCGAAGAACCTGGCGGACGGCATCGTCAAGGCGCTTCGTCCGCGTCAGTGGGTCAAGAACGTCCTGGTGCTCGCTGCACCCCTGGCCGCGGGCTCGGTCACCGACCCCGACGTGCTGCTGTCCGTCGCGCTCGCATTCGTCGTGTTCTGCTTCGCCGCGTCCGGGGTCTACCTCGTCAACGACGCCCTCGATGTCGAGGCCGACCGCGCACACCCCACCAAGCGGTTCCGGCCGATCGCCGCGGGTGTGCTGCCCGTCAACATCGCCTACGCGATGGCCGTGGTGTCCTTCGCCCTCGCCATCGGTCTTTCGTTCCTCGCGAACTGGAAACTGGCGCTGGTCATCGGCGTCTACATCGTGATCCAGCTGGCCTACTGCTTCGGTCTCAAGCACCAGGCCGTGCTCGACATCTGCATCGTGTCCTCGGGCTTCCTGCTGCGCGCGATCGCCGGTGGCGTCGCCGCCTCGATCCCGCTGTCGCAGTGGTTCCTGCTGATCATGGCGTTCGGATCGCTCTTCATGGCTGCCGGTAAGCGCTACGCCGAGCTGCAGCTCGCCGAACGCACCGGAGCGAAGATCCGCAAATCGCTCGAGAACTACACCACCACGTACCTGCGATTCGTCTGGACGCTGTCGGCAACGGCCGTCGTCATCTGTTACGGCCTGTGGGCGTTCCAGGAAGACGCCGGCACGGACGCCAACTGGTTCGCGATCTCGATGATTCCGTTTACCATCGCAATCCTGCGATACGCAGTGGATGTCGATGGCGGCGAGGCAGGCGAACCCGAAGAGATCGCGTTGGGAGACAGGGTTCTGCAGCTACTCGCCATAGCGTGGATCGGAGTGGTTGGTGTCGCTGTCTACCTCGCCTGACCAGCGAGACGCGCGAGAAGAGAACTCCGCTCGGGCATCGATCACCCGGCCCGTCTTCTGGATCGGGACCGTGGTCACCGGGGCGTTGTTCCTCTGGGGTGCGTGGGAGCGCCGCTGGATCGCCGACGACGGGCTGATCGTGCTGCGCACCGTCCGCAACCTGCTGGCCGGCAACGGACCGGTGTTCAACGCGGGCGAACGAGTCGAGACCAACACCAGCACCATCTGGACGTACCTCGTCTACGCAGGCAGTTGGCTGAGCGAGGGACGCCTCGAGTACGTCGTCCTGACGATCGCGCTCGTACTGTCCACGGCGGCCGTCGTCATCGCGATGATCGGCACGTTCGCGCTGCGAGGGCGTACTGCGTCGAAGACCCTGTTCCTGCCCGCAGGCGTCCTGGTCTACATCGCGGTTCCTCCTGCCCGCGACTTCGCGACGTCCGGCCTCGAGACCTGCCTGGTCATCTTCTGGCTGGCGATGCTGTGGCTGCTGATGGTTCGCTGGGGCCAGCGCCGGAGCGGTGGTGCCGAGCTGCTGCTGCTGGCGTTCTTCGCCGGCCTCGGCCCGCTGGTGCGTCCGGAACTGTCCATCGTGGCGGTGCTGGCCCTGGCGATGATCTTCCTGGCCCCGCAGAGTTGGTTGTCCAGGCTCCGAGTGTTCGTTTTCGCCGGAGCCGTGCCGGTGCTCTACCAGATCTGGCGCATGGGCTACTACGGCCTGCCGTACCCCAACACCGCGGTGTCGAAGGATGCCGGCGGAGCCAAGTGGTCGCAGGGGTTCGAGTACCTGTCCAACCTCGTGGGCCCGTACCTGCTGTGGCTGCCACTCGTACTGCTCGTCGTCGGTGCCGTTCTGTCGGCCTCCCGAGTGCGGTTGTCCCTGCCCCGCACCGTCGGCGGCTGGCTCGCAGCGCTACGGACGCCGACCGCCGTGGTCGTCTTCGTGGTGATCAGTGGCCTTCTGCTGGCTTTGTACGCGATTCGCGTCGGCGGCGATTTCATGCACGGCCGGACATTGTTGCCGGCATTGTTCACGCTTTTGTTGCCGATTTCGGTGCTGCCGGTCGCCCTTCCGAAACGGTGGTCTGCAGACCGCGCCACCGCGATATTTGTCGCCGATCTTTTCGTCTGGGGCGGCATCGTGGTCTGGGCCGTCGTGGCCGCCAATACGACGGGTATGCCGCAGGGTTCGATCGTCGGCCGGAGCGGCATCGTCGACGAGCGGGCGTTCTACTCGCTCAACACCGGGCACGCCCACCCGATCCTGGCCTCGGACTACCTCGACTACCCGCGGATGCGTGGGATGGTCGAGGCGATCGAGGACACTCCGGACGGAGGCCTGCTGTTGCCGTCGGCGCAGTTCACCTACTGGGATGTCGTTCCCCCGCCGCTCCCCATCCCGGAAGGTGGCTTCGGTCACACCGTCTTCTTCCTGAACCTCGGAATGACCAGCATGAACGTCGGCCTCGACGTGCGGGTCATCGACCAGATGGGGCTGGCGTACCCGTTGGCGTCGCACACCGAGCGGCTCGAGAACGGCCGGATCGGACACGACAAGAACCTGTATCCGGACTGGGTGGTGGCCGATCTCGGCCTCGTCGCCGTTCATCCGTACCTGCCCTGGTACATGGACGAGGACTGGGTCACCGAGGCTCAGGTTGCGCTGACCTGCCCCGACACCCAGGAACTGCTCACCTCGTATCGAGCTCCGTTGACGAAGGAATTGTTCGTCCGGAATGTCAAGCGTTCGCTCTTCTACGCCGGATATCGGTTCGATCGGGTGCCGAAGTACGAAATACAACGATGTGATCTTCCGGCCCCGATATTGAAGGCGGACAATTAGGTGTCCGAACACGAAAAGGTCACCGGGTTGCGCCGAATTGGTGTCGACGCCAAGATGAGCTATCTCGATCATGTAACGGGGGTCGTCCTTCGCGCGATAAGTGCGGAGGATGTGTATGCGTCCGACCTGTGTGGTCGGGCGGCAGACATGATGGACTTGCGAGATCAAGCGTTGATTGCGTAACCGATGTGACGACGAAGCAGCTGAGAGGTCGAGTGCATGCTGGGTAGAAGGAAGAGCCGGTCCGAGGACAAGCGGGGTGGGTCCTGGGGACGCCGCGCCGCCACGTCCATGCTGATGGCAGTGGTCCTACCACTGGGATTGGCTGTAGCCGGCGGTGGCGCGACTGCAAACGCGGCCTTCGACGGCAATGCCATCGACGTATGGACGGACTCGTCGATGGGTCCGATCAAGAGTCGCGTCTGGCGCGCCGCGGACGGTAACACCGACCGCGTCGTCTACCTCCTCGACGGGCTGCGGGCCACCACCGACATCTCCGGTTGGGAGCACGAGACCGACGCCGGTGCCGTACTGGCCGGGTACAACATCAACGTCGTCCAGCCGGTCGGCGGACAGTCGAGCTTCTACTCCGACTGGTACGCACCGTCGAACTTCAACGGCCAGCAGACCACGTACAAGTGGGAGACCTTCCTGACGCAGAACCTGCGTGAGAACCTGCGCGCCAACTGGGGCTTCAACCCCAACCGCAACGGTGTCATCGGTATCTCCATGGGTGGATCGGCCGCTCTGACGCTCGCCGCCTACCACCCGGACCAGTTCAGCTACGCGGGCTCGCTGTCCGGCTACCTGAACATCTCTGCTCCCGGCATGCGTGAAGCGATGCGTCTGGCGTTGCTCGACTCCGGCCGCTACAACATCGACGCGATGTGGGGACCGCCGTGGGATCCGGCGTGGCTGCGCAACGACCCGTTCGTCTTCGCGCCTCGTCTGCGCGACAACGGAACCCGTGTGTGGGTGTTCGCAGGTAGCGGTCTGCCCGGCGGACTCGATCGCCCGCAGAGCTTCATCGACTACTACAACACCGCCAACGGCATGGGCCTCGAGGCCATCGCGTTGGCGAACAGCCGGGCGTTCCAGATCCGGATGGCGAGCATCGGCGCCAACAACGTCACGTATGCGTTCCCGGCCGTCGGTACCCACCAGTGGGGTTACTGGGGCGAGCAGATCCGCATCATGGCACCGGACCTGAGCGCCAACATCGGTGGCTGACCGGTCACACTTCGTTTCGGTCGTTTCTCCCGCTTTTCGGCCCTTCGTGAAACTTCACGACTTTTCAGGCCTGTTCAGCGGGGGCCGAGCAGGATAGTCTCCTGTTTCAAGGAAACGTCGAGGTGAAACTGGGACGCTGATCACAGTTTTGCCTTGGAACCGCTCGATGGAATAACCTCCATCGAGCGGTTTGCCTGTTTTCACAGCAGAACCTCAGTTTTTCGGGACCACATCGTCCCTGGCCTCGAGGGGCCACCCAGAAAGCCCTGTTCGATTGCCGGGGGCCGCATGTCGCGGAGACCGCGTAGATGAGAGAGAGCACGATTCATGCGATTTGCCGGCCTCAGCAGAACCCCGAAGGCGTCTTCACGCTGGCGTCAGCGCCTGCTCGGCGTCGGTGCTGCCGCGCTCGTCCTTCCCATCGCAGCCGGTGTCGTCGGTGGAGCGGTAGCTGTTGCAGCGCCTGCTCCCGTCGTGCACCAGACGCCTGCCGGTGGCCGTGAGGACCTGATCGTTCCGTCCGAGATGGGCCCCATCAAGGTTCAGGTCCAGTGGGCGGCCCGCGGCGGCAACGCTGCTCTCTACCTGCTGGACGGACTGCGCGCCCGCGACGACCGCAACGCCTGGACGTTCGAGACCAACGCGCAGGATCAGTTCGCCAACGACAACGTGACCCTCGTCATGCCCGTCGGCGGTCAGTCGAGCTTCTACAGCGACTGGTACACCTCGTCGAACTTCAACGGCCAGGAAGTCACCTACAAGTGGGAGACGTTCCTGACCCAGGAGCTGCCCGCGTTCCTCGAGAACTACGGCGTCTCGCGCAGCAACAACGGTGTACTCGGACTGTCCATGGGTGGTTCGGCCGCTCTGACGCTCGCCGCGTACCACCGCGATCAGTTCAAGTTCGCCGGTTCGCTCTCGGGCTACCTCAACATCTCCGCGCCCGGCATGCGTGAGGCCATCCGCGTCGCCATGCTCGATGCCGGACGCTTCAACGTCGACTCCATGTGGGGACCGCCCTGGAACCCGGCGTGGCTGCGTAACGACCCGTTCGTCTTCGCACCGAGGCTCGAGGGCATGTCCCTGTACATCTCGGCCGCCAGTGGTCTGCCCGGCGAGTTCGATCGACCGGCCGCGCCGATCGATTTCTACAACACCGCCAACGGCATGGCGCTCGAGGCCCTCTCGCTCGCCAACACCCGTGCATTCCAGATCCGCATGAACACCCTCGGCATTCCGGCCACCTACAGCTTCCCGTCCAACGGCATTCACGCATGGCCGTACTGGGGAGCCGAGCTGTGGAAGGCTCGCGGCCAGATCCTGGAAGCCCTGAACGCCTGACGTTCACCATCTCCATGTTCTCCGGAAGTGCCGCCCGCGTCCCTACGCCGGGCGGCATTTCTGTTCCACCGGATCGTTAGCGGCACCTCTGTTCACAATTGCACCACCAGTCACAGCGCGTCTGCTTCTCGTCGGCAGCGGGCACGTGTAGAAAGACATACGAAGCATGTCTCGATAGGAGACCTTCGAATGTCACGTCGAAAGAGAGTCACCATCATGCGCACTGAGCTTGTTCGGTTCGGTCGGACTACATCGGCCGGTACACGGGCTCGGCGAGCGGCAGCAGCATTGACCGTCGCTTCCGCGCTGATGATCCCCTTCGCGACGACAACCGTTGCCTCCGCTGCCCCCGTCGCCAGGACGGCCCCTGTTGCACTGGCCGGCCCCGCCTACACGCAGACATCCGGTGCCACCGTCACTTCGGTGGACTGGCTCTCCGATCGTCGCGTCGCGCTGTGGATCCAGTCGCCCTCGATGGGAACGCCCATTCAGGTTCAGCTGCTGCTCGCGCGTGACTGGAACATCAACCCTCAGGCGACGTTCCCGCAGGTGTACATGCTCGACGGCCTGCGAGCGACCGACCAGGAGAACGGCTGGACGGCCGAGACCGACGCCGAGTCGTACTTCGCCGACAAGAACGTCAACGTGGTCCTGCCCATCGGCGGCCAGTCCAGCTTCTACTCCGACTGGGTCGATCAGGACAACGGGAAGAACTACCAGTGGGAGACGTTCCTGACCGAGGAGCTCCCGCCGATTCTCGAGCGCGACTGGCGTAGCACCGACAACCGCGGCGTCGTCGGACTGTCGATGGGCGGCACGTCCGCGATGTTCCTCGCCGCGCGCAATCCCGGCTTCTTCAAGTTCGCCGGTTCGCTCTCGGGCATCCTGAGCACCACCTCGCTGGGTATGCCGCAGGCCATTCAGTACGCGATGACCGACGCCGGTGGGTTCAACTCCAGCGCCATGTGGGGACCGCCGTCGAACTCGCTGTGGGCCCAGCACGATCCGTACGTGCTGGCCGACAAGCTCGAAGGTGTCAGTCTCTACATCTCGAGTGGCAACGGCTCGGCCGGACCCTACGATCAGCCGTCGCCCATTCCTGGTGTGAGCACCAACTACGCAGGCATGGGTCTGGAGATTCTGTCGCGACTGACCTCGCAGACGTTCGCCACCAAACTCAACCAGCTCGGCATCCCCGCTCAGGTCAACTACCGGCCGTCGGGCACGCACTCGTGGCCGTACTGGCAGTTCGAGTTGCATCAGCTGTGGCCGCAGCTCGCCACCGCGCTCGGCGTCGAGGTGGACAAGCCCGCGTGCAGCGCCGCCGGCCTGATCGGCAACGCGAGCGGAGCCAATTCGTGGCTCGGCCCGTGCTTGACCGCCGAATACAACGTGGCCGGTGGACGCGCACAGGACTTCACCTTCGGTCGAGTCTTCTTCACTCCCGACACCGGTGCGCAGGTCGTCGCCGGTGCCATCGGTGGCATCTATCAGGGCAACGGGGGCCCCGAGGGTGCTCTCGGTTTCCCGACGACCGGCGAGATCGGTACTCCCGACGGTCGCGGACGGTTCAACGCTTTCCAGAACGGCATGGTCTACTTCACGCCGCAGACCGGCGCGCACGCGGTCATGGGCGCTGTGCTCGACGAGTGGGCCGCCCAGGGTTACGAGGGTGGACCGCTCGGCTACCCGGTGCTCGACGAGGTCGAAACCCCGACCAAGCCCGGATCGGTGCAGGGCTTCGAGATCGGTGCCATCTACACCTCGCCCGAGGCCGGTGTGCACTCGGTGCAGGGCATGATTCTGGGCAAGTACGGCGAATTGGGTTGGGAGGGTGGACCTCTCGGGTTCCCCAAGTCCAACGAGCTCGGTCCGATCAGGGACGGCGGACGCTTCAACCAGTTCGAGACGGGCAACATCTACTGGAGCCCGCTGAGCGGTGCCTGGTCCACTCCGTACGGTCCGATCTTCGACGCGTGGGGATCGGTCGGCTACGAGGGCGGCCGGCTCGGCTACCCCACCAGCGATCAGTTCGACATCGACGGTGGCGGCAAGCAGCAGAACTTCCAGTTCGGCATCATCACGCTGAAGGACGGCGTTGCCACGATCGCGCCGTAGAACCTGCCGATAGCAGCTCAGAGTTCTCACAGAGCGCGGCGGTACTCTCGCCTGCGAACCCGACGACCGAAGGATTTCGATCGATGACGCGTAATTCCCTCACCAGGACTCTGTCGCTCGGTGTGTTCGCCGTTGCGGCGAGTTCGATGCTGGTGGCCTGCGGGAGTGACGACTCGACGGCGACCGGAGCGCCGACGAGCACCACCTCGGCCGTCGAGACGACGACCGAGGCGAGTTCGACGACGTCGGCTGCAGAGAGCACCACCACCGCTGCGCCGACCATGAGTCCGGGGGAGGCGGCCACTGCGCCGCCCGAGCAGCCTCAGCCCGTCCCGGACGATTTCCCGGGGCCGACGGAAAGTCAGATCGACGACCGCGGTCAGAGTTTCCTGGACGAGTTGAGGAAGCAGGGCATCACCCCGGCGGGCAACGGCGACATCGCGGTCTCGACGGCCAATTACATCTGTGCCGCGCAGGCGCAGGGCGTCACGGCCGAGGAGATCTCGACCTTCGTCACGGCGAACGTCGGCGTCGAGGCCAGCGCTTCCGGAACCCAGATGAGCGAGACGCAGGCTCAGCAGGCGGCTCAGACCTACATCGCCGCCGCGCAGGCGACCTACTGCAGGCCGTAGAGATCCACGGTGATGGCCAAGCGTAAGCGCAGAATCCTTCCGGTGATCGCCGTTGCGGCGATCCTCGGTCTGATCATCGTCGCACTCTGGTACCTGCTTGCCGGAAGGCTGCCGAAGGAACCGGGAATTCCGGTGCCTCCGGGCCCCCAGGAGCCGACGTCGCAGCCGGCCGATTGCCCCGACGTTCAGGTCATCGCCATCCCCGGTACCTGGGAGTCGTCAGCCACCGACGATCCGTACAACCCGACGGCCAACCCGGTGTCGTTGATGCTCAACGTCACTCGCCCGTTGCAGGAGCAGTTCCCCGGCTCGCGAGCGGACGTCTACACCGTGCCGTACGTGGCGCAGTTCTCGAATCCCATCGCGCTGCCGCCGGACGGCCAGGAGTCCTACAACAACAGCCGCACCCAGGGCAAAGCCGTCGCCGTGCAGAAGATGACCGATGTCAGCGCGCGTTGCCCGTTGACCAATTTCGTCCTCGCAGGCTTCTCGCAGGGCGCGGTCATCTCCGGCGACATCGCAGCGGACATCGGAGCGGGCAACGGTCCCATTTCGGCCGATCGTGTTCTCGGCGTCACCCTCATCGCCGACGGTCGACGCGACGGCGTCTCCGGCACCGATGTTCCGGCCCCGCTCGACGGCGTCGGTGCCGAGGTAGCGCTCGGCGGACTCGACCTGCCCGGTATCACGATGACGGGGCGTCGGGAAGGTGGCTTCGGTGCTCTCGACGACCGGACCAATCAGATCTGTGCTCCCGGCGATCTGATCTGCTCGTCGCCGTCGGATGGATTGTCGCTCCGCAACATTCCGCAGAGCATCCAGATTCTGATCGGTGCTGCAGGCAACCCCGTTCATGCGTCGTACAACAGTTTCGTCGTCGACGAATCCGGTACGACGGCTACTCAGTGGACCGCTTCGTGGGCCGCCGGACTGATCGAGAATGCCCCGACGCCCCCGCATTCGTGAGCGCTGACGCTTTTATAACGGAAACGTCACAACGCGACGTGTGGCGATCTATTGCCGGGCACAAACCTGGGTCGTGAAACCCCCAGCCGGTGTGATCGCGTCGGGCCAGCGGCTAGAGTGGCGCCTTGGACCTGCGCAGATCGGCCCCGGCCGGGCTGCTCTCGCCACCCGAAACAAGACCGCTCCACACTCCGAGGAGAGCAATAGATGAGTTCCGCCGAGGCCGCGACCCCAGGGCCGCGTAAATTCCGATTCGCTGCGGGCGGAGAGGGAAACGCCGAGGAGGGCGGGGCTCGGAAGTTCATCAAGCTGGCGCAGCAGGCCGAGGAACTGGGCTACGACAGCTTCATGATTCCCGATCACCTGGGCAACCAGGTCGGTCCCATCGCAGCACTCGGCGCGCTCGCCGTCGCCACCGACAAGATTCGGCTCGGCACCGCTGTGTTGGCCAACGGCTTCCGGCATCCCGCGGTGCTGGCCAAGGATGCGGCCACCATCGATGTGCTGTCGGGCGGGCGGCTCGAACTCGGTCTCGGCGCCGGTTGGATGCGTGAGGAGTACGACAAGGCGGGCATCACGTACGACCGCCCGGGCGTGCGCATCGAGAAGTTGGAAGAGACGCTCGAAATTCTCGACGTGCTGCTGCGCGGTCAGGAATGCAATTTCGAGGGCAAGCACTACACGATCACCGGTCTCAAGGGCAGTCCTCGGCCGCGGCAGGGACCGCGTCCGCCGATCTGCATCGGCGGTGGCGGTCCGAAGATGCTCGCGTTGGCGGCCAAGCATGCCGACATCATCTCCGTGGTGCCGAGCACCTCGAAGGAGGGCAAGCTGTTGCTCTCGGGCATGACCATCGAGAAGACCCTCGAGCGAGTCGAGCTCATTCGCGCCGCCGCGGGCGATCGGTTCGACGACATCGAACTGAACTGGGCCATCACCACGATCGTGGTCACCGACGACCGTGAACAGATGGCCGAGATGGCGCTGGCGGCACTCGACAACGGCTATCCGCCGAACGTGGACGTCGACGTCAAGCTCACCGTCGAGGACATCCTGTCGTCTCCATACCTCGCATTCGGGACATACGAGGAAATTGCCGATCAGATCCGTAACGTTCGCGCGCGGACGACGATGTCCTATGTCGGGGTTTTCCCTACTCAAATGGAAGCATTCGCGCCGGTTGTCGACTTGCTGAAAGGCGAGTGACGCAGGCGCGTGTCGGTACCATGTAGCTGGCCTTTCAAACCAGGTGCCAAACCGACACCGTAAGAGCTACTAGTCAGTAACATAAAACGCTGTTCGGTGTCTGCATGCACGCAGCCGGTGGTGCGGGCCCAGGTCACGCAGGCTGTGTGGCAGCGGATTCGTGTCGGAGGAGATTGAAGTAATGAGCCACACGTTCGATGATTTCATCGATGAGAACGGCCACATCACCATCGGTGAAGGGCAGACGCTCGTCCGTCACGTCGAGGTGAACGTGCAGGAGAATTCCGACACGCTCGCGTACCGGTTCGTCGACTACTCCCGGGAACGTGACGGCGAGGCTCACGAGCTGACCTGGGCCGAGTTCGGTACTCGCCTCAAAGCGGTCGCGGCTCGCCTGCAGCAGGTCACCCAGCCCGGCGATCGAGTGGCGATCCTGGCACCGCAGGGCCTCGAGTACGTCATCGCCTTCTTCGGTGCGATCTACGCGGGCACCATCGCGGTGCCGCTGTTCGATCCCGACGAGCCGGGCCACACCGATCGCCTGCATGCCGTCCTCGGTGACTGCAAGCCGAGCGCCATCCTCACCGCGAGCAACTCGGCCGCAGGTGTGCGCGCGTTCTTCCGCGCCCTGCCCGCCGCGGAGCGTCCCCGCATCATCGCCGTCGACGCCGTCCCGGACAGCGTCGGTGAGACGTGGGTCGAGCCCAAGGCCGGGCTCGACGACATCGCCTATCTGCAGTACACCTCCGGTTCGACGCGGACGCCGGCCGGCGTCGAGATCACGCACCGCGCAGTGGGCGTCAACGCGCTGCAGATGGTCGACAGCATGGAGATCAACCACGACTCCCGCGGCGTCACCTGGCTGCCGATGTTCCACGACATGGGCCTGCTGACCGTCATCCTCCCGGCGCTCGGCGGCAAGTACATCACCATCATGAGCCCGCGCGCCTTCGTGCAGCGGCCCTGGCGCTGGATCAAGGAACTCGCAGCTGTCTCCGACGGCGCAGGCACCTTCGCGGCAGCACCGAACTTCGCGTTCGAGCACGCCGCGCAGCGTGGATTGCCGAAGAACGGCGAGCCCCTCGACCTGTCCAACGTCATCGGTCTGATCAACGGCAGTGAGCCGGTCACCACGTCGTCGATGAAGAAGTTCAACGAGGCGTTCGGTCCCTACGGACTACCCAAGTCCGCGATCAAGCCGTCCTACGGCATGGCGGAGGCGACCCTGTTCGTCTCGACCAGCAAGCACGCCGACGAGGCCAAGGTCGTCTACGTCGACCGCGTCGAGCTCAACGCAGGCAACTTCGTCGTCGTCGCCCCCGACGCCCCCGGTGCCATCCCACAGGTGTCCACCGGAACCGTCGCGCGCAGCCAGTGGGCTGCCATCGTCGACTCCGAGACCGCCACCGAGGTTGCCGACGAGCACGTCGGCGAGATCTGGTTGCACGGGGAGAACATCGGCAAGGGCTACTGGGGCCGTGAGACCGAGACCACGGAGACCTTCCACAACAAGCTCGTCCACCGCAACTCCGAGGGCTCGCACGCAGAGGGCGCTCCCGAGGGTGGCAACTGGATGCGTACCGGCGACTTCGGCGTCTACCACGACGGCGAGCTCTACATCACCGGTCGCGTCAAGGACCTCGTCATCGTCGACGGTCGCAATCACTACCCGCAGGACCTCGAGTTCTCGGCCCAGGAAGCCAGCAAGGCACTGCGTCCCGGCTTCGTCGCGGCGTTCGCCGTTCCGCTCAACCAGCTACCGGACATCGTGTTCGAGTTCAGCGGCGCAGCCCTGACCAAGGACTCCGACGACAGCTCCGAGCAGCTCGTGATCGTCGCCGAGCGTGCACCCGGCTCGGGCAAGGCAGACCCGGCTCCGATCGCCGACGAGGTGCGTACCGCAGTATCGGCACGGCACGGGGTCACCGTGCGCGACGTCCTGCTCGTCCCGGCCGGTTCCATTCCGCGTACGTCCAGCGGCAAGATCGCTCGACGCGCCTGCAAGGCCGCGTACATCGAGGGCACGCTGCGCGGCGGCTACCAGCAGACGGCCTTCCCGGATGCAGAACTGCCCGACTGACGGACGCATCCTCCGTTCTTCCTCCGATACGACTTGGTGAGTAATGGCTGAACAAGAGACAGACAAAATCGAGCGCGTGGACGGCGGAGACCTCACGGTTGCGCAGCTGCGGGACTGGCTGCGCAACTGGGTTGCGGACGCGACCGGGCAGCCGGCGTCGGCCATCTCCGACGACCGCCCGATGGAGGAATTCGGTCTGTCCTCTCGCGATGCCGTCGCACTGAGCGGCGAGATCGAGGAACTGGTGGGGGTCACGCTGACCGCCACCGTCGTCTATCAGCACCCCACCATCGCCTCGCTGGCCAAGATCATCATCGAAGGCGAGCCGGACGAGCCCGTCGGCACCGTGGACGACGCGTTCTACACCAGCGGCGGACAGTCGGGCGACGCGCACGACGTCGCGATCGTCGGCCTGTCCTCCCGGTTCCCGGGTACCGGACAGACCCCCGAAGAGATGTGGTCGCTGCTGATCGAGGGCCGCGACGGCATCACCGATCTGCCCGACGGCCGCTGGCAGGAATTCACCTCCGACCCCGTCATCGCTGCCGCGGTGGCCGCGACGGTGACCAAGGGCGGTTACCTCGACGACGTCAAGACCTTCGACGCCGAGTTCTTCGCGATGTCGCCCAACGAGGTCGTCAACGTCGATCCGCAGCAGCGGCTCGCGCTGGAACTGACCTGGGAAGCGTTGGAGCACGCGCACATTCCGGCCAGCTCGATCAAGGGCAGCCAGGTGGGCGTCTTCATCGGCAGCTCGTCCAACGACTACCAGCTCATCGCCGTCAGCGACCCGGCCGTGCACCCGTATGCCCTCACCGGCACGTCCACCGCCATCGTCGCCAACCGAGTGTCGTACTTCTACGACTTCCGCGGGCCGTCGATCGCCGTCGACACCGCGTGCTCGTCGTCGCTCGTCGCCGTGCACCAGGCGGTACGCAGTCTGCGTACCGGCGAATCCGATCTGGCCGTTGCCGGTGGCGTCAACATGCTGCTCGCGCCGCCCATCACGGTCGGATTCGGTCAGACGGGTGTGCTCGCGCCGGACGGCCGAATCAAGGCCTTCTCCTCCGACGCGAACGGCATGATCCGCTCCGAAGGCGGCGGACTCGTCGTGCTCAAGCGACTCGAAGACGCCGAGCGCGACGGTGACCAGGTGCTTGCCGTCATCGCCGGCTCCGCGATCAACCAGGACGGCCGGTCCAACGGTCTGCTGGCACCGAACCCGGACGCACAGGCCGACGCGTTGCGGTTCGCCTACCGCGACGCCGGTATCAACCCGTCGGGCGTGGACTACATCGAAGCGCACGGCACCGGAACCATTCTGGGCGATCCCATCGAGGCCGACGCTCTCGGTCGTGTGGTCGGCCGTGGTCGCGACGCCGACAAGCCTGCCCTGCTGGGATCGGCGAAGACCAACTTCGGGCACCTCGAATCTGCCGCAGGCGCAGCAGGTTTGATCAAGGTCGTCCTGGCGATGCAGCAGAACAAGCTTCCCGCCTCGCTCAACTACGTGGGCCCCAACCCGTACATCGACTTCGACAAGGCGCACCTGAAGGTGATTCCGGAGGCCACCGACTGGCCGCGGTACACCGGCAAGGCCGTCGCAGGCGTCTCCGGCTTCGGATTCGGTGGCACCAACGCGCACGTCGTCGTCCGCGAGTACGTCCCGGGTGAGACCGCAGACGCATTCGATCCAGCGGCGGTGGATCCGGAAGCCGTTCTCGTCGAGGGTGTCACCGACATTTCCGGTGCCGAGCTGCCGATCGTCGCCGAGCCCGAGCCCGTCTTGTCGGAGGTCGAGACCACGGATCCGGTGGCCGAGGCCGAGACCATACTGTCCGACGCTGAAACAGGTTCGGAGACAGTGATTCTCGCTGTGTCCGCGGCCCTGCCCTCGCGTCGTAAGCGGGCCGCATCGGAACTGGCCGACTGGCTCGAAACCGAAGAGGGCAGCACGACGCCTCTCGTCGACGTGGGCCGCACTTTGGCCCGCCGCAACCACGGGCGTTCGCGCGCAGTGGTTCTGGCGTCGACCACAGCCGAGGCCATCGCCGGATTGCGTGCCATCGCCGCAGGCAAGCCGGGCCCCGGTGTGTTCTCGGCAGATTCGCCCGCGTCCAACGGGGCGGTGTGGGTGTTCTCCGGCTTCGGTTCGCAGCACCGCAAGATGGCATCGCGGCTCTACCGCACCAACGCGGTGTTCGCCGCCGAGGTCGACAAGGTCGACGAGCTGCTCGTCGACGAGGCCGGTTACTCCATCCGCGAGATCATCCTCGACGACTCGCAGACCTACGAGTTCGAGAACTCCCAGGTCTCCATCTTCGTCATCCAGATCGCCCTGGCGGCAACGCTTCGCGCGCACGGTGCCGAGCCGGCGGCCGTCATCGGACACTCGATGGGCGAGGTCGCGGCGGCATACGTTGCCGGTGGCTTGAACCTCGAAGACGCAGTGCGCATCATCTACGCCCGTTCGCGACTGCTGGCCGAGGGCCAGGACGGACTCGGAGCCGCATCGCAGGGTGCCATGGCTCTCGTCGAGTACACCCCCGACGAGGTCAAGACCCTCACCGATCAATTCCCCAACGTCGAACCGTGCGTCTACGCAGCACCGACGCACACCACCGTCGGAGGACCACGCGCCGAGGTCGAGGCCCTCGTCGAAATGGCCGAGGCCGCAGGCAAGATGGCCCGCCTGCTCGACGTCAAGGGCGCCGGACACACCGCGGCAGTGGATGTCCTGCTCGGTGAGTTGGCCGCCGAACTCGCCGGAATCGAACCCAGCAAGCTCACGGCCGGCGTCTACTCGTCGGTCGATCGCGAGGCCCACTATCGCGTCGGGCATGCGGCTATTCACGGCGTCGAGTACTGGACCAAGGGAATGCGTCATCCGGTCTGGTTCACGCAGGCCGTCAATGTCGCTGTGGGAGACGGTCACACGACGTTCGTCGAGCTCGCCCCCAACCCGGTTGCGTTGATGTCGGTCGCCGCCACGGCGTGGGCTGCAGGCGTTGCCGATTCGACTCTGATCCCGACGCTCAAGCGCAAGGAGGACGAGTCCGAGACCTTCCTCTCCGCTCTGGCGCAGCTCTACGTCCACGGGCACGCCCTGGAACTGGCCACGCTGTTCGAGTCCGGCCCGTACGCAGCCATCCCGCGTACCGCGTACCTGCGCAAGGAGTTCTGGCTGAACTCGCAGGTCAGCTCCAGCGGCAACGCGCGAGTTCCCGGTGCGCGCGTCGCCTTGCCTGATGGCCGCCACGTCTGGGAAGTTCAGGCCTCGGCCGTCACCTCATTCGATGCATTGGTCACGGCCGCTGCATCGCAGGTGTTCTCCGATGTGGCCCTGGGTGTTTCGGTCTCCCATGCTGCGGTACCGAAGGCGGGCACGGTCGTCACCACGTTGACCTCGCACCTCGGTGGCGCGTCGGTCCAGGTGCACGCACACGAGGGCTCGGCGTTCACCCTGCTGCACGAGGCCGTCGTCACCTCCGGTGATGCGCGTCCGGAACCCGTTGTGGCGGTGGAGGAGCGATCCTCGTCCCCCATGGAGGAGTTGCCGGAGGTCGTCGAGACGTTCGGTGACCGTTGGGATCCCAACGGCAATCAGAAGCTCGAAGACCGATTGGCCATCATCGTCGCGGAGTCCATGGGCTATGCGCCCGAGGATCTGCCGCCCGAGGTTCCGCTGATCGAGCTCGGCCTCGATTCACTCAGCGCCGTGCGGATCAAGAACCGGGTGGAGTACGAATTCGACATTCCCACAGTGCAATTGCAGGCCGTGCGTGATGCGAACCTGCGTGAGGTGGAGAAGTACCTGCGCTACGCGATCGAGAACCGCGACGAGGTGCAGGCACTGGCCGACAAGCAGGCGGCGGAGAAGGCAGCCGAACAGGCTGCCGAGAGCGGTGCGGCAGCTCGCGAGGAAGCGCTGGACACCGCTGTTGCGGCACCCGACGCTGCGGTACCGAGCGCCGAGTACCAGCCTGCGCCTGCTGTTGCTGCCCCGGCGGTTGTTGCTCCGGCGCAGACCGACCTCGGCGGCAAGGAAGCGTTCGCCGAGGCTGCTGGGTCCGACGTGCCTCCGCGCGACAATGCCGAGCGGATGACCTTCGCGACATGGGCTGTGGTGACGAAGGAATCGGCCAAGGGCATCTTCAACACCCTGCCGATCCTCGACGACGAGACGGCCGAGAAGCTGGCTGCTCGTCTGACCGAGCGGGCCGGCGGCGAGATCACCTTCGACGACGTCCTGGACTCGGAGACCATCGAGCAGCTCGCAGACAAGGTTCGCCCGCACCTCGAGGACGGTGAGATCGACGGCGTCGTACGCAATCTGCGTGCCCGCCCCGAAGGTTCAACCGCCACACCGGTGTTCGCGTTTCACTCGGCCGGTAGCTCCACCGTCGCCTACGAGCCCTTGCTGAGGAAGCTGCCCGCGGGCACTCCGATGTACGGACTCGAGCGCGTCGAAGGACCCATCGCCGTACGAGCCGCGGAGTACGTGCCGCTGATCAAGGCGATCCAGCCCGAAGGGCCGTACGTGTTCGTCGGCTGGTCGCTCGGCGGCATCCTCGCCTACGAGGTGGCGCGGCAGATGGAGGAAGAGGGGATCGAGGTCGCCTACGTCGGGCTGCTCGACACCGTCATGCCCGGCACGCAGATCCCGGACACCAAGGACGAGGTGCGTAAGCGCTGGGAGCGGTACGCGGCGTTCGCGAAGAAGACGTACAACGTCGATTACCCGATTCCGTACGACAAGTTGGTGGACTCGGACGACGAGGGGCAGATCCGCATCATTACCGATCTGGTGAAGCTCAGCGGCGCGAAGATCCCCGGCGGCATCATCGAGCACCAGCGCACGTCGTGGCTCGACAATCGGGCGATCCAGACGGCCGAGCTCAAGAAGTACGGCGGGCACGTGACGCTGTACATGGCCGACAAGTACCACGACGACGCGATCGCCCTCGAGCCCGCGTACGCCACCCGCGAAGAGCACGGTGGCTGGGGACCGGTGGTCGAGGACCTCGAGATCGTGTACGTCGGAGGCGATCACCTCGCCGTCGTCGACGAGCCGTACATTGGAAAAATTGCGGCCCATTTGTCGAAGACGCTCGAGAACATCGAGTCTGCAAGAACCGGAGCGTAGATCTTGAGTGGCACCACTGCGGAGAAGCTGGCCGAACTACGGACGAAGCTCGAACAGGCCAAGGAGCCGGCCGGCGACATCGGCGTAGCGAAGCGCGCGAAGAAGGGCATCCCCAGTGCCCGCGATCGCGTCAACTCGTTGATCGATCCCGGCAGCTTCGTCGAGATCGGCGCACTGGTGAAGGCCCCGAACGATCCCGGCGCGCTCTACAGTGACGGCGTCGTCACCGGCCACGGAACCGTCGACGGCCGCCCGATCGCCGTGTTCTCGCACGATCAGACCGTGTTCGGCGGAACCGTCGGCGAAATGTTCGGTCGTAAGGTCGCCGGCATCATGGACTTCGCGATCAAGATGGGCTGCCCGGTCGTCGGCATCAACGACTCCGGTGGAGCTCGTGTGCAGGACGCGGTGACGTCCCTGGCCTGGTACGCCGAGCTGGGTCGACGCCACGAGGCGTTGTCCGGTCTGTGCCCGCAGATCTCCCTGATCCTCGGCAAGTGTGCCGGCGGTGCCGTGTACGCGCCGATCAACACCGACATCGTGGTCGCCACCGAAGAGGCGTACATGTTCGTCACCGGCCCGGAGGTCATCAAGTCCGTCACCGGTGAGGACGTCAGCCTCGACGAACTGGGCGGTGCGCGCGTCCAGGCCGTCAACGGCAACGTGCACCACGTGGCAGCGGACGAGAAGGCTGCGTTCGAGTGGATCCGGAACTACCTGAGCTACATGCCGTCGAGCTGCCAGGAAGAGTCGCCGGTGATCAATCCGGGGCTCGAGCCGGAGATCACCGAATCCGATCGCAAGCTCGACTCGTTCATGCCCGACGCCGACAACGCCGGTTACGACATGCACGACATCATCCTGCGCATCTTCGACGACGGTGAATTCCACGAGCTCTCGGGCCAGACGGCACCGAACGTCATCACCGGATTCGCCCGCGTCGACGGCCGGCCGGTGGGAATCGTCGCCAATCAGCCGATGCACCTGTCCGGGGCACTCGACGCCAAGGCAGCGGACAAGTGTGCTCGGTTCATCCGACTCAGCGATGCCTACAACATTCCGATCATCTTCCTCGTCGACACACCCGGCTTCCTGCCCGGCGTCGACCAGGAGACGCTCGGCGTCATCCATCGTGGTGGCCGCTTCATCTTCTCGTTCGTCGAAGCGACGGTGCCGAAACTGACTGTGGTGATTCGTAAGTCGTACGGCGGCGGATACGCGGTGATGGGCTCCAAGCAGCTCGGATCCGACATCAACCTCGCCTGGCCGACCGCCCGCATCGCCGTCATGGGTGCCGAAGGTGCCATCAACATCATGAGTCGCAAACAACTCGCCGAGGCCGGAGAAAATGCACCGGCACTGCGCAAGCAGCTCATCAATTTCTACAACGAACACGTGGCAACGCCCTGGATCGCCGCCGAGCGTGGCTACATCGACGCGGTCATCGAGCCCTCGCAAACGCGCCTCGAAATTCGTAAGGCCCTGCACATCCTGAAAGACAAGGAAGTGCACAAGAGTCCGCGGAAACACTCGTTGCTTCCGATCTAGCCGGACTGAAGTGGTGCCCCAGCCCTCGCGGGGTCGCTTCGCTCCCGTTCGCGTCAATGGACCATTGCACTGCCGAGACGCATGCGATGGTTCATTCACGCGCGGGCACCGGTAGATTCACGCGGCACCATCACCACATCCGGTCGTGGTCTGGCGAGAGCGTGCTGGAAGTTCCTCCGTAAGTCTTCGAGCACCTGTGTCGGCCGATCGCGGATGTCTTGCGGTGAATGGGACACGACGATCAGTCCGTGCGCCTGCATTCGGTTGCGTCGGGCTTGTGTGCGCTGGTAGTCGGCTGGTGACAGATGGTGGGTCACGGAATCGATTTCACGTGCCAGCGCCACGGCGTCGATCCAGCCGTCCGTGTTGGCGATGAACTCTCCGCTTCGAGCGTAAATATCGCAGTTGTGCGTCATCGCTGGCAGCCCGCTGGTTCGGTACAGGCGTTGGTCCTCGAGTTCTGCCACCGAGTGCGCGTTGTCCCGTAACTCCAGAAGTACGCGGCGGGTGAGCGCGCTGTAGCGGCGCGGCCCTTCGGCCAATTCGGTGGCGATCTCGTCGATGGACACGCCTCCTCGTTGGAGTACTTCGGTCAGCAAGGCGACGCACCGTGCCTCGGACTTCGCGGCCCGTGTGGCGTCGACCAATGAACGCACCAGAGGAGCAACTCGTGTGCTGCCCTTGGTGATCGGCTCGGGAAGCCGCCACGTCCGCTCTGCTCGGACGAAAGACACCGATGCCCGACGCATCTCTGCGGGTAGCAGCAGATGAACCTCCCCGGCGGATCCGTTGGTCCCGTATCCGAACGAATCGAGTCCGACGCAGCCGGTGATCATGCTCGTCGGTCCGCCGTATGCGAGCGCCGCCGCTGAGCGTTCGAGCGTCGACGGATTACCGTTGCGCAGCAGTACGACACCCGGCAGCAATCGCTGCCACGGACCGCCGGCCGCGCATCTGCTGTCGATCGCTGCGTCACTCACGCCCGCCTCGCGAAGCTGCCGACGCGTCACGACGCCGGTCGAGCTGAGGTCGAACAATGAACCTGTGTTCCACAATCGTCTTTTCATGCCCGAAGAGTGGAATCCGGCACCGACACGTTTGTCGCGTTCGGGCGCTGTCGCAGCTTCTCTGTGGATGGTCGACCAGTCTGTGGATGGATTGGCCTTCACCAGTCGCGAGTTGCCAAACATTGTCGGGCTCGGATGTTAGGGCCGGCAGATGGAGTCCTATGAAGCCCGCGGTCCTTGCCCCCCACCGGAGGGTGAATGGACCACCTACGCGCTCAGACGTATGCAACGGTCCATTGACCCACTACGGGCCGAAATGTAAATGGACCCTTGCACGGTCGAGACGTGTGCAAGGGTCCATTGACGCGGAGCGGGGGGCGGGTGGTCAGTCCTCGAATACGCGCAGTTGTCCGTCTTGGTACCAACCGGATCGGGTGACGTCGGCGGTGTCGAGTTCAGCGGGTACTGCGCTCGGGTAGTACTGCTCGTAGCGTTCCAATGAACCCCAGTCCCTGGCCCAGTCGTTTTCGAGGTAGGTGGGGACGGTGACGGGCTTGGCGAGTAGTTCGGACCAGCCCAGTGGGCCGCCGTTTTCGCCGGATTGCCAGGTGTCGGTGGAGCTGACGGCGAGTGGGCGGTCGGGGAGGATGCGGTATCCGGGCACCTCGGCGACGCCGTTTCGGTGGTCGAAGGGGCGTTGGCACGGGAATTGCAGTCCGACGGCCCAGTCGAGCAGCACGGGTTGTTCGCCGCCGATCATGGTGTTGAGGTTTTCCATCACGGGCACCCGCGGCGGGGTGAATGCGAGCCATTGGTCGCCGGTGAGGTTGGGATCGTTGGCGACGATGCGGACGGCGTCGGCGTCGGGTGCGATGTCCGCCAACGGGATTCGGAGGTTGCGCCACGAGGGTGCGGGTCCGATGTCGCGTGGCAGGTAGGTGCCCTGGGCCTGGACGCTTCCGTCGGGCTGACGCTTACCGTATTCGAGCAGTAGCGACTGTCCGTAGGTAAGGGCTCCGGTGTCGTCGTAGGACCAGATGCGTCCGGCGGCGGAGAAGACGACGAGAGGTGCGTCGTCGCTGCGGGCGGGTAGTTCGTACCAGCTCGACGTCGCCTCCGCGGGCTCCTGGACGCCTTCCTGGTAGGAGCCGAGGACGGGGGTGGTGGCCGGGTCGAGGCCGAAGGGCAGGGCGGCGGAGGAGCCGTTGACGCCCACTTCGCCGGTGCCGCCTGCGGTTCCGGAACTCTGGCCTTCCTCGAAGGCTGGCCCGACGGACTGCTGATCGGTATTGCCTTGTCCTGGTTTGACTTCCACGGCGTCGGCGCTGAGGTCGCTGGGCACGCCGTTGGCGGTGAAGTTGCGCAGGGTGCTGCTCGATCCGCCGAGGGGGCCTGCGACGGGGTCGAATTCTTCCGGCAGTGGGCTCAGTACACCTGCGTTGGGGTTCGACTCGACGAGGACGTCGTTGGCGAGTCCACACGAATTGCCCAGCACCGATTGCACGTTGGAGCGGGCCAGCGAGTAGGCGGGGTACTGAGAGACGGCTCCCTTGACGAGCGAGAGCACCTCGAACAGCACCATGATTCCGGCGATGACAGTCAGCGGCGCGGCAGCGAACTTGCGGATGCGTTTACCGCGCGCAGACGTCGGTTTCGGTTGCGGCGGAGCGTATCCCTCGCGCAAGTACTGGAAAGCTGCAATGGCGAGGACCAGTCCGAACAGGATGAGGAACAGGGTGCCCGATTCGTTGCCACCCAGCGAGACCGTCTTGTCGAACCACGGCACGCCGTAGCTCGAGACGTACCAGTAGCCGTTGATACCCGAGAACGACAGTGCCAGAACGAACATCAGCCCGGCAGCGAACAGCGATCGGTTGCGTCGCGAGCGCAGGGCACTGGCCGAGACGGCGACGGCCGTCAATGCCGCCAGTCCACCGGCGATTCCGGCGTAGGAACCGAAGTGGTGAGTCCACTTGGTGGGGTTGAACATCATGAAGAAGATGGTGCCGAGGACGACGCCGAGCAGACGCCATGCCGGTCCGTTCGCAATGCCTGGGATGCGTCGTCGACGAAGCAGCACGAACAGTGTGGTGAACAGGCACAGGATCATCGTCAGGAACGCGAAGCGGCGTGCGACCGAGCCGTCGACGGTTTGGACGAAGAGGTAGTAGTACCGCAGGAAGTCCTGGTACCAGGCCTCGTTGGGGCCGATGATGGTGCGGACTCGGGTGGACTCGATCACCGTCGCGTACGTTTGGTCGGCGAAGACGACGACGAGTACCAGCACGCCTGCTGCCGCCAGCGGGGCCAGCATCGCGAGGGTGCCGACCTGACGGTGGCGTCGGACGACGATGCGCGCGATGGGCCGGGCCCCGGCGAGAAGTGCTGCCACACACATCAATCCGGTCGGTGCTGCGGCGAGGGTGAAGGCTCCGATGAGGCAGGCTGCGGCGGCGGGGAGCAGTCGGCCGGTGGCGATGGATCGTTCCACCGAGCACCAGGTCAGGAGTGCTCCGAGCGCGACGATCGGTTCGGGACGCAGACCGTTGTTGTACGGCAGCCAGAAGGCGAGGAACACCAGTCCGCCGGTCCACAGGGCGACGTTGGATTTGCGCACGGCGCGGCCGAGGCGCGGGACCACCTCACGGCTGATCACCATCCAGCACAGGACGCCGGCGATGAGGGCGGGCAGTCGCATCCACGGGCTGGCGGTCGAGATCTTGGCGAACACGGCGAGTACGTCGTAGTACCAGCCGAACGGGGCTTCGGGGACGCCGAACCAGCGGAAGTAGTTGGCCATGTAGCCGGAGTGGTCGGCGGCGCGGGCCATCGTGAGGAGATAGCCGTCGTCCGAGGTGTTCGCGCCGACGAAATGCCAACCGACCAGAACGCCGAGGACGGTGACGTCGACGCCGGTGAACCTCCACCAGTGGGAGGGGAAGAAGCGGCGGTGCGCTCGACCGTCGGTGCCGTCGAGCCGTCCGAGTGCGCCGATAGCCAACAGCGTGCAGGCGATCGCGAGGATCATGATCAGAGATTTGAGCAGCGTCGGCGACGACGAGAAGCGGGAGTCGACGTCGACGGTGACGGACATGTCGGCCGGGGCCGCGCCGCTGAGATCGCTGAAGATGCCGACGACCTGGGGGCGTAGATCGCCGTCGAGCCTGCCTTGCAGAGGCTGGCCGTCGTCGTCGGTCAGTCCGGTGAAGGCCGCGGAGGTGTACTCGTCGTTCGAGGTGATCTCGATGGCCGCGCAGCGGGTGCTCTCGACGTCGGCGCGCGGTGCCGTCGCGACCACTACGTTGCGGTCGAGAACGTCCACGTTCGATTCGCCGACGCGCACGAACAGACTGTTCAGTGCCGCGCCTTCGCCCTGAGGGGGCGCAGTCGCCAGCAGCAACCCGCCCGACGCGGGGAGTGCTGCGACGGCAGAGCACGGGAGGGTCGCGGTGAGGCTCAGGGGTGCCTGGGACACCAGCGGGGCGTCCACGTCCTGCAGGAGGCCGTTCTGCGGCCATTCGATGGTGGCCGTTGTCTGCGTGACGGGTGCGAACGGAGTGATCAGCGCGAACAGCACACCGAGCACGCCGGCCACCATGGCGATCAGCCGGGGAACTCGTACCTGAGCACGAAGTTCGTCCGAGGCTCGCAGTGGAGCGGGGACGGGTGGACCAGCTGATGAATCTGTCACGACGTCGGGCACGAGAGTCGATGTTATGCGAGCGTGACGAAGAGGTCACACAGGCACCGTCCCCGGGAATAAATGCAAAACCAGGGAATCAGTCTGTTTTCATCGGTCCGTCGCTGGCCAATCCGGACCGAGACTGCTGCTCGACGGCGATCTCGGCCGTAGTCGCGTCAGGATCGAGTGGCGTGTATCTCTCGATGGATCCCCAGTCTCGGGCGTAGTCGTCGGCGAGGTACGACGGCAGTGTCTCCGCACCGAGGAGCAGTTCGGTCCAGCCGAGCGGGCCGCCGCCGATCGAGTCCTGCCAGGCATTGGTGGATTCGGCACCGGTGCGGTCGGGCAGGATGCGGTACTTCGGTACCTCGGCGACGCCGTCGCGATGATCGAACGGACGCTGGCACGGAAACGCGAGTCCGACGGCCCAGTCCAGCATCACCGGATCGGTCGATCCGACCAGTGAGTTCAGCGTCTGCGTCTTCGGGACGCGCGGCGGGGTGACGGCGAGCCATTGATCGCCGGCCAGGTCGTTGTCCTCGGCGACGATGCGCACGACGTCCGCGTCGGCGGGAAGGTCGTTCATCGGCACGCGCAGGTTGCGCCACGACGGCGACGGACCGATGTCGAGCGGGGTGATGCGTCCCAGCGCGATCACGTCACCGCCGTCGCGGCGTCCGTATTCCAGTTCGACGCGTTGGCCTTCGGTGACGATGCCGTCCTCGTCCACCGATCGGATGCGGCCGGCGGCGGCGATTGCGATCAGGTCGCCTTCCCCCGGCAATGCGTACCAACCGGAGGTCAGGGATGCGGGCTCGGTGGCTCCGAAGCTGCCGAGTACCGGTGTGGTGCTCGGATCGAGGCCGAACGGCAGTGCGACTGTGCTGCCGTTGATTCCGACGTTCTCGGTGGTTCCGCCGGAGGTGCCCGCGGAGTTCGACGAGGTGGCCGCAGCGCTCTGTTCGGAGTCCTCGGGGCGGATGGAGTTCGCGCTGCCCTGCGCGGTGTCCTCGGAATCGGCCGTCAGGTCCTGGGCGACGCCGTCGGGGGTGAATCCGGTACTCCCACCGGCACCGAGGGCGTCGGCTGCGGGATCGATCGGTTGCAGGACCGAGCCGTTGACGTCGGTCTCCACCTGTACGTCACCGGCGAGTCCGCACGAGTTTCCGGCGAGGGCAGAGAAGTTCGAGCGAGCGATGGAGTACGCCGGGTATTGCGCCACAGCACCTTTGACGAACGAGAGCACCTCGAAGGCCACGACCCCGCCGGCGACGATGGTCAGCGCGGACGGCGCGAAGCGTCGACGCGTGGTCGGTTCTTCTCTGCGATAAGGCAATCGGACGTGCTGATAGGCCGCGTAGAGCAGCGTCAGCACCGTCAGGCCGAGCAGGATCGTCGAAAAGCCCTTGCCGGCAATGGACGGCGGCTTGTCGAACCACGGTATGCCGTAGCTCGAGACGTACCACCACCCGTTCGAGCTGGTGAACGCCACCGCCGTCAGGAACAGGACAGCGGCGGTGAACAGTGTTCTGTTGCGCGGAGATCGGACGGTCGCAGCGGTGACGGCAACGGCAGCCAGCGCGGCCAACGACGCCGCGAGACCGGCGTACACACCGAAGTGGTGGGTCCATTTGGTGGGCGTGAACATCATCAGAGCCAGTGCGCCCAGAATGATTCCGAGTATCCGACGCGACGGCCCGGTGGCCGTCCCGGGGATGCGTCCGTTCTTGCGGAGCATCACCGCGATGCACACGACGATGCAGAGCAGCATCGCGAACATGCCGAATCGTCGGGCGAGCGAGCCGTCGGGAGAAATGGTCATCAGCGCGTCCCAGCGGACGCGTTCTTCGAACCACGGCACGTTCGGTCCGATGGCCGAGCGCACTCGGGTCGCTTCGAGGACCGTGGCAAGAGTCTGGTCGGCGAAGATCGCGATCAACACCGCCAGTCCCGACGCGACCAGCGGCGCGAGAACGGCGAGCAGTCCTACCTGGCGAGCTCGCTTGACCACGATCATCACCAGCGGGCGCAGCCCGGCGAGCAGGGCTGCGACGGCGATCAGTCCGGTGGGTCCGGCGGCGAGGGAGAACGCGGCGATCAGGGTGCCGATGGCGGCGGGCAGCAGTCGTCCGGTGGCGATGGCGCGTTCGATCGAGCACCACGTGAGCAGTGCGCCGAGGGCGATGATCGGTTCGGGGCGCAGTCCGTTGTCGTAGGGCAGCCAGAAGGCGAGGAACACGAATCCGGCGGTCCACAGCGCGACCCGGTTGGTGAGAACTGCGCGACCGAGGCGGGGGATGACCTCGCGGCTGATGACGAGCCAGCACAGCAGCGCCGCGATGGTGGCGGGCAGGCGCATCCAGATGCTGGCGGTGCTGACCTTGGCGAGGGCGGCGAGCATGTCGTAGTACGGCATGCCGAACGGTGCCTCGGGGACGCCGAACCAGCGGAAGTAGTTGGCCATGTAGCCGGCGTTCTCGGAGACGCGGGCCATGTTGAGCAGGTAACCGTCGTCGGAGGTGTTCGCGCCGATGAAATGCCACAGCACCAGCACGCCCACCACGACGGCGTCGACGCCGGTGATGGACTTCCAGCGTGACGGGAGGAATCGGCGGTGGCGTCGACCGTCCATGCTGTCGAGGCGATGCAGCGCGAACAGGGACGCGATCACGGCGAGTGCGCCGACGATCATGGCCAGCAACTTGAACGTGGTGGGGCTGGAGGAATAGCGCGAGTCGATGTCGGCGCGCACGTTCAGGCCGTCGACCGGTGCGGTGAGGTCGGTGTAGATGCCGACGACCTGCGGGCGGACGTCGCCGTCCATCGTGCTCGTGTCGCCGTCGAGGTCGACGACAGTGCTGGTGGCGTTCGACGAAACCGTCACGGCACAGTCGGCGGACAGCTCGGACACGGGAGCCTCGGCGAGAACGCGATCACGCAGCAGCACCTGCAGTCGGCCGTCGTCGACCCGCACGATCAGTGCCTTCTGCTCGGTCTTCGCAGCTTCGATGGGTGCGGTGGAGATCAGCGTGCCGCCGTCGGTGAGAGCAGTGGCGGCGCTGCACGGAATTGTTGCCTCGAGGTCGACGGGCGAGTAGCTCACCAGCGGAGCGTTGACGCTGCCGAACGAACTCTGTGGCCACGACAGCGTCGCGACGTCCTGCTGAACCGGCAGCAGGGGAGTCACGATGGCCAGAACCGCACCGATGATGCCGGTGACGATCGCTATCAGCCGGGCGGTCGCGAAGTTCGGAGCGGTCTCGGGCACGCCGACGATGCTAGGGGACGAGCGTCCGCACGTCCCACACCCATACGCCTCCGGTGTACCGAGGCTCCACGCCGACGAGGTCGGTGACGGTGGTCCGCAGAGCGAGAGTGTTCTTGCCCGGCGGCAGGACGACGACGTCGGCTTCCCAGAACGCCATGTCCTCGGCGGCGTCGCTGCGCTGATCGGCAGTGATCTCGGGGACGGTGCCCGAGTCGTAGACCGAGCCGAGCAGCAGCGCCGTCGGACGGTCGACGGCCCCGTACTTGGCGACCTTCTCTTCCTTGTCGCTCGGTCCGACGAAGTATCCGGCGGCCAGCTTGAAGCCCATGTCGGCGTCCATCTGCCAGCGCAGCGGGCGTGCGTCCTCGGGCCGTGGGAGGGGAACGGTGACGACGGAACCGTCGTCGACGAAGTTCTCCCACTCGCCGTCGGCGAAGAACTCCGGCGTCGGGGACTTGTCGACGGTCACCAGCGGCGTCGGGATCAGGGGTACGAGTGCGAGCGTGAGTCCGGCGATCCAGAACGCAGGCAATGGGCGAAGTCCGTTGCGGAACGTGCGATCGGTGGCCAGGACGACCAGCAGGGCCAGTGCAGGCACCGCGCCCAACGCGAAGCGGGTTTCGAGCACGGATTCGACGAGGGGGTACTCGGCCAGCTTCGTCCACGGCAGCGTGATGCCGGTGTCGTCCTTGCCGATCACCAGTGTCGCGCCGAGTGACAGCACGCTCATGACGATCGCGGTCGCGGCGGCCGCACGGGCGCAGGCGACGCGCCACATCCACACCGCTGCCACCAGGGACAGCACCAGTAGTGGCCAGCCGAAGTATGCGTTCTCCTCGGTGGCGTTGATGCGGACGTTCTGCCCCGGAGTCGCTTCGCCGCCGAGCGATTGCGTCGGGAATTGGAACAGTGCTTTGGCGTCGTTGCCCATGGCACCGTGTTCGAGGAACGAGTACGACTGCGGGCCGAAGAACTGCCACCACAGCGGAAACGCCACGAGCGTCAACGCGATGCCGGCCGAGACCGCGAGTCGGGGCACGGCGTTACGGACGGCAGGCCACAGCGAACGGGGCCTGGACACGTAGTAGACGACGGCGAAGATGGCGAACGACATCGCGAAGATGAGCAGCGGCTCTTCGCCGAGCAGGATCTGCAGCGCGACGATCAACCCGAGTCCGACGGTGTTCTTGGTGGTCCCGCCGCCATGTGCGATGCGGGTGACCAGCATGGCGATCACCGGAAGCAGGAACAGCACCACGAAGTTGGGGTGCCCGTTGGCATGTGAGATCGCGCCGGGCGCAAAGCCGCACAGCGCGCCGCCCATTGCCGCGGCACCCTTGGACGCGTTGAGCTGACGGGAGAACAGCCAGAACCATGCGAACGCGGTTCCCGCCAGGCCGACGGTGAGGGCAATTGCCCATGTCACCGTCGGTCCGAAGAGCAACGTGATCGGCGCAAGGGGGATGGAGACTCCGAACATCGCCGTGTTCGCCATCAGATTCACCCCGAGCGGGTAATTCTGCAGGTCACTCCACAGTGGATTGTCCAGATGCGCGACCGAATTGGCGGCGACGGAGAAGAACCACTCCCACATCGTCTGATCCTGGCCGCTGTTGTAGAGGTAGCCGCCGCTCAGATTGCGCCACTGGCCTTGCAGGACGTAGACGGCGGCGACCA
Organism: Rhodococcus sp. NPDC079359; assembly: GCF_040702585.1. Classification (NCBI taxonomy): domain Bacteria; kingdom Bacillati; phylum Actinomycetota; class Actinomycetes; order Mycobacteriales; family Nocardiaceae; genus Rhodococcus; species Rhodococcus sp. NPDC079359. The sequence continues at coordinate 111,024 of NZ_JBFBLH010000006.1, forward strand.
GAAATCCGACCGCCGCAACGACGTCGCCACGCCCGACGCCGGAGTGTCGAGCCGGTGCCGTTGTCGGCTGCCGCTCGAGAACACTCTGGTCGTGGGTGGTCATCGCGTCGAGGTTACAGAAAGATCACGATGGGCGAAAACTCGAACGACCTGCGTCACACGGTGAGCGAGGTGGTGGTGCAGGGGCGTGAAGTTCTCATCCGATCAATTCCGCGAGTTCGACCGTGGAGTGCTCGGCGATTTTCTTCTTGCTGGTCATGAAATCGCGCGGACGGTTGATGCAGTCTGCGGCGATGAGTTGGCCGTCGCGGAGGTAGTAGCAGGTGAAGTCGCGATCGCGCTCCGGGTCGCCGTTGACGACGACCTCGTCGTATCCGGTGCCCAGTCCGGCGATCTGAAGCTTGAGGTCGTACTGGTCGGACCAGAACCACGGCAGCGCGGTGATGGCGGCGGACCCTCCGGTCAAAGTCGATGCCGCCACCTTCGCGTGTTCGTTTGCAGCACAGACTCCTTCGAGGCGGACGCGCCGCGAGTAGCGGGCAACGTGGTAGGCGGCGCAGTCGCCGGCAGCGACGATATCGGGATCGTCGGTGCGGGTCCGATCGTCGATGACGATTCCGTTGTCGACGGTGATCCCGGCCGCTTCGGCGAGTTCGGTGTTGGGCACGATGCCCACCCCGATGACCACCAGATCTGCCGGGAGCGTGTCTCCGCCGGCCAGCACGACCTCGCGCACACGGCTGTCTCCGCGGAACTCCTCCACGAGCGCACCCGTCCGGATCTCCACGCCCGCTTCGCGGTGGATTCGGGTGAAGAACGTCGAGACCACCGGTGCGGTCACGCGTTCCAGAACACGCTCCGCGGCCTCGACGACGGTGACGTCGAGACCGGATGCCCGGAGGGACGCTGCCGTCTCCAAACCGATGTAACCGCCACCGACGACGACTACCCGTGTGCCCGGCGTCGCGGCCGAGCGTAGCGATGCGGAGTCGGCGGCGGTGCGCAGGTAGTGGATGCCCGCCAAATCTGCTCCGGGAGTTGCCAATCGGCGAGTTCGCGCGCCGGTGCACAGGGCGAGCTTGCTGTACGACTGCGTGACGCCGGAATCGAACGTGACTGTGCGAGCCTCACGATCGATGCTGCTCACCGAACCATCGACCAGCTCGATGTTCTGCTTGTCGTAGAAGTCCGCTCCGCGGATGGCCATGGCCTCGAGGGTGGAGGTGCCGGCCAGATACGCCTTCGACAACGGGGGACGCTGGTAGGGCAGCGTCCCCTCGTCACCGATGAGAACTATGTCCCCGGCCCACTTCTCGCGTCGCAGATGTGCGGCGAGCTGAGCGCCGGCGTGGCTGGCGCCGATGATCACCGCGCGTTCGGCGCTCACTCAGGCCTGCTGCTTCGGGGTGAGGGTGACCATCATCTTGGATATGCCTCTCACGAAGTTGGACTGCACGTACTCGGGCTTCCCGACCACTTCGATGTTCTCGAACCGGGTCAGCAACTCCTCCCAGAGGATTCGCAGTTGCATCTCCGCGAGCCTGTTGCCCATGCACCGGTGCACGCCGAACCCGAACGCGATGTGGTTGCGTGCGTTCTTGCGGTCGATGATGAAGTCGTCCGGCCGATCGAACACGCGCTCGTCGCGGTTGCCGGAGGCGTACCACATGACCACCTTGTCGCCCTTGCGGATGAACTGACCGTTCAGGATCGTGTCTTCCTTCGCGATCCTGCGCATGTAGGCCAGCGGCGTCTGCCAGCGGATGATCTCCGACACCATGCCGGGCACGAGATCGGGATTCGCCTTCAGCTTCTCGAACTGATCGGGAAACTCGTTGAGCGCCAACACTCCACCGCTCATCGAGTTACGCGTGGTGTCGTTGCCGCCGACGATGAGCAGGGTGAGATTTCCCAGGAACTCCAGCGGCCGGTCGATGAGATCCTTCGTGTCGTCATTGGCTTGTAGCAGTGAGATCAGGTCGAAGCCGGGCTCTTCTCCCGCGGCCTTCCGCGCGGCCTTGTCGTGCCAGAGGGCGCTCAGGCCCTTGGCTGCGTCGACCATGGCCCCGAACACCTCGTCGTTGTCCGAGGGGCCACCGTTGGTCTGTTCCATTGCCGTCGCCAGGTCCGACCACTCGACGAGCTTGTGTCGCTGCTCGTACGGGAAATCGAGCAACGTCGCCAGCATCCGTGCCGTGAGTTCGACGGACACCGTGCGAACCCAGTCGAACGGCTGGTTCACGGGAAGGTCGTCGAGAACCTCCTGAACCCTGGACCGGATCAGGTCCTCCATCTCGCGGAGATTCTTCGGGGCCACCACCCCTTGGACCGCGGCGCGCTGAGCGTCGTGACGCGGGGGGTCCATCGCGATGAACATCGCGATGTCCATGAAACGCGGCGGCTTGCCGATGATGATGAACGGCTCCGCCGAGAACACCTTGTGGTTCTTGTCGACGGCGATGATGTCCGCATGCCGGGTGACCGACCAGAACGGCCCGAACGGGCTGTTCGGCTGGAAGTGCACCGGCGCCTCGTTGCGGACGCGCTCGAAGTACGACTTCCAGAGGCCCTGGCGGTAGAGGAACGGGTTGCTCAGATCGATGTCGGCGAGATCGACCTCGTCGACCGGCGGAATCGGTGTCTCGGTGAACATGACCTGGCCGTCGGTGCGGGTCACGATCCGACGCGTCTTGTCGTAGAGGTGCGCGCCGCGGATCTGCAGTTCCATCGGGATGACGGATCTCGCGGTGGTCGCGACGGTGTCGGCGATACTCATGGCTCTCTCCTCCGGTCCGCAGGTCAGATCTGGAATTCGGGAACGCGGACCGTCAAGCCGTCCCACGACTCGCGCGCGGTCATCTGGCACGACAGCCGAGATGTCGGTTCACGCTCGGGGTTCATGGCGAGCATGTCCTCCTCGACCTCGTCGTTGGTGCCGACGACGTCGCTCCATGCGTTGTCGACGACGACGTGACAGGTTCCGCAGGCTGCTTCGCCGCCGCAGTCTCCGTCGATACCCGGGATGGCGTTGTCGACGGCAATCTGCATCAGGGATGTGCCCTCGGTCAGCGGTGCCTCGTGCTTCTCGCCGTCGTGCGTGACAAAGGTGACGTTGGCCATGGTGTTCTCCTCGCTGAGTAACTGTGTTCCAAGTCTCACTGCGATGGACTTTCCGAACCAGGCTCGAAAGCGTCGATTTGTTGTTAATTTGGCTCACGTGGGATCAACGGAGTCCGGAGTGCCCCCGCTTGCCTTCGCGCAGCTGCTCGGTAGCGGCGCGCTGGGCGAGCGGGCGGAGGCTGCGTTCCGACGCATCCTGGTGCGTGAGGGCGTCAGCATGACGGAGCTGGTCACCCGCGACGGACAGGTGCCGCTGCGGTGGTTTCGGGAGGTGTATCCGGACCTCGACCGTCAACAGGGTTTCCGGCTCGGCGCGACGTTCGCGCAATACGTGCAGCCCACGTCGTTCGGTCCTCTCAGTCTTCCGCTGATCAGTGCCGGATCGGTGGCAGAGATGGTCGAGTTGCTGGAGTTCCTCCCGCTGGTCTCGACGGCTCTCGCCGTGCACATCCACCACACCGATCGAGGGTTGACCATCGGACTCGCCGGGCGCACGGGGGACGACGGGCTCGACAGCATTGCTGTCGCGTACGGCGGTTCGTGCCTTCTTCGTCTGATCGACATGCTCGCCGGCTTCGCGGACGCGGTCGAACTTCACCTCGATATCCCGGCCCCGGAGCGCGATACGCTCGACGACGACGAGATCCGGCGCATCGTGTTCGATGCGCCGTCACCGTTCGTCTTCGTGCCGGCGGCCATCCTCGACGAGGCATGCCGGTTCTCCGATTCGTTGTCGTATCAACTGGGGATCGCGGAACTGAAGAAGGCCGTCGACGGCCGTCGTACGAAGTCGTACACGGAGACCGTGCGCGCGCTGTTCGACACCGACCGCGAGTGCACCAACAGTGCGCACTGTGCCCGGAGAATGGCGGTCTCCACCAGCACCCTCAAACGAAAACTCGGCAACGAGGGAGCCACGTTCCGTGCGCTACGTCAGGCGTTCCTTCAGGAGCGCGCGACCATGCGTCTGCTCGACGGTTCGGTGACGGTGGGGGAGATCGCCGCCGAACTCGGCTACAGCGACGTCGCCAGCTTCTCGCATGCGTTCACGCGATGGACCGGACGCTCACCGAGGGAATTTCGATCTCGCACCGCAGCACCGAGGTAGTGCGTTCGCGGTCGACGACCGTTCAATTCGCGCGCACGACCAGCGCGAAGGGTCCGATGTCGGTGACGGTGAAGCGCGGATCCTCGAACAGTGACTGCGGGAAGGTGACGGTGTAGCGGCGCACGTTCGGGTCGTTCGGGTAGACGTCCTCGGCCAGGCGCAGGGTGTAACCATCGGCACCGCGGCGGAACAGGAACGCATCCGGCGCGCGCCACTGGCTGGTGTCGAGCGCGTCGACCAGCTGATCGGGCGTCTCGAGCTCGGTCCACTGCTCGATGGCGTCGGCTCGCTGATCGAACTGCGCCAGTGGGTTGGCGTAGTGCGAGGTCAGTCCTTGGAAGCCGAAGTACGGGTAGTAGCTGAGGAACGACGTGTCCGCCGTCAGTACGACGGTTTCGTCGCGCGGACGCTGGGTCTGCTCGGTCAGGGCGGCGTCGACCTCGCGGTAGTACGAGACCGCGCTCGGCGGACGCATGTCGGCGCGGTTGCCGTCACCGTCGGTATCGGAGTACGCGACGGTGATCTCGGTCTGCAGTACCTGGGGAATGTTCTGCGCGTAGGTCATCGCACCGATGGCTGCTACGACGACAGCGGCGATACGGAACTTCGGTGGCTCGTTGATGGCCTGGTAGATCGCGTGGCTTCCTTCGAGGAAGCCGAAAACGCCTGCGCTGCCGAGCAATACGATCAGCACCGCTTCGAGGCGGAACGAGAGCAGGGTGGTGCCCGCGGCCGTGGCGGCCATGGAGAGCAGCGTCCACAGATAGATGGAGACGACGCCGACGCCCAGTGCCTGCGCTCGGCGTGAGGACGAGAACCGCACCGCCACCCACACCGTGCCGATGAGGCACAGCACGCCCATCAGGGAGAACTCGAACATCGGGAAGGGCAGTGTCGCACCGGCTTCGGGCAGATAGTGCAATGCCGTGCCCGACGTGGAGGGTGCACCGCGCAGGAATTCGATCAGGTACGGCAGCCACACGGTCGCTGCGATGAGGCCCGAGATCGCAGCGATCGCGGCGACCTTGATCGCGATGGGAACCAGTACGTTCCAGGACTTCTTCTCGCGATAGGCGAGGACGGCGGCGAAGAGCGCCATCAGTACGACGGTGAACGCCGCCAGGCCGAGATACAGCGTGTAGAACGTCGCGGCCAGGCCGAGGAAGAGTCCGGTGCCGACCACCGCTCCCCACCCGCCCGATGCGGTGCGGTGCAGCGCTCCCCAGGCGAGGACCAGCGCGGGTGCGAAGAGCATCACGATCACGGCGCTGTATGCCTCGGGGGAGGCGTGGGCGACGACGAGCGCGGTGGTGACGGCGCTGACGGCGACGGCCCAGTCGGCTCGGATCAGTGCCTTCCACAGCACGAACGACACGACGGCGGTGACGGCGAGCAGCCCGATTGCGTAGGGCTTGAACACTTCCCAGCCGTCCATGCCCAGCAGGTTGCCGACGCGTCCGCCGAGCCAGAACCAGCCGGCCGGATAGAAGGGCGGAATGTCTGCGTACGTCATGTCGCGCAACGACGCCGAATCCGTCAGTCGCGTCAGGTATTCGGTACGGAACTCCTGGTCGACGGAGATGCCGAACAGGTAGAGCTTGGTTGCAGCGAGCGGCATCCCGAGGGTGACGGTGACGAATCCGCTCAGCCCGATCCACGCCGCGAGCCGAGCGATCCACGGCCACTTGTGAATCCGGTACAGGTAGATCGACGCGGCGAACAGTGCTGCAGCGGTCACCTGCCCGAGCGTCGTGATGGCTCGGGTGACATTGGACGAGTTGAACGCCGGCCACTGAACCAGTGAGAAGGCGTACAACCCGACCGTCGCCACGACCACTGCGACGAGCACACCGAGAGCGATTTCCCCGACGGCAGAGGCGGTTCTGCGAGCCGGTGCAACCCCGATTGTCATCGAGATCAGATGGGCAGCTTGCGGAAGATCGGCCGCGGCACGTGCCGCAGCACCATCATCACCAGACGCCACGGTGCGGGAGTCCAGATCAAGGGGGTGCCCTTGCGTGACGCGTTCACCGCGAGCTTCGCGATGACCTCCTTGTCGACGGTCATCGGCGCTTCCTTGACGTGCGCGCTGAACTTGGTGCGCACCATGCCCGGGCGAACGACGGTGACCCGAGGTCCGAACTCGCGCAACGCTTCTCCGAGTCCGAGGTAGAAACCGTCGAGTCCGGCCTTGGTGGAGCCGTAGACGAAGTTGGAACGACGCACCCGCTCGCCTGCCACCGAGGACATGACGATGATGCGGCCGTAGGCCTGCGCTTTCATCTTCTCGCCCAGCAGCACGCCGACCGAGACGGAGGCGGTGTAGTTGATGTTCGCAGCGAGGACGGCCTTGCGCTGGTCCTGCCAGAGCTGCTCGGCATCGAAGTCGACGGCGAAGGCGACGATGGCGACGTCGACGTCACCCTTGGCCCAGGCCGCGTCGATCACCTTGGGATGCGAGGCGGTGTCGAGTGCATCGAAGTCGATGATGTCGACGGACTTCGCGCCCTTGGCGTTCAGTTGGGCAACCGCGCTCTCACGAAGCGGGTCGTTCGGCAGCGCAGCGAGGATGACACGTGCCGGAGACTTCGACAGGTACTCCTCGGTGATCGCGAGACCGATCTCGCTGGTGCCACCCAGAACGAGAATCGTTTGGGGGTTACCTACGGCGTCTATCGTCACAGCAGTTCCAGCCTTCTAGCCATATCGGAGGCGAAAACGCCTGTGGGGTCAACGGATCGGCGGACCTTGATCCACTCGTCGATCCGCGGGTACATCGAGTGGAAGGTCTCGGCGTCGGTGCGCGAATCCTTCGCGGTGTACAGACGACCACCGAACTCGAGCACCCGCTTGTCGAGCTCGCGAACGAACTCGTTCAAGCCCGGCTTGATCGGGAAATCGACGCAGATGTTCCAACCCGGAATCGGAAAGCTCAGCGGCGCTTTGTTTCCGGGCCCGAACAGCTTGAAGACGTTGAGGAACGAGTAGTGCCCGGACTTCTGGATGTCGACGATGATCTTCTTGAACTCGTCGACGGCCTCCGGCGGCACAACGAACTGGTACTGGAGAAAGCCCTTGGAGCCGTAGGCGCGGTTCCACTCACCGAACATGTCCAGCGGGTGGTAGAACGCCGTCAGGGACTGGACCTTGTTCCGGTAGTTGCCGGCCTTGCGGTACCAGACCTCGCCGACGGCGGAGAACGTGTACTTGTTGGCCAGGCCGTTGGGGAAGACGTCCGGGAACGTCACCAGCGGCTTGGCGTTGAACCGCAGCGGGTCCTTCTGGAGTTTGGCCGGCAACTGGTCCAACGTCGCGAGCGATCCGCGGGAGAGGGCCGCGCGGCCGAGCTTGGGCGGCGGGGCAACCGCGTCGAACCAGGCGCTCGAGTAGTCGTAGTTGTTCTCGCTGCCGTCGCTGTGCAGGGCGATGGTCTCGTCGAGGGTGGTGGTGACGTCGCCGTCGGCGATGAAGTAAGCCGTCTCCGTCGGCGTCATCTCGATCGTCGCGCGCAGGATGATGCCGGTCAGGCCGTTGCCGCCGACCGTCGCCCAGAAGAGCTTGGCGTTCTTGCCCGACGGCGTCAGGTGGCGGACCTGACCGTCCGCGGTCAGCAGTTCCATCGAGCGGACGTGGTTGCCGAAGCTACCCGCGCTGTGATGGTTCTTGCCGTGAATGTCGGTGCCGATGGCCCCGCCGATCGTGACCTGGCGGGTACCCGGCAGCACCGGTACCCAGAGGCCGAACGGCAGCGCGGCACGCATCAGCTGGTCGAGGTTGACGCCACCGTCGACGTCGACGATCCGCGTCGACGCGTCGATGCTGTGGATGCCGTTCAAGGCATTCATGTCGATGACCAGGCCGCCGGAGTTCTGCGCGTTGTCACCGTAGGAGCGGCCGAGGCCGCGGGCGATGACGCCGCGTCGGAGGTGGGCCGGCTTGGAGTCGTTCTGCTCGGCGACCTGCTTGACCGCGTTCGCGATGAGCTCGGGGTCGGAGGTCGAGAGCACCTCTCCGGTGGAGGGAGCGGTACGGCCCCAACCGGTGAGTGTGCGGGTCTGCGTGGGTAGCGGCGCAGTGTTCCCGGCCTGTGGTTCCAGGGGGAAGAGTGCGTCGTCGGCTGTCGTGGACATCGCTCAAGAGGGTACCCGCACCGCAGCAGCGGCTAGTGTCAGTCCTCGTGTCCACCCCCGACCGCTCCGCAGAAGAAGGCTCCACGGGCGACGATTGGTCGCCCGAGAACGACGAGTTGCAGCATCACGTCCCGCTCCCCGTCGAGTTGCCGCTGACCGAGAACATCGCCGACGCGGCCCTCGATCTCAAGACGCAGGTGGTGCGTTTCTTGGCGACGGGTGTGCTGTCGGCCATCGTCGACCAGGGCGTCAACCTGATCTTGCACTTCGTGTTCGGTGTCGGTGTGACGCTGGCCAAGGCCATCGGCTTCGTACTCGGAACGACGACGGCCTACCTGATCAACCGTCGCTGGACGTTCAACGCGGCCCCGTCACGGGCCCGGTTCTTCGCCGTCGTCGCGCTGTACGGAGTCACCTTCGCCGTCCAGGTCGGCATCTACACCTGGCTCTACCAGGCTCTTCCCGACGGCTTCTGGTACGCCAACGTGGCCTTCGTCATCGCGCAGGGCACGGCGACGGTCATCAACTTCCTCGTCCAGCGATTCGTGATCTTCAAAATCCGCTGAGTCGCGGGGTTGCCGCCGGGGGTTCGCAGGCGCGGATTCGCCTCCGTGAGGTTCGCCCCGGGGGTTCGCCAGCGCGGGTTCGCCCCGTGAGGTTCGCAAACGCGCGCGCACTTGCCAAATGCGCGCATTCTCGTCAACGGTCAGGGGCGATTCTGCGCGCGTCTGACGAATGCGAGCGCGTTTGCCTGGATTTGGCGTCGTCGCCGTCGTCGCCTCGTCCCGCCGCTCAGGAGAAGTTGGGCAGGTCTCCGTGTTCGAGGGCTTCGGCGAGGGTGGGGGCGGCCTTGTCCTTGCGGGGGGTTCGCAAATGCGCGCGCACTTGCCAAATGCGCGCATTCTCGTCAACGGTCAGGGGCGATTCTGCGCGCGTCTGACGAATGCGAGCGCGTTTGCCCGGATCTGGTGGTGCCGCCTCGTCCCGCCGCTCACGAGAAGTTCGGCAGGTCTCCGCGTTCGAGGGCGTCGGCGAGGGTGGGTGCGGCCTTGACTTTGCCGGGGGTTCGCAAACGCGCGCATTCTCGTCAACGGTCAGGGGCGATTTTGCGCGCGTCTGACGAATGCGAGCGCGTTTGCCTGGATTTGGCGTCCCGCCGCTCACGAGAAGTTCGGCAGGTCTCCGTGTTCGAGGGCTTCGGCGAGGGTAGGAGCGGCTTTGTCCTTGTCGGAGAGTTCGTAGGTCAGGGGTGTGCCGTCGCGGGCGGTGGTGGGCCAGTCGATGCCCAGGGCGGGGTCGAGTGGGTTGATGTCGCGGTCCAAGGCCGGGGTGTATTCGAGGGTGCACAGGTACATGACGGTCGAGTTGTCTTCCAGGGACAAGATGGCGTGGCCGAGTCCTTCGGAGAGGAAGACTGCTTTGCGGTCGACGTCGTCGATCAGCACGCTGTCCCACTGCCCGAATGTCGGTGATCCGACGCGCAGGTCGACGATGACATCGAGGAAGGCTCCGCGGGCGCAGGTGACGTATTTCGCCTGCCCGGGTGGGTTGGTGGTGAAGTGGATCCCGCGTAGGACCCCGGCAGCGGAGACCGAGCAGTTCGCCTGCAGCAGCTCCAACGACCGCCCGGTGGTGGCCTCGAACGCCGATGCTTTGAACCATTCGAAGAACACTCCGCGGTCGTCGCCGAACTGACGTGGGGTGTACTCGTAGGCACCGGATATTTTCAGTTCACGAAAGGTCATCGGTTCCCTCGGTCGATCAATTCCAGCAGGTAGCGGCCGTACCCGGACTTGACGAGTGTCTCGGCGCGCACGCGCAGTTCGTCGTCGGTGATGAATCCTCGTCGCCAGGCCACTTCTTCGGGGGATCCGATCTTGAGGCCTTGGCGTTGTTCGATGGTGCGCACGTAGTTCGAGGCGTCGAGCAGGGAGTCGAAGGTGCCGGTGTCGAGCCAGGCGGTCCCGCGCGGCAGGACTTCGACGTGGAGGCGGCCGGCCTCCAAATAGTGGCGGTTGACGTCGGTGATCTCGTACTCCCCACGCGCGGACGGCTCGAGGTCGCGGGCGATGGCGATGACGTCGTTGTCGTAGAAGTACAGGCCGGGGACGGCGTAGTTCGATTTCGGGGCGGCGGGTTTTTCTTCGAGGGAGATGGCTTTACGGTTGTCGTCGAATTCGATGACGCCGTAGGCGGTGGGGTCGGAGACCTCGTAGGCGAACACGGCTCCGCCGTCGATGTGATCGAAACGCGACAGTTGGGTGCCCAGGCCGGGGCCGTAGAAGATGTTGTCGCCCAACACCAATGCCGCGGAGTCGGTGCCGATGTGCTCGGCACCCAATACGAAGGCTTGGGCGAGACCGTTCGGCTCGTGTTGGACCTTGTAGGTCAAGTCGATGCCGAACTGGGAGCCGTCACCGAGGAGGCGCGTGAATTGGTCGGCGTCCTGCGGGGTGGTGATGATGAGGATCTCGCGGATCCCGGCCAGGATCAGTGTCGAGAGCGGGTAGTAGATCATCGGTTTGTCGTAGACCGGGACCAGCTGCTTGCTGACGCCCATCGTGATCGGATGAAGACGCGAGCCCGTGCCGCCCGCCAGAATGATTCCCCGCATGACCGCGAAGTCTTCCAGACCCTCCGATCACCCGCTCGCTTGTGCCTGCCCCGTTTCTGCTGCGTGAGCTCCGAGGTGCACTTACGCTCGCCGCATACCCAGCTTCCGAGAGAACCGAGGACAAGCCACGTGACGACAACGAACCAGATCTCCACCGGTATCGATCAGGTCACCGCTCTGCTCTCCACAGTGACCGAAGCCGAACGCGCATCGGCCACGCCCTGCACCGAGTGGACCGTCGCCGAGCTGACGGACCACCTGGTGAACACCGCGGCCAACTTGGTGACCATGGCTCGGGGTGGCGAGATCGATTGGTCGGCGTCGCCCGAACCGTCGTCGGATCCGATTCCGCTGTGGACGGAGCGGACTCGCGAACTGCTGGCCGAGATCGATGCAGGTTCACCATTGCCGCTCGGCATGGTGGCTGCGGAACTCTCGGTGCACGCGTGGGATCTCGCGACCGCACTCGGGCGCGGCACGGACGATCTCGACCAGACGGTGGCGGAGGAGGGGATGGTGTTCATGTCGGCCAACATGACCGACGAACGACGAGGCGGTGCTTTCGATCCTGAGCAGCCTGCACCCGACAGCGCAAACGCGTACGAGCGGTTGGCGGCCTTCGCCGGACGCACTGTCCGAGGGTCCTGACAGTTCCAGCGGCCGATCACTCCCACGGGATTCGGTACGGCGAAGTTCCGGTCTCGGTGATCGGAGTCGGCCATTCGGCCGGCCACAGGATCTGCGGATCGGCCTTGAGCTCTTCGACTTCCGGTGGCACCGGAGTTGCGTCCACCTCGACACGTTCCCAACTGCATTCACCCGACGCGACGCGGGTCGCGTAGTGGATCAGGTCGGCCGATGCCCGGCGTGAGGACGCCAGGCGGGCCAGCAGTTCCGCTGTGACGTATCGGGTTCCCGCCGGAGCTTTCAGATCGGTGTTCAGGGCCCGCGTGCGCGCGGCCTCGAGCTCACCGCAGGATGTCATCAGACGGTCGTACGCGGCTCGGGCGTGTGGAGGCAGTGACTGGATCATGCGTCCCGCCAGGGTTCGTCGCCGGTGCCAACGGAGAAGTCCTCGTCCGGAGTGTCGAGGACCGGTCGGATATCCGCGGTCTTTCCCGCTTCGACGGACTGCTTGCCGTGGTCGAGGAAGTCGTTCAATGGGCGTAACGTGTCGTCGATCTTCTTGCCCACCTGGCTCTCGGGATCGCCGAGCGCGTCGAGGAACGCGCCGAAGTCGTCGACCACCTGCTCGATCTTCGCAATGAGTTCCTTGGTCAGATCCATTGCTGTCCAGCAGATTTCGATGATACTTTCGACCTGCCAGGCCGTGCCCACCATCGGTACCTTCTTGATCATGACCTTCAACGCACCGCGGGCGTTGTCGACGGCGACCTCCGATTCGAGAAGTTCGACGACTTTCCGAACCACTGCCAGCGCAGCGTCACGGAGTTGTTCGGATATCACTGCACAGACCGCGGAAATCGTGCGGCCTGCGGGCCCCTCCCATCGCATTGCGGCCAGTTGTCGGTCGGCGTAATCGGTGAATGCCTGTGCGGCAGCGCCGTGCCAGTAGGCGTCCACGCGCCCCACACCTGCCGCGAACGACTCCGACGCAGCTTCCATGGCGTCGCCTGCGATCTGATATGCCTGGCCGATTCTCCTGATTTCGTTCCAGTTGCCGGTGATCGGCATTGTCGCTTCGTTCAGGGGGCTCCACCCGCAGAGTTCGAAAATCGTTGTGTCGATCTCTCCGAGCCAGCCCGCGGCATCGTCGAGCAATTCTCGGACTTCGTCGACGACGGGATTCGGCGCGGGATAGTCGATCCCGTGGGGCCGTCCGTAGTCGGCCGCTCCGTCGAATTCATCCACGTGGCCGACGGCGGCACGATCCGAGCTGCCTCGATCGATGCCCGGTAGTGGCGTCGCGCTTGTGTGAGCGTTCAGCAGGTCATAGTTTCGCTGATCCTGATCGGCATACAGCCATGCCGCTCTGTTGAGTTCTGCACCCATTTCCCCGCAGTTGGCGGACAGGTGAACCTGCCGAGTGCGTGTCATCTCCTGAAACCGTGCGAGGTACGGCTGAAGTCGTTTCAGAATCTGCCCAACCACGTTCTCGCTCAGGCCCGCATGATCGAGCAGATAACGATGACTGGCCAGAGTGTCGCCGCCGATGCGATCGAGAAGATGTCCGAGGCCGGCTATTTCCGAGGATCTGGCGATCAGCGGTTCGGTCATTGCGTCGCGGTCCTTCTCAGTGACGAGATGAGGCCGTCGACGTCCTCATCGGAGAGTGCGTTCTCGACATCACGGTCGGCAAGTACGACGAAGACCGCGACCTCTGCCGTGGCGAAACCGGTAGTGGTGACAACGTCGAATGTGGCGCGGGGAGGAGGGCAGTACGGCGAATCCGGTATGTCTTCCACCAGGGCTGTGTAGCGGACAGCCGGGACTCCGTCGACCTGTAGATACCTGGGGTCGCTGATCTGAACAGTGGGTGCCAGTGAACCGTCTCGGTTGGTGAAGATCATCGACGCCTTCTGCGCTTCTTGATAGGCGAGGACAGTCAAGTCCCCGGCACGTCGACCGGTCATTCCGCTGATCGCCGAAGACTCGAACTCACCCCCCTCGCAATCGAATCGACCGTGGAGGCCCATTGCGCCGTACGTTGCGGTCGACCCGTCCTCGCCGACCCACTCCGAGAAACCGTCGTTCCAATTTTCCCAGTCCGCAGGAATATCGTAGGTCCAGCCGAATTTGGTGGCGATGGGCTGCGGTTGGCCGTCGGGCACCTCGATCTTCGGTGGCGGCCGGTTCATGGACGGAAACCCCCGCGGCATTGGTGGCGGGGCTGTCGTCGAGCCCCTGGGTTCCGGCGACACCGGCGGCAGAGTCTGTACCCCCTCGTACGGCTCGGGCACCTGCGGTGCCAGCTGCGGGATTGCCCACATGATTCCGAACAGCAGTGCCACCGATGCCGCGAGACGCAGCAGAATGTATCGAAGACGCATCGTCACTCCCCCCGAAGTCGAAGAGAAGCTAGCACGCGCGCCCGACATGCTTGGTCGACCTCCGGACGCGGTGCAACTATCGCTCCACTCGACGGTCCGATCGCCGGGAACCTACCCACCGAGGCGTCGAGTGGAGCATCCCGTGCAGCGACACCTGCGCTGGAATGGCCTGCGGACCCAGACAAGAACGGCCCGCAGGAGCATCCCCCGGTAAAGTGCCGGTACATGAGAATTCTCGTCACGGGTGGGGCCGGGTTCATCGGCGCGAACTTCGTACATCAGACCCTCGCGCAGCGTCCCGACTCCCAGGTCACCGTGCTCGACAAGCTCACCTACGCCGGCAACAAAGCCTCCCTCGACCCGGTGGCGGATCGCATCGAGTTCGTCCACGGCGACATCGCCGACGCCGATCTCGTGGACCGCCTCGTCCGCGAAACCGATCTGGTCGTCCACTTCGCCGCCGAATCCCACAACGACAACTCGTTGACCGACCCGTGGCCGTTCGTGCACACCAACGTCATCGGCACCACCACCTTGCTCAACGCGGTCCGCGAGCACGACGTCCGCTACCACCACATCTCCACAGACGAGGTCTACGGCGATCTCGAACTCGACGACCCGGCGCGGTTCACCGAATCGACCCCGTACAACCCGTCGAGCCCGTACTCCTCCACCAAAGCCTCGAGCGACCTGTTGGTGCGTGCCTGGACCCGATCGTTCGGGGTTCGCTCCACCATCTCCAACTGCTCGAACAACTACGGCCCGTACCAGCACGTGGAGAAGTTCATCCCACGTCAGATCACCAACATCCTCAGTGGCTCCCGGCCCAAGCTCTACGGGGCAGGACAGAACGTGCGCGACTGGATCCATGTCGACGACCACAACAGCGCCGTCTGGGCGATCATCGACGGCGGCCGCATCGGCGAGACCTACCTCATCGGAGCCGACGGCGAAGCCAACAACCGCACCGTCCTCGAAGCGATCCTCGAAGAAACCGGCAACGCACCGGACGCGTTCGATTTCGTCACCGACCGCCCCGGCCACGATCTGCGCTACGCCATCGACTCCACCAAGCTCCGCACCGAATTGGGTTGGACACCAACCTATGTCGACTTCCGGGCAGGCTTGAAAGCCACCATCGACTGGTACCGGGAGAACGAGCAGTGGTGGCGACCGCAGAAAGACGCCACCGAGGCGGTCTACGCGGCGAAAGAATCCGTACTGCCCTGAAGCCGGAGCTAACTACTGCGTGACATTCGATGGCGCAGCAGCAGGTACACCGCGCGACGCATGAACGACGTCATCAGGGCCTTGGCGTTGCCGATGTGAACGTCGTTGTCGGACAACAACGTCGGGTCGCTGGCCTGCAGCGAGCGGTGGAAGTCCGCGGCCTGGCGTGCCTGCTGTGTCGCCAGTTCCACGCTCCACTGTCCCGAGTTGATGCGGAACGACGCCAGTGGTTGCGGAATGGCCACGATGTCGCCTCGTAGCGCAACTGCGATGAAGGTGGCCTGGTCGATCAGGTAGGGATGGCTGTTGTCCCACAGCCCGATCTCGCGGAGTTCCGACAGCTTCATCATGACGCCGCCGGGTTCGCCGAAGATGTTGGCACCGGACCGAACTGCGGTTCGAGCGGCGACTCGACCCGATACCGTTCCGTGCAGTCCACCGAGCCCGCGGGCGGCGATGACCGTCTTGCCGTAGGCGTCGATCAGCGTCCGCTGTGCGGCGACCAGAACGGCGGACGGGTTGTCGTCGAAAGCCCGCACCTGGGTGTCCAGCGCGGTGGGCGCGATGGTGTCGTCACCGCAGACGAGCTTGATCAGCTCGCCCGTGGCTTCCTCGGTGACGCGGTTCCAGTTGGCTTGTGCTCCGCCGCCGGCCGGGGTTGTCAGCAGGCGGATCCGTGGGTCGTCGAACTTCTGCGCGACGGCGAGGGTTCCGTCGGTCGACGAGTGATCGGCGATGACCAGTTCGAAGTCCGTGAACGTCTGGGCAAGAATCGAATCGATGGTCTCGGCCAAGTACTCGGCGTTGTTGTACGCCGGGACGACTACGGAAACACGGGGCGTCATGATGTGGGGGCCTGGCTCTTTCTGCGGAACGAGAAGTCGCGGTAGCCGAAGAAGCTGACGACTGCCATCACGGCTGTGACGACCAATTGTGAAGGGATGGGCGGGAAGTGGAAGACGGACACGGCGATCGTCATCAGGGAGATGTTGGCGACGAACGCGCCGAAGTTCACGACGAAGAACCGCAGCAGATCACGTAGGAAGTGACCTCGCACGCGGAACACCAGGTAGCGGTACATCGCGAACGCGCACAGCACGTTGCAGAGATAGCCGAGCACGATCGCGGCGTGGTATCCGTACTGCTCGCCGATCAGCAACTGCCACAGGATGAACCACGCGGTACCCAATGCGGTGTTGACGCCGCCGACGAGCAGGAACGCGATTTTCTGATTCTTGACGATGCGCATCAGCGGCCCCGGCGCGCCGTTCATGCCCGCCGGGGGAGCAGGAGTCTGTGGTTCGGTCATCGACCCACCGCCAGTGCTTGACGCGTCGCGAACAGGGTCGACGCAATACCTGCGGGCAATGTTCGGTGCGTTCGGCGATCGATCTGCGGCCATACCGTCGACCGCAGCCGTAGATCGCGACCCTGGAACACCGCCAATGGGGACGCCGCCAACACCACGTTCGGTCGACGGCGGAACACCGTCCGGCAGGCTCCGAGAATCGAGCCGATGGTCACGGCCTCACCGGAGGCGAAGATCTTGATCGTCGGCGATATTCGTCGCGTGGCCGACATGGCAAGGGTGTCGGCGACCATCTCGGCCGCGTCGGACACGTAGAGGTAGTCGCGCAACGTGTCCATCGGGACGTAGATGGACACGGGGGAGGCCATGAGGTATCCCCGGCACAGGTGCGAGATCAGGCCCTGCGGTTTCGCGAGGTTCTGCCCCGGCCCGTATAGGTTCGCGAACCGGCCGATGGCCACGTTGATGCCGGTGCGTTCACCGAACTCGGTCGCGATGGCCTCGGACTGCAGCTTGGCAAAACCGTAGTCGCCCAACGGAACCGGGTTCGTTCCCTCGTGATGTGGGGCACCCGTCGCGCCGGCGTAGACGCCTCCGGCGGACGAGGCGAGGAACACGGTGCCGGTGCCCGCGCGGTCGGCGGCGACGGCCTCGATATGCGCCAGGACGGTGCGGATCAGGCCGTTCTCTTCGGCGAATTGTGCTGCGCTGGTTCCGTTCACGCCCGCGCCCGCGGCCCAGATCACGTTCCAGGTACCGTCGGCGAAGGAGTCGAAGAACTCCGAACAGCGCTGCAGCAGAGCCTGTTCGGCGGACACCGTGTCCGACCACGGGATGGTGCTGGTGTGCACTCGATGCCCGCGACGACCGGCCTCCCGGGTCACCGCAGCGCCGAGTAGCCCGCCGCTACCGACGATCCACGTGTGTGTCGCGGTCACGCCGGCGGTGCAGGTTCGGTCGATGGCGCAGTGCGCCCGAGCGGGCCGTTTCCCGGGTCGGTGACGATCAGGTACGGCGGCTTGCCCATGGCGGTCTTGACGTTGACGCCCACGTACTCGGCCACCACACCGAGAGAGAACAGTGTTGCTCCGAAGCCGAACAACAGGATCACCATCGTCGATGCCCAGCCTCGTACCTCGGCGCCCGAATCGAAGACGAAGTACGACACCAGCACGTACGCCACCAGAATGAGGCCGAGTACCGCGAAGGCGATGCCGATGAAGCTGACCAGTCGCAGGCCCTTCGTGCCGCTCGAGAGCACCATCCGCCAGAAGTGCGAGAGCAAGGTACGCAGTCGGTAGCCCGATCGACGGTCCACCTCTTCGCGCAACGCCACCGGGCTGGTCGTAACGTCGCCTGCGATCCAGCCGAGTGCGATGTCCAGGTACGCCTCGGAACCGGCGTAGGCGGCGACGGAGCGACCGACTTCACCGAGCACCAGGCGGTAGCTCTGGTAGTCGATGGTGTTGTCCCCGGCCAGTGCCTTGGCGATCAGCCACTTCGAACCCTTGGACGCTGCGTTGCGCCACATCCCATGCGGTGCGACGTTGGTGGGCTTGGCGTAGACGACGGTGGACTGCTGGTCGAGGGCAGTATCCAGCATGCCGCCGATCGCCGCCGGATCGTGCTGTCCGTCCTCGTCCATCGTGACGATCCACTCGCCGCCGCTCGAGGCCATGCCGGCGAGGGTGGCGGGATGCTGACCGAAATTTCGGCTCAGCCACACCCCGCGAACGAACGTGTGCGCGGCCGTGAGCTGGCGAATCACCGCGGCAGAGTTGTCGGGTCCGTGATCGAAGACGAGCAGAACTTCCTCGACGATCATCGGCCGCCCGAGGGGAGTATGCGTCACCTGCGTCAGCGGAAGGATCTCGTCCATCAACGCGCTGAGCGTCCGTTCGCCCTGGTAGACCGGTACCACGATGGAGATGCGGTGCGGATCAGCAGCAGAGTCGTCGGACATCACGAGGTCTGAGCCTATCTGCTCGACGTCCCAGCGCCGAACTCCCGAGAACTCGAATTTCTGCGCCGTCGCACATCGAGCACCACCAGGCCGACCAGCAACAGCGTCCCGCCGGCCATCGCGGCCAGTCCGAGTCGTTCGCCGGGCGGTCGGAAGGTGATGTGCAGGTCCGCGTTCTCGGTGCCGGGCGGCAGGTCGACGTAGAGGAAGATGTCGGCCAGCCCCTTCGTCTGCAGCTCCTCACCGTTCAGTGTCGCGGTGTAGCCGGGCCAGGCCAGACGCGAGAACACGACGCTGCCACCGTTGGGTGCGCTGACGTCGACGTGCTCCGAGTCCGCATCGGACGATCGGGGTTCGGCCGTGGCGTTCACGGTCGCGACGACGCGTCCCGACGACGCGGGAAGCAACCCGTCGACGCGTTCGAGGACGTAGATCTGGCGAGCGGACTCGGGCGTGGGCGCGGTCACCCACATCCAGCCTGCGGGTGCGGGCCGGGAGTTCGCGAGCGGATACTGGTTCTTCTGCAGCACGATTCGATCGAGTTGCATCAGGTCGGCGTACGTCTTGCCGGTGTACGGCTCGATCTCGAACACGCGCCGGAAGGCGTCCGTGCAGGTCGATCCCTCGTGCTCGAAGCACAGCAGGTTGGCGAAGTCGAGATAGCCGACGGGGGTGTACGCGTTGACGTAGTCCAGGCCCATGATCTTGGCGGAGTTGCCGTACACCTGGGAGTGCCAGGGCAGCCGGGGGTCGTCGGGTCCGTCGGCTGCGGTTTCGGTGAGCGCACGGCTACCGAGTTGCAGAGTCGCGCCCTGCCACTGTGGGAACTCGGCCTTGGCCTCGGATTGGGACGTGGGCAGCCACCACTTGGCGAAGGGCGGTTCGTAGGTGGCCACCTGGTACATCGCGACCGGCGCGATGGTGACCAGGAGCAGCGCCGCAGTGGCCCGGGTGGAGAAGCGGTGGGCCAGCAGCAGAGCGAGCGCGCCGACGAGCAGGATCACCAGCGCAGCGAGGACGTGGCGACCGAAGAATTCCGGGCCCGACGAGCCGGCGCGAAGCAGCAGTACCAGCGTCAGCAGGCCGGCCGCGAGCAGCCGAGGCCGCAGCTTGTCGAGCGTTCCGTACCGGCTGATCAGGGTCACCACGAGAATAAGTGCGACGAGGGCGACGAACGGCAGAATGCGGGCGGGCCAGCGGATCGGTCCGATGTCGCTGGGACCTGCGGTGAAGATCAAGGCGAACGCCAGCATGATCAGCGGTGCCGCCAGCTCGCGCAGAGCCGCGGGCACCCGACGCCAGGCGATGAACGCCAGCGCGGGCACCACGAACCAGGCGATGTAGGTGACCGGCGATTCGGTGGTCTCGCCCGCCCAGGATTCGATGCTCGTCACCGCGGTCGGGATGCTCGCGGTGAGCGATTCCGACCACGGTGCCGTCAGGAAGTTGTCGTTGAACGTGCCTTCGTCACCACTGCGCCAGGTAACCGCGGACGTGAGCACTCCGGGCAGGAAGGTGACGGCCCCGCACGCGGCGGCAGCGATGCCCACCGCGCACACCTTCAGTGCCGGACGCCACAGCCGCTGGAACAGTCGTTCGCCGATGGCGACGGATCCGATCATCACTCCGGCCATCACCGCGGCGTGGACGTATCCCACGCTGATGGCGAGGTAGAGGAAGGCGAACGGCACGATCGGACCGCTGCGACCGCGGGCGTAGGACACCGAACTCGCCCAGGCGTTCATGATCCACGCGGTGCCCATCAGCGCGGTCACCCACGAGGTGTTCTCGAAGAAGAGCGTGAAACCAACGAACGGTGCGCTCGCGCCCGCTACCGCAGCCCAGTTGGCTCGCGCTCCGTAGGCCAGAGCGACTCGAAACACGCCCCAGGCCAACAGAATCGAGAAGCCCAGTTTGACGACCGTTGCCAGCAGTACCAGGTTGTCGATCGACGGCGAGATGTAGTTGATCGCCATCTGCACGGGATTCCACAGGCCGCCCTGGCCCTCGACCGGGTAGTTGCCGGCCATCCACTGATCGAGCACCAGCGAGGGGAATTGCCCGTCGCGCATGATGCGTCCGAGTTGGAGCCAGTTGGGTACGGCACCCGATTCGGTGTCGTCGATGTAGAAGAAACGGGGATCGACGCTGAGCACCAGGAGATAGCCGAGGACCACCACTGCAGCGACCGCTGCTCCCCACGCGAGGCGCTCTCTCCTGCTGTCGGGCAGGGCGGCGCGCGCGATGTGGGTATCCGTGGGGGTCAAGGGTCAACTCCGTGAGTTCGGGCAAAGACACTCGACTGTATCTCTCGAGGTGTCCAGGAACCGAAACGTCGACGCGCGAAACACGCAGGTGATCGCGAGACGGCCGACTCGGTACGGCTATTGCGAGTGACCACTCTCTAAGTTAGATTGACCTCAATCTATGACGGAGGTCACATGAACTCAGACATCTCTTTCGACGTCGTCATCACCGGCGGCACTGTCTACGACGGATCCGGCCGTCCAGGAGTTCGAGCCGATGTGGGCATCGTCGACGGCGTCGTGCGGGCCGTGTCCTCCACCCCGCTCGAGGCGGGCCCGGCGACCGAGGTGGTCGACGCCACCGGTAAGTGGGTCACCCCGGGCTTCGTGGACGTACACACCCATTACGACGCGGAAGTGCTCGTCGGGCCCGGTCTCGAAGAATCCGTTCGGCACGGGGTCACGACGGTTCTACTGGGGAACTGTTCGTTGTCGACGCTCTACTCCACTCCGGTCGACATCGCTGATCTGTTCAGTCGGGTGGAGGCGCTGCCGCGCGATCATGTGCTCAAGGCCGTCGATACGCACAAGACGTGGACCAGCCCCGACGAGTACATCGCAGCGCTCGAGCGCCTGCCTCTGGGCCCCAACATCGCAGCCTTGGTCGGTCATTCTGATCTGCGTGCGCACGTGATGGGCTTGGACCGATCTACCGACCGAAGTCAGAAGCCAACCCGCGAGGAATGGCGCGCCATGTCGGACGCGCTCGAGAAGGCGCTCGATGCCGGGCTGCTCGGAATGTCGACGATGACGAACCCGTGGGACAAGCTGGACGGAGATCGGTACCGATCTCGTTCGCTGCCGTCCTCGTACGCACGGTGGAGCGAATTCCGTGCTCTGCACAAGATCCTGCGTAAGCGCGGCCGTCTGTTGCAGAGCATTCCGAACCTGAACACCAAGTACGACATGCTGTTCTTCCTCGCCTCGGCCACCGGCATCGGCCGCACTCCGCTCAAGATCTCGTTGCTGGCGGCGGCCGACGCGAAGGCCTCGCCGTGGATTCATCGGATCTTCGGCCCGCTCGCTCGCATCGTCAACGGGCCGGGCAAGGGACAGTTCCGCTGGCAGCACCTGCCCACCACATTCGACGTGTATTCCGATGGCATCGACCTCGTGGTGTTCGAAGAGTTCGGCTCGGGCCGCGCCGCGCTACATCTGCGAGAAGAGTTGGGCCGCAACGAGTTGCTGTCGGACGAGGCCTACCGCCGCTGGTTCCGCGCCGATTTCGAGAAGAAGTTCAGCTCGCGCGTCTGGCATCGAGACTTCGCCGACGCCGAGATCACCGAGTGTCCCGACGCGTCGGTCGTCGGCAAGAACGTCGCAGAGGTTGCGGCCGAACGCGGGGTACACGTGGTGGACGCGTTCCTCGATCTGGTGGTCGAGCACGGCCGAAAGCTGCGCTGGCACACGACGGTGGCCAATCATCGCAAGCGGCAGATGGACAAGCTGATCAACCAGCCCGGGGTGACCGTCGGCTTCTCCGACGCCGGTGCTCATCTGCGCAACATGGCGTTCTACAACTTCGGCATCCGGTTGCTGCACCGTGTGCACGACGCGCGCAACGATCGCCGACCCTTCATGACCGTGGAGAAGGCCGTGCACAAGCTCAGCGGCGAGCTGGCCGACTTCTACGGTCTCGACGCCGGACACGTGCGGGTGGGTGATCGCGCCGACATCGTGGTGATCGATCCGGCGGGCCTGGACGAGGAGGTCCTGGCCTACCGGGAGGAGACCATGCCGGAGTTCGGTGGTCTGAGTCGAATGGTCAACCGCAACGACCGGGCCGTGGCCGCTACCCTGGTCGCGGGCCGAGTGGTGTTCTCCGCTGGCACCTTTGCACCCTGGTTCGGTGTGTCGGAGCGGGCAGGTAGCTTCCTGCGGGCCGGCACACCTACGGCTCCGCGTCGCCGGGAGCGTGTGTGAGCCCGAGTCAACAACAGCGTCGGACCGAGACGATCGGAAAGTTACTCGACGCGACCATCGAGTCGTTGTGCGAGAAGGGCTATGCCGCAACCAGTGTCAGTGAGATCGTCAGCCGCGCAGGGGTGTCTTCCGGTGCCATGTTTCGGCATTTCGACACCAGGCTCGACCTGATCGTTGCCGCAGCAGACGAGGTTCGGCGACGTCAGTTCGTGGAGTTTCGCCGTGGCCTGTCCGGTTTCGGGAGCGCGTCGATCGAGCACTGCCTCGAACTGCTCAGGGCTGCATGCCGCGCTCCGATCAACGGTGCCTGGTACGAGCTGTTGACCGCGGCCCGCAGTGACGAGGAGCTGCGAGAGAGGCTGCAGCCGTTCACCGTTCGGTATCACGAGCAGATCGCCGAACTGGCTCGCACGCTACCGGTCGCCGGCGTGATCGATCCACGCCATCTGGAGACGGTGGTCTTCAGCGTGGTGCATCTGCTCGACGGCGAGGCGTTGGCCGCGGTGGTGCATCCGCAACCCGAGCAGGAGGCCATGCGGCTGAGGATGATCGCCCACTTGCTACGCGGCGGCACTCTGTACGCACTGAGCGACGTGGGATGACCCACTGGACGGTACGCACTCCGGGTGCCGAGCTTCCCGTCTTCGAATACGGGGACCCGGCGGCGAAGTCCACAGTGCTGCTGGCGCACGGCTATCCCGACAATCGTCACGTGTTCGATCCGCTGATCGCCGAGCTCGGCGACACGGTTCGGGTGATCGCGTACGACACGCGAGGCAGTGGAGCATCCGCGCTCGAGCACGAGGCGGACGTGTCCATCGAGCAGTTGGCGCGGGACGCCTTCGCGGTGGTCGAGTCGATTCCTGACCTCACCGGGAAGGTGCACGTCTTCGCCCACGACTGGGGGTCGGTCCAGATGTGGGAGGCGATGGCCTCGCCTCGCGCATCGACCGTGTTCGCGTCGTACACATCGGTGTCCGGGCCGAGTCTGGATCATCTGAGGCAGGTGGCACGGGCGCGGCTGGTGCGGCCGCATCGGTGGCCGTCGTTGGTGGGGCAGTTGGCCCGGTCCTGGTACGTCTTCGGGTTTCATGTACCCGTTCTGGGCAGACGGGTACCGGACTTGTTGGCACGGCTGAATGTCGAGGGTGAGCCGACCCCGACGGTGGCCGACCAGCAGCGCGGCATCACCCTCTACCGGGCGAACGTGTTGCGGCGTGTGCTCCGCGGGCCAGCTCCACGGTGCGCGGTCCCGACCACCGTGGTCGTACCGTCACACGACCGCATGCTGTCGACCAACCTCACCGACGGTCTCGATCGATGGATCCCCGATCTGCGCGTCGATCGAGTCGATGCCGGCCATTGGTGGCCGTACACGCACCCAGCCGACGCCGCCCGCGTGCTGATGGCGAGGGTGCAGGAAGCGGAGTAGACGGCGAGCGTCGAACAGATCGGTCGGGGCCTGTGCAACCATGGTCAGTGGTCTTCTTCTCTCCACGACCGCACAGAGCCACTACTCGAACTGGATGGGGTACTTCTCGGTATGGACGGCACTGCTCTCGATCGTCTCGGCTCGCCATCGGATGTGTCGGCTGTTGCCGGCGGTGACGGCGAGCCCGAACTGACAGTTCAGAGACTGCTGTTCGACGGCCCGTCGCCCCTGGTCAGTGCCGATATGTACAGCTCTGTCGGCAAGGGAAATGCCGAGCGCACCCGCACCGGCGTTCGTATCGCCAAGCGCAGCGTGCTGCACACCAACAGCTACTTCGGACGGTTCCCGGCCAGCTACTGGCAGCGGTGGACCACCGTCACCGAGGTGGTGTTCCGGGCGACTGTCGCCGGTGCGGGTCGTATCGATCTGGTGGGCACGGACTACAAGGGTCACGAGCGCACGATGGCCAGTACAACGGTCGATTCCGCGAACTCGTCGACTCAGTTGGCCGTTCCCGTCGCCACGACGCAGTTCCTCGACGGCGGCGCGCTGTACGTCCGCTTCACCACCACATCGAGCGAGTTGTCGGTACAGGACGCGGAGTGGACCGTCGCCGCGCCGGAGAAGCTGCGTCCCACCTCGGTGGTGATCTGCACGTTCAACCGCGCGGACGACTGCGCCAACACCGTCGCTGCCATGGCCGACGATCCCATCGCCCTGCTCGGGGTCGACAACGTCTACGTCGTAGATCAGGGCACCGATCAGGTGCAGACGCGCGAGAAGTTCCAGCGCGTCGCGGCCGAGCTCGGCGACAAGCTCGTCTACATCACCCAGCCCAACCTCGGCGGTGCCGGCGGATTCACCCGCGGGCTGTACGAGGTGCAGGGCAAGGGCGGCGATCCGGCCAACGTCATCTTCATGGACGACGACGTGCTGTGCGAGCCCGAGGCGATAGTGCGGATGAACTCGTTCGCCAACATGACCGTCGAGCCGGCGATCATCGGCGCGCAGATGCTCTACCTCTTGCACCCCGATCGCGTGCATGTCGGTGCCGAGGTGGCGAACCTGCAGAAGCTCGAAGCCGGAGTGCACGTCAAGAACGCAATTTCGGACAAGAGCGCGTTCAAGCGCAAGCGCCAGCAGGACGTTCGCGTCGACGCCGGCTACAACGGCTGGTGGTCGTGCCTCATCCCGTCCGAGATCGTCGGCCAGGTCGGCTACCCGCTGCCACTGTTCTTCCAGTGGGACGACATCGAGTACGGATACCGTTCTCGTGCAAACGGTTTCGCGACCGTGACGCTTCCGGGCGCAGCGGTGTGGCATGCCGACTTCGCGTGGAAGGACTGGGACGAGTGGCACCGCTACTTCAACCTGCGCAACGGCATGATCACCGCCGCCCTGCACATCGAGCTCGACGGTAAGACGCTCGCCAAGCAGCTGTTCACCGATCTGCTGCGGTACCTGGTGTCGATGCAGTACGGCATGGCGTACACGCTGATCAAGGCCGTCGAGGACTTCCTGGCCGGTCCGGAGAATTTGCTCGACGGCGGCATGGACGCTGCCGGTTCCATCCGACGCGAACGTGCTGCGTACGGAGAAACGAAGCGGCACAACGCGAACGACGTTCCCGGGGTGCGTCCGGCGGATATGTTCATCACCCCCGCGGGACCGCACCCGAAGAAGAGCATGGAATTCGCCGTGTTGGCCAAGCGGATGCTCAATCAGTGGCGCGGTACGGTGAATCCCGGTCCGGTTGCCATCTCCGCCGACGATGCCCACTGGTGGCACGTCTCGCTGTTCTCCCACGCGATCGTCACCGATCGCTCGCAGGAGGGCGTCCGAGTTCGCCAGCGCAACAAGCAACATGCGGTCGAGCTGCTCAAGCGCGGTGTGACCGCACTCAAGCGTCTGCGCACCGAAACCCCGACGGTCGCTGCGTCGTACCGCGCAGCGGTGCCGAAGCTGACGAGCCGAGAGAACTGGGCTCGCCTCTACGGCCAGTAACTATCTGGCGCGAACTGTCGGGGCCGTGCGAATGCGTACGACGACCTGTTCGTTGTCGGCGGTGTAGCCGAGGTAGTCGAACTCGGTACCGGTGCGTGTGACGAATTCCGTCCACGCCCGGTACTCGTGGTTGCGCCAGCCGGGGAAGTTGAAGTACTCGTCGAACACGATCACCGTGCCCACCGCGAGTCGATCGGCCACCAGATCCAGCACGGTGACCGTCGACGAGTACAGGTCGGCGTCCAGGTGCAAGAACGCCAGCTTCTCGTGATGGCCCTTCAGGAAGCCCGGCAGCGAGTCCTCGAACAACCCGGGGACGATCTGTGCGCCCGGCACTTCGGGGATGGTGTCCTGCTCGAAGAGCCCTTTCGGGAAACCGGTGCGCCAGGTTTCGGGGAGGCCGGAGAACACGTCGAATCCGGCGACGACGGTGATGTCCTTGCGTGAGCTCAATTCCTCGGCGATGATCTCGAGCGTCGTTCCGCTGGCGACGCCGAACTCGAGTGCCATGCCGCGGATGGAGACCTCGCCGAGGGCGAACCGCAGCGTCGCGTGCGGCCGCAGGAACGTGGGGGCCTGCGGCATCATCTCTTCGGCGAATTCGGCACTCTGGGCGGCTGCTTCGACGTCGGAGGCGTACGGAATGTCGCGACGCATCCGCATCTCGAGGCCGCGGATGAACGCGTGCAGATCGTCGATCTCACGCCGCTGGCGTTCGAGGACGTCGAGCAATTTCGCCTGTTGATCGCTGGTCTGCTCGGCCAGCTGCGCGGTCTGCTGAGCCAGAACCTCGCCGATCGCTCGTTGAAGCTTCTCCCGTGCCGACGACTTGATGCGATCAGCGAGCTTCCGAGGTTCCGTCATGGGCACACGGTAGCGGTATCACGCGGGTCCGCGCACCCCATGACGGCAGCATCAGGGCCTACGGAAGTGTTCCCGACGCCCCAGCCCGCGCAACCGGAACCATTCGGCCAGACCCTTCGGGTTACGGGTGGTGATCAGGAAGAACCAGGTGAACCGAATCCACTCCTGCGGCAATAGCTTTCGCATACCGGGCTGCGACATCAGGTAGCCGCGATTGCGGTACGTGAAGTAGCGCTTGGTCGCGTCCTCCGGGTACTGCGTGTGCATCCGGCCGCCGAGGATCGGCTTGAACTCCTCGGCCCCGTTGGGATGCACGTAGGCGGTCGTCAGGCACGTGCCGAACTTCAAGCCCGATCGCTGCAATCGGCGGTGTACTTCCACCTCGTCGCCGCGCACGAACAGCCGGAGATCCGGCACGCCCACCGCGTCGATCGTCGACGCCTTGAACAGAGCGCCGTTGAACAGCGAGGCGATGCCTTCGAGAAGGTCGTCGTCCGGGTTCGCCGGGTCGATCAATTCGGACCGCAGCCGACGCCATTCGACGCCGCGGCGCAGCGGAAAGGCCAGCCGGTCCGGATCGTCGATGTCGCAGACGACGGGGGAGACCTCGTCGAGGCCGTGGGTGAGAGCGCAGTCGTAGAGGGTCTCGAGCACCTTCGGGCCCTCGGGGCGGCCGTCGTCGTCGGCGAGGAACACCCAATCCGCACCGAGCGAGAGCGCATACAGAATCCCGAGTGCGAACCCGCCCGCACCACCCAGATTGTGCTGCGAGCCGAGATACGTCGTCGGCAGGTCGGTCGATTCGACCAGTTCGCGTACGGCGGTCTCGTCGGCATTGTCGACGACGACCAGATGATCGAGCGGACGTGTCTGTGCGCCGATGACATCGAGCGAGAGAGCCAACAACTCACGCCGCTTGTGCGTGACGATGACCCCGATGATCTTGTCAGCCACCGGCACTGTCTTCCCGCTCGATCTCTTTCAGGATCTGCGCGACGTGGTCTCCCGCGTCGTCACCGTCGTACGCCCGCACCACGTCCTCGATGCCGCCCTGTTGGCGAATCTGGCCGTGATCGATCCACATCGCGGTGTCGCACAGCTGAGCCAGGAATTCGTTGGAGTGGCTGGCGAACACCAGGATTCCCGAGCGCTTCACCAACTCCTGCAGGCGATGGCGGGCCTTCTTCATGAACTCCGCGTCCACGGCTCCGATGCCCTCATCGAGCAGTAGGATCTCCGGGTCGATGCTGGTGACCACGCCCATCGCGACGCGCACGCGCATGCCCGTGGAGTAGGTCCGCAGCGGCATGTCGAGGTAGTCGCCGAGTTCGGTGAAGTCGGCGATCTCGTCCATCTTCGCGAGCATCTGCTTGCGCGTCTGGCCGAGGAACAGGCCGCGAATGATGATGTTCTCGTAGCCGGAGATCTCGGGGTCCATACCGACGCCCAGATCGAACACCGGCGCGACGCGGCCGCGGATGGTGGCGCTGCCTCGCGTCGGCTCGTAGATACCCGAGAGCAGACGCAGCAGCGTCGATTTGCCCGCACCGTTGTGTCCCACCAGTCCGACGCGATCGCCGTCCTTCAGGTTCATCGTGATGTTCTTGAGAGCTTCGACGACGACGACGTCGGAGGAGTTGCGGTCGATCGCACCACCGGCCTTGCCGAGGAACGCCTTCTTCAGTGACCGCGTTTTGGCGTCGAAGATCGGGAAGTCGACGCACGCGTCGTGAGTGCTGATGCTGATGGACAACTCGAATACCCCTAAACCCAGTAGGGCACGCGGGCCCGGTACTTCTTGAGTGCGACGATGGCCAGCGCCCAGCCGACGACGGTGAAGCCGAGCACGATGTACCAGTGGTACGCCTGCTGATCCTCGCCGATCAGGGGGGCCCGGATGATGTCGAGGTAATGGAAGAGCGGGTTGATCTCGACGAGCTTGGCGCGGTTCGCGGCCTCACCGCCCATCGACTCGAGTCCCGAGGTGGTCCACACGATCGGCGTCATGAAGAACATCAGCGTCACGAAGCTGCCGAGGATCGGGGCGATGTCGCGGTAGCGGGTGGCGACGATGCCGAACAGAATGGACACCCACACCGCGTTGAGCAGGATCAGCACCAGCGCGGGGATCGCGAAGACCACGGTCCAGTGCAGCCCGCCCTCGGGCCAGAAGATCGCGATGATGATCACGTAGATCAGCATGTTGTGGCCGAGCAGCAGCAGCTGACGCCACACCAGGCGATAGACGTGCACGCTGAGCGCGCTCGGCAGCTGTTTGATCAGGCCTTCGTTCGCGACGAAGACGTCTCCGCCTTCGAGGATCGCGGCACTGATGAGGTTCCAGACGATCAGCCCGACGGTGACGTGTGGCAGGAACGAGCGCAGGTCGATGTCCAGGAGTACCGAATACAGCAGACCCATCGCGATGGCCTGCACGCCGGTGGCGATGGTGATCCAGAACGGACCGATCACCGACCGGCGGTACCGCTGCTTGATGTCTTGCCAACCGAGATGCAGCCACAGCTCGCGCTGGTTGAAACCGGTTTTCAGGTCGCCGAAAGCGCGCCGATAAGTCTGTGAGTCCGAAACCGGAGCAGGCATCTGGTCTCCTGCCTCGCTCTCGGGATCCTTCGCTGGTGCCGACACGACGGTCGACACTACCTCTCTTCGGAGACTGCGCTCATTCCGAGCTTGCTACAGATACTGGCCGGTACCGCCGCCGCCGTGGCCCCCGCCACCCTGGCCGCCACCCGGAGCGCCCATCACACCGGGAGGCAACGCGCCTTGGCGCATCTGTTCGAGTTGAGCCCGCGCGGCCATCTGCTGAGCGAACAGGGCCGTCTGGATGCCGTGGAACAGACCTTCGAGCCAGCCGACGAGCTGTGCCTGGGCGATGCGCAGTTCCGCGTCGGTGGGGACCACGTCGTCGCCGAAGGGCAGGACCAGGCGCTCGAGCTCGTCGCGCAGTTCCGGGGCGAGGCCCTGTTCGAGTTCGTGGATGGACGACTTGTGGATTTCCTTCAGTCGCGTCCGGCTCGCGTCGTCGAGCGGTGCAGCGCGCACTTCCTCGAGCAGCTGCTTGATCATCGTTCCGATGCGCATCACCTTCGCGGGCTGCTCGACCATCTCCGACAGGCCCGATCCATCGTCCGATCCATCGTTCGCCGAGGATCCGGCGGCGCGGGCCGCGGCGGCCGTCGCTTCCTCGCGGCTCAGGGCGAGCGGTTCCCCATTGGGGCCGATCACAACGACATGGTCATCGGGCGCGCTGTTCGGCTCGGATTGAGTCATATATCCATCATTACGCCTCGCTCGCCGTTGCGCGATCGTCAGGGGCGATTATCCTGGTTCGGTCGTCGGGAACAGTGGAGGCCGGGAGGATCGAGCGTGCGAGGTGGGCAACCGTTCCCTGGGGAAACAGGACGTGGAACACATGCTTCACCGGTCGGCGCTTAGAGTGTCCGGCATGGGTTACGACGTCGCGCGAGTGAGAGGTTCCATCCCCTCGCTCGGTGACGGGTGGATTCATCTCGACCCTCAGCTGGGGATGCTGATCCCGGACCGCGTGTCGACCGCTGTGTCCACCGCATTTCGGCACAGTGCCTCCAATCATTCGGCCGGCAACACCTCGGCCAAGCGCAGTGCAGCTCTGCTGGAATCCGCCCGCGTCGCGATCGCCGATCTGGTCGGTGCCTATCCGTCCGGTGTCGTCATCGGCCCGGACCGCGCGACGCTGCTGTCCTGGCTCGCGGACTCGATGAGCTCGCGGCTGGGCCTGGGAACCGGTCTGGTGCTCTCACGTCTGGACGAGGAAGCAAACGTCGCACCGTGGCTGCGGGTGGCCAGCCGGTCGGGCGCGCATGTGCGCTGGGCCGAGGTCGAGATCGATACGTGCGAGTTGCCCACCTGGCAGTTCGACGATCTGATCACCTCCACCACTCGGCTCGTCGCGGTCACTGCTGCGTCGCCGATCGTCGGTAGTGCGCCCGATGTTCGGGTCGCGGCGGATCTGGTACACGAGGTCGGTGGGCTGATCGTGGTCGACGCGGCCGGAGCTGCTCCTTACGCCCACGTCGACATCAAGGAACTCGGGGCCGACATCGTCGCGATCGACACCGCCGCGTGGGGTGGGCCTTCGGTCGGTGCGTTGATCTTCCGCGATCCGACGCTGCTGGAACAGTTGCCGTCGATGTCGCTCAATCCGTCGGCCAAGGGGCCGGCGCGGCTCGAGGTCAGCAGTCACCAGTACGCGTTGTTGGCGGGCGTGGTCTCGTCCATCGACTACCTGGCCAATCTCGACGACACAGCGACCGGGACGCGTCGCGAGCGTCTCGAGTTGTCGATCGGATCGTTGCAGCACTACCACGACGGTCTGTTCGATTACCTGATGAAGGCGCTCGGTTCGCTGGACCACGTGATGGTGCTCGGCAATGCACCGACGCGCATTCCCACTTTGAGCTTCACCGTCGAGGGCATGCCCGCGGTGAAGGTGTCCGAGCAACTCGCGCAGGCCAGAATCGGCAGTGTCAGCGGAGTCCACGGCGGCAGTCGGTTGCTCGACGCGTTGGGCGTCAACGACGAGGGTGGTGCCGTCACCATCGGTCTGGCTCCGTACACCACCCGCTACGAAATCGATCAGCTCGTCAAAGCGATGTCCGCGCTCGCCCTCTGAGAGCGGCTGCGCCGCACGTGCACGAGGAGCCTCCGGGTCGTTCCGCAGGCTCCACCCGGGCCTCGTAGCCCACTACGGTTTTCGCGCACGACCGCTGAGCTGCGCTACTGGATTCGCAGAATCACTTTTCCGATGGTCTCGGCCTCGTCGAGCATTCGATGTCCTTGCGCTGCTTCGGTTATCGGAATCTCGGCGTGCACGACGGCGGTGACGCGTCCCTCGGAGATCATCGGCCACAGGTGTGCCGTCATGTCCGCGACGATGTTCGCTTTGCTCGACGGCCCGGTTTCGGGGCGGCCACGCAATCCGGCTGCATGCACCGAGCCGCGCTTGGCGAGGAGTTTGCCGAAGTTCAGCTCGCCCTTCACTCCGCCCTGCATGCCGATGGTGACGACGGTGCCGTCCATGGCCAATGCGTCGAGGTTGCGGTCGAGGTACTTCGCACCCATGTTGTCCAGGATCAGGTCTGCTCCGTGATCCTCTGTCTGTGAACGGATCTCGGTGACGAAGTCCTGGTTCTTGTAGTCGATCAGGATGTCGGCACCCAGGTCTGCGCACATTTCCAGCTTGTACTTGGATCCGGCAGTGACGGCGACGGTGACACCCATCTGCTTGGCCAGTTGGATTGCGTGAGTGCCGATTCCGCTGCCGCCGCCGTGAACGAGCAGTACCTGCCCCGAACGCATGTGCGCGTCCATCACCAGGTTGGACCACACCGTCGAGGCGACTTCCGGAAGTGCCGCTGCGACATGCAGATCGAGGCCCTGCGGAATGGGGAAGAGTTGGGTGGCGGGTACGGCGACCTGCTCGGAGTAGCCGCCGCCAGCCAGCAGTGCACAGACCCTGTCTCCGACGTTCCACCCGCTGACGCCCTCACCGAGTTCGGAGATGATGCCCGAGCATTCGAGTCCGAGGATGTCGCTGGCCCCTGGAGGCGGTGGGTAATTCCCCTGACGCTGCATCAGGTCGGCGCGGTTGACGGCGGTGGCCGAGACATCGATGATCACCTGTCCGCGGCCGGGACGTGGGTCGGGGACCTCGGTCCATTCCATGACGTCGGGATCGCCGAATTCTTTCAGTGTGATGGCACGCATGTCTCCATAGTGCGCCTCCGGCGCAGTGGTGCGGTTAGGTGCCCTCTGGAGCGCTTAACTACACCACTGCCGCAGGCATTCTTACAGGTCCCAGAGATTGATTCCGAAGTCCTCGGCATGCGTGTCGATCTCGGCGAGTTCGGCGTCGGTGAAGTCCAGATTCTTCAAAGCCGCCACGTTGTTCTCGAGCTGTTCGACGCTCGATGCGCCGATCAGTACCGAGGTCACGCGTGGGTCGCGCAGGGCCCAGCTCAGCGCGAGTTGTGCGAGGGATTGGCCGCGGGTGGCGGCAATGTGGTTCAACGCCCGGAGATGCTCGATGTGGTCGTCGGTGAGCCAGTCCGGATTCAGCGATTTGCCCTGCGCTGCTCGCGAATTCGAGGGAACACCGTCGAGGTACTTGTCGGTGAGCATGCCCTGGGCCAGAGGCGAGAAGGCGATGACGCCCGCGCCCACCGCGTCGAGGGTAGTGAGCAGTTCGGGTTCGATCCACCGATTGACCATCGAGTAACTGGGCTGATGGATCAGCAGGGGAACACCCGCATCGGCGAGCAGGTCTGCCATCTTCTGCGTGCCCTCGGGCTTGTACGAGCTGATGCCCGCGTACAGGGCTTTGCCCTGCTGCACAGCGCTGATCAGTGCGCCTGCTGTTTCTTCGATCGGGGTGTCGTGGTCGGGCCGATGGCTGTAGAAGATGTCGACGTGGTCGAGTCGCATTCGGGTCAACGATTGTTCGAGCGAGGACAGCAGGTATTTGCGAGAGCCACCGAAGCCGTAGGGGCCGGGCCACATGTCCCAGCCGGCCTTGCTCGAGATGATCAGCTCATCGCGATATCCGGCGAAATCCTCGGAGAAGATGCGGCCGAAGTTCTTCTCCGCGCTGCCGTACGGCGGGCCGTAATTGTTGGCCAGATCGAAATGCGTGATGCCGAGATCGAATGCGCGACGCAGGATCGCGCGCTGGTTCATCAGCGGTACGTCGTCGCCGAAGTTGTGCCACAGTCCCAACGACACCGCAGGAAGTCGGGGGCCCCGTGAGCCCACTCGGCGGAACAGCATGGACTCGTAGCGATCGTCGGCGGCAACGTACGGCGGGTCGATGTAGGGATCGGTCATACCTCGACCATAGGGCGCTGCGCCGAACGGGGCCTCGAACCGCGTCAACCTACTCGTGGGTAGATTTCCCGCCTAAGATGACACGCGTGACGGCCGAATTAGCCATTGGTCCCGGGGGGGACCCGCAGTGGCTCGACACTGCGGAAATGAAAGCATGGCGCGCCTATATGGACGGCGGGCAACGATTGATGGGGGTATTGAACAAGGATCTGCAGGATCGCCACGATCTGTCGATGGCCGAGTACCGCATCCTGGTGATGTTGTCGGAATCGGTCGACGGCTCCATCCGAATGAGTGAGCTCGCCGACGGTGTCCTGTCCTCGAGAAGTCGCCTGACGCATCAGATCAGGCGAATGGAACTGCAGGACATGGTGTCTCGCAGTACCTGCGTCAACGACGGCAGAGGCGTGCTGGCGGTGATCACCGAGGAAGGGCGTCGGCGATTGTCGGAGGCGGCACCCACGCACGTCCGCGGCGTCCGGCAGCACCTCGTCGACATCCTCTCGCCCCACGAACTCGAGGTGCTGGGCGACATCTTCGAGAAGGTCGACGCCGCGATGGACGCGTCCGGCTCGACACCGCGACGATGAGGGGCGGACGATGAGGGGCGATTGGGCCTGAGTGCGCCGGGCCGTTTAAGATCGCACACGGAAGCGTGGCAGAGCGGCCCAATGCACTCGCCTTGAAAGCGAGAGACGTGTAAAAGCGTCCGGGGGTTCAAATCCCTCCGCTTCCGCCACAAGTTCTACCCCGGTCCACCCGCGAGGGTGGGCCGGTTTTGTTTGCTCGGGGAAGCTGAGCGACATCGTTGGCCTCGGGGTTCCGGACCTGTGTCGTCGCTGCGTATGTCGTCGAACCGTCCGTCGAGCTGGTCGACGGGACCATCATCTCGATGAGACGCGCTGCGACAGTTCGAGTCTCGGACCGCGTGAGGCGGTTGGCCTGACCAGGCTGGGACCAGCTGCAACGGCCGCGTGTCGCCGCGACGATCGGTGACGAGCAGGTATCGATATCGGCTCAGTGGGTACTACCTGCGAATGAGTGAAGAAGCGCGGCGCAACGACGGCGACAACGAGGGGCCTCTGGAAGAGGAACTCGAGGAGAGTTTCGACGCTGTCGTATCGGAGGGTGCCGAGCGATTACATCGCACAGTCCGCACCGTGCTGATCACCGGACTCTTCGGCGGGCTCGAAGTGGCTCTGGGTGTGATGGCGTACCTCGCGGTGCTGGACGAAACCGGCAGTCACCTGCTGGCAGGCCTGGCGTTCGGCATCGGCCTGGTGGCCATCTATCTCGCACACGGAGAGCTGTTCACCGAGGACTTCCTGATGCCGATCGCGGCGGTGGTGGCCCGCGACGGCACGCCCTTGCAACTGGCGAAGCTGTGGGTCGGGACGCTGCTGGCGAATCTGCTGGGCGGTTGGTTCGTGATGTGGTTGATCGCGCAGGCGTTTCCGCAGTGGCTCGAAGTGTTGTCCGAGTCGGCGCATCATTTCGTCGACGCTCCGCTGAATCTTCAGTCGATCTGCCTTGCTGTTCTCGGCGGCAGCACGATGACATTGCTGACCCGCATGCAGCAGGGAACAACCTCCGACGTCGCGCGGATCATCGCTGCCATGGCGGCAGGGTTCCTGCTGGCCGGACTTCAGTTGTTCCACTCGGTTCTCGATTCGCTGCTGATCTTCGGTGCCATCCACGCCGGCGCGGATGTGAACTACCGCGACTGGATCGAATGGTTCGGCTACACAGTGCTCTTCAACATCATCGGAGGCGTCGTGTTGGTCACTGCGCTGCGCTTGGTGCGCACGAAGGAACTCGTGAAGTCCGAGCGTGATCGACATCCCGAGTAGCCGAGCGGAGCCGGAAGTCACGAGCCGACATCTGGTACCCACCGCTCCAGGCCTAATCCGGTCTCGAAGCGTCGCAGGGCTTTCGAGATCGGGTCCGTGAATTCGATTGCACTGGCGAGTAATTGGAGTGGGTCGTTGAAGTCGTCGACGGCTCGGCCGGTTGCCGTCGGGTACAGGTCGTCGCCGAGGATGGGCACGCCGAGTGAATTCATGTGCAATCGCAGTTGATGGGTGCGGCCGGTCAGCGGTGTCAATCTATAGCGACCGAGTCCGTCTCGATGCTCCAGTAGTTCGACGGTGGTGTGCGCGTTGGGTTCTCCGTCGACCTGGTGGGCAGTGAATTGTCCCTTCTCCGAGACGATTCGACTGCGAACGACGGTCGGCAGGGTGAGCGACGGGTCGTAGCGCGCGATTGCCTCGTACTCCTTGCGGACCTCGCGATCCTGGAAGAGCGTTTGATACGCGCCGCGCAGTGTCGGATCGACGACGAACAGGACCAGGCCTGCGGTCACACGATCGAGCCGGTGAGCGGGCACCAGTTGCGGCAGTTCGAGTTCGAGACGCAATCGTACGAGCGCGGTCTGCAGAATATGTCCGCCGCGGGGGATGGTCGACAGAAAGTGAGGCTTGTCGATCACCAGCAACGCGTCGTCCCGGTGCACGATCGAGATATCGAACGGCACAACGGTTTCCGACGGTAGGTCGCGGTGGAACCAGACCGCCTCACCGGGAACGTACGGTGCGTCGAAGGAGATGGGGCCGGCCATGTCGACGATGTCACCGGCGGCGAGCATGGCGTCGATCCGGTGCGGAGGAATGCGTGACTCTGTAGCGGCGAGGAAGTCACGAACAGTAAGCCATACGCCGTCCTCGGGCATCCGTATTCGCGCGGGATCGAGACCGTGCCGCTTCGCCAGGGGCGGTTGCTGGCGTCGTCTCACCGGATGAGCGTATCCGCCCACCGAGATCGCACTTGTGCAGACAAATCAGTGCCATCTGCCTGCACAAGTGCGAGTTCGCTACTCGCAGCCGATGCCGTCGTTGTCGCGGTCGAGATGAGGTCCGTAGCCGTACTCGTCCCGATAGACCGGGTCGGCTCCGGCGTCGCGCGCCGCGTCGCAGTTTTCGTACTGGAATGTGCCGCCCTGGCGGGGTGCGGGCGCTGGAGCTGCGAGTGGGGCCGGGGGTGGGGGCAGGAGAACCGGGCAGAACTGGGCCGAACCACTGCTGCAGAGGAAATCGGTGATCGGATCGGCCGAGGCGACGGCCGGGGCGGTGACCAGGGCGGCCGCCGCGATCGCGCCGCTGATGCCGATCTTGACCAGCAGGTTCTTCGTCTTCATGGAACTCCAATCGAGGGGATGTGATGTGGAGCATCCTCGGCGAATTGTTGAACTGTCAATCAAGTCATTCGAGTGACCTACGCCTGAGCGCACACGGGCAAACGTGTTTGGAACCCATCGATTCGGCGTATTTACGAACGTATGAGCGAAAACGAGCAGGTCAACCAGAACCCCGAGAAGGATCCCGACGATTGGGTCACCGGTGACGAGCCGATGACCGGCCCGCAGAAGAGCTACCTGAGCACGCTTGCGCAGGAAGCGGGCGAGGAAGTTCCCGAGGATCTCAACAAGGCGCAGGCCTCGGAAATGATCGACAAGCTGCAGGGCGAGACCGGCCGCGGCTGACACTCCCAGAGGTCCACTCGATGTGACATCGACCCCCGAAAAGTCCACCGAATGTCACATTGAGTGCCCTCGCGGTAGCGGTGTCCGCGAGGACATCCGACCAGGTAGACCGTTATGTCTCGAGTACATGTAACAAAGGATCACGCGGACTTTTGTACCCGTGTATACGCGGCTATTGTGAGCGAACCCACAGCTTTAGCGTGCGCGCATATCGGTGGGTACGTTGAGTGACGGATGTTGTTTGTGTTGCGCCCCGTGAGGGTGCGCCGGGGGAGGATGGGCAATCTGATGCACCGTCGAGTGTTGGCAGTAGCGGGAGCTGCTCTGGCAGTGTCGCTGCTGGGTTCGGGTCTTGCCGGGGCGCAGCCGCTCCCCGATACCGGCAGTTCCGATGGCGCCGGTGCGGCTCCTGGCATCGCCGCTCAGTCCCAGCCATTGCCCTCGGCGCGCATCGATCGGGTGGACATGCTGACCGACCGCCGCGCTGCCGTGTGGGTGGAGTCGCCGGCCATGGGCCGCGCCATCCAGGTTCAGGTTCTTCTTCCGGCCGCGCAGGCGGTGTCTCGTCCGACGCTGTACATGCTCGACGGTGTGAGCGCGGGCAAGGAATCCGATTACAAGGAAAGCACCTGGACGCAGAAGACCGACATCGTCGACTTCTTCGCCGACAAGCAGGTCAACGTCGTGCTCCCGGTCGGTGGATCGAGCAGCTACTACACGGACTGGAACGTGCCGGACCCGGTGCTGGGCGTGAACAAGTGGGAGACGTTCCTGACGTCGGAGTTGCCGCCGCTGATCGATGCGCGCTTCTCCGGTAACGGCACCAACGCGATCTCGGGTGTCTCGATGGGTGCCCAGGCCGCGATGGACCTGATGACACGTCACCCCAGCCTCTACACCGGCGTCGCCGGCCTGAGCGGTTGCTACGACAATTCGCAGACCAACTTCAAGGACGCGGTGCGTGCCACCGTCGCCACCAACGGCGGCAACGCAACCAACATGTGGGGCGAGAACACCGATCCCAAGTGGGTCGAGCACGATCCGTCGCGTAATGCCGAGGCGCTCCGCGGCAAGGACGTCTACCTGTCCGTCGGCACCGGCCTACCCGGTCCGTACGAGCTCGGCCCCGGTGGCAGCGGAGTCGAGAGCGCCCTGATGGGTGGACCGCTCGAGGCGGCCGCGCTGTACTGCACAACGGTGTTCGATACTCGGCTCCGGTCGCTGGACATCCCCGCGACAGTCGTCTACCGCCCGTACGGCATCCATCAGTGGCCGTACTGGCAGGACGACCTGCGTGAATCCTGGCCGACGCTCGAGCGCGCGCTAGGTCTGTAGAGCGAACTTCAGAAACGCGTCGTTCTCGTGCGGGTCGCCGATGGTGACCCGCACTCCGTCGTTTCCGTAGGCGCGCAGCAGCACGCCCTGTTCGGCTGCAGAAGCGGCGAACTCACCCGAGCGTTCGGCCAGCGGCAGCCAGACGAAGTTGGACTGCGATGCGCCGACGTCGTAGCCGCCCGCAACGAGCGCGTCGCGCACACGATCCCGTTCCGCGATGAGGGCATCGGTGCGGGCCAGCAGCTCTGCCGACGCCTCCAGCGACGCCACCGCAGCCTGCTGGGCAACGGTGCTGACTGCGAAGGCGATCCGCACCTTCGACAGTGCCGTGATCACCTCGGGATCGGCCACCGCGTAGCCCACCCGCAAGCCGGCGAGTCCGTAGGCCTTCGAGAACGTCCGCAGCACGATCACATTGCGTCGTCCGCGTGCCAGCTCCACTCCGTCGGTGTGGTTGCCTGCGTCGGAACGGGTGTACTCGAAGTAGGCCTCGTCGAGGACCACGAGAATGTTCGACGGCACCGCATCGAGAAACGCCTCGAGCTTGTCGCGCTGAACGACGGTTCCGGTCGGGTTGTTCGGGTTGCAGACGAAGATCAGCCGGGTGCGGTCGGTGATGGCCGCAAGCATCGCGTCGAGGTCGTGCACGTGGTCGGCGGTCAACGGAACCAGCACAGGTGTCGCGCCGGCGACGCTGGTGACGATGGGGTATGCCTCGAACGAGCGCCAGGCGAACAGCACTTCGTCGCCGGGACCGCAGGTGATCTGTACGACCTCCTGGCACAGCGAAACCGAACCACTGCCGACGGCCACGTTCTCCGCGGCGACTCCGAGCTTCTTCGCCAGTGACTCGACGAGCGCGGTCGCTCGATTGTCGGGGTAGCGGTTGACGCCACCGACGGCCTCCGCGATCGCGTCGCGCACGCTCGGCAGCGGTCCCTGCGTCGTTTCGTTGCTCGCCAGTTTGATCGCACCCGGAAAGGTGCGTCCGGGAACGTAGGCGGGGATGGCGTCGAGGTCGGGGCGGATGCGCGCGGTCACGGCTGCCATTATGCGCCGAGGTTCGGGGTTGACTTCTGCGCGTCCGTGATATTGCTGTGCACGACCGGACCGATCGTCCTATCTTCGATAAGTATGTCGGGAATATTGAGCGACGTCGCAGTTCTTCGGTCCGCCTCCGCGCCCACGGTCGGTGCGGACGACGTGGTGGACACGACCGCGCACGAATCACCCCCGCGCGAGAAAGTGCCGTTGACGGCTGTCGAACCCGATGGTCCACCTCGCGGTGGAATCGTCGTGCTGCACGAGGCACGTGAGGTGCCCGAGTCTCTGCTCGACCTGCTGCGCGCACTCGCGCTTGAAGGCTGGCTCGCCGTCGCGCCGAACCTGTTCCATCGAGGCCACGGCGACGACAAGGAAGTGTTCGGCGACGACCTCTTCGCGGACTTCGATGCCACCTCCGACTGGCTCGTCCAGCGCGGTGTCTATCCCGATTGTGTCGGGGTGATCGGGTTCGACGACGCAGGCACAGCAGCGTTGATCGTGGCCACCAGCCGTCCGGTCGGGGCGGCGGTCAGTGTTGCTGCCGCCGGCATCGTCGAACCGCTCAACTCCGACGCTGTCGCGTTGGTCGAGGCCGCACCCAAGCTGCAGGCCCCCTGGCTCGGTCTCTACGGCGAGGACGACCCGCACACCCCACCGGAACACATCGAAGCCCTTCGCGACGCCGCCACGCGCGCCTCAGTGGCCACGAACGTCGTCAGCTATTCGGGGCTGAAGCATCGAGCCGACCATCCCCGCGAACAACCCGGCAGCTCCGATCACAGCGACCCCGCAGCGGCCGCGCTCGTCGACGCGCAGACCCGGATCTTCGACTGGTTCGACAGCTTCATGCGCTGAAGAGCAACAAGCATCTTCGACGCGAACGACGCGCGAACCATAGGCGTCGACCAGCCGTTTTGCCTTCTGGCCTCCGCTGTGGGTAATCTCTTTCCTCGGCGGTCCGAGAGGGCCGGCAGCCTAGGAGGCGTGCCAGAGCGGCCGAATGGGAGTCACTGCTAATGACTTGTCCTTTCACCGGGACCGGAGGTTCAAATCCTCTCGCCTCCGCCACGAACGGTAGATCGTTGCCGTTCAGCTGGACCAGTTGAATAACTGAACATGCGCCCGTAGCTCAACGGATAGAGCACTTGACTACGGATCAAGAGGTTAGGGGTTCGAATCCCTTCGGGCGCACGAAAAACAGGCCCTGATCTGCGAATACTCGCGGTTCAGGGCCTGTTTTGATGAGCTGGATGTGTCAGGGACGCTGACGGGTAACTCGACGTCGAAGCGTACGAGTTGATTACCGCTTTCGGCCCGTCCGAACACGCCCGGCTCGGCTCCGTGCGGGCATGCCTCAGCCTTGTGGCAGCTGCGGTCAGCGAGGTCTCGGATTCAGTGGCGGTGTGCCGAGTACTTCGTGACCTGGATGCAGCGCGTGCTGCAGTTGTATCAATGTCGCGTCGGTCAAACTGTCCGGGCCCAAATCCAGTGCGCACGCCCAGTCGAACTTCTGTGTAGACCATGCTCGGATAGGTGTCGGGTAGTTCCTTCCCGTCCAATTCACGGGGAGGAGCCAGTCTTCGGTGGACCGTGCGCGCCTCCACAGCCGGCCGGCGCCCTTCTCGAAGCGGGCCTCGAAGTCGTCTGGGTGTGCGGGGTCTCGTCGCACCTCGGTCGGGGTGAAATCGACCGAGACATGTGCCTGAATGCGGTCCGCGCTGACGTGGTCGTGGAACCACTGCATGTTGCGTTTCGATTGTTCGGCCCACCTCGCACGGTCTTCGGCGAACACGTTTCGAGGCATTCTGACGGGGCCGGTCCACGCGAACGTCGAGTCCGGCAGTTCGTCCACCACAGCACAGTCGACAAACGCAGCACGGCCCCTCTCACAGTCCTGCTTCAACACGGTGCCGGTCTCGGTGTCGATCGTCAGCATCATCGCCGAGCCCCTGCTGCCGGTCGTCAACTCCACGTTCCAGCAGAGCCGTCCGATGAATTCGACCTCTTCGATGGCGCGTGTGGGTCGGGTGAGGCCCGGCCGCGCCCAGTGTTCGACCGGACGGGACACGATCAGATCGCGGCCAGGGTCATGTATCCGTGTGTTGAGCTCGTTCGTTTCGATCGGATCGTCATGACCGGCCTGAAACACCCAACACGTCTGGCCGTCGGCAATGAACAACGGTTTACCGTCGAGTGATTCCATGCGCGTCTTGCGACCGAAACGGAACAGGCGAACCTCGCCGAGCCCGAAACCCACATGCGACGGAACGACGCCGTAGTGCCCGTCGTAGACGACTCCGGGCCCGATGTCGGCGTGAACTGCGCCGGCGACACCGATGACCGGCCGCTGCGGCCCGTCGACGATCTTCAGCAGCACCTCGACCCAATGCGTCATACGTACAACACCCCTCCGACGGAGTGCGACCGATCAGGGTAGGAGCGAGTGTCTGCCTGCTCCATCAATTCTGTCGGGGCATAGCGAGTTATGTCGTCGAGACGCTGTCCCTGTTCGTCGTACAGGTTGAGTCGAGCCACCAAAGTAAGCCCCTCGTAGTAGTCGTGCGTGAAACTGATGTGCAGTCGACCGTGCGGCCAGTCTCCGATGAATTCGGCTCGCACGTCGTGCATTCGCTTCGAGAACCGCCGCCCGTCGAGTCGGCGAACGCAGTACCGAACGTACGACGCATGATCAGGCGGCTCGGGAGCGACGGGACGGCAGTAAGCCGTGATGTCGAGATCGTCTATAGCTGTTTCGCGTTCGCGCTCCGCTGTGTCGATCGACAGCCGAACAAGCTGGCGGCCAGGACTTCCTCTGTCCGCAGATCTGACCAGAAGCCATAGCCGCTGACCGCGTGCGGTGCCCTCGTAGACTTGGACGCCGGGCAGTGCGATCTCACGTACGGGCGTCGACGAGCCGTCGCGGAAGGCCTTCACGAGAAGAACGCCGCTGCGTTTGCTCGGCGTGCCCCAGTGCCATCGGATGCCGTCTCCGAGCGCGCGCTTGCGGCGGTGCTGCTCGTTGTAGGTAGTGTCTGCGTACTCGCTGGTGTGCCAGACGCCGTCAGCTCTCGACCGTGGGTAGTCGTCGAGTTCGATATGGGTTGTCTCTGCGTTCAGTGGTAGGTGAATCCACGACTTGGATTGTCGGAGAACGTATCCTGTCGGTGTCGGGTTGTCGCGATAGGTGCGCGACCAGGGGGCATGCTCGACGCCGAGATGGACCGAATATTCATCGAAGTCCGCTGTGACGAGAACCCCGGCGACACCGATCGGCGACGTGCCTCCGCCTGTGTGGGCCAGGATAAGAGGCGGACCAGGTTGCGGTCGGAGCAGCGGAGGCGCGGCCGCGGTACGGGCGACGTCGTCACGCAT
This sequence comes from Rhodococcus sp. NPDC079359, assembly GCF_040702585.1. Taxonomy (NCBI): domain Bacteria; kingdom Bacillati; phylum Actinomycetota; class Actinomycetes; order Mycobacteriales; family Nocardiaceae; genus Rhodococcus; species Rhodococcus sp. NPDC079359. The sequence goes on from NZ_JBFBLH010000006.1 coordinate 154,209, forward strand.
CCGGGTGGGTCGAAAACACCATGCGCCCGACGGTCCAGCCGTCAGCAGGTGCGTGCCCTCGAGGTACTCGGCGTGATGTACCCCATCCGCAGTGACACAGGCCAGAACATCCGTTCCGCTGTATTGGAGCCAGACATGATCTCCGTGGGATGCAACGGTGAGCGTGGGCGACGGTGATGGTATCTCCGGCCACGACACAATCCGGTCGATCTGTCCGGATCCCGGATCGAGAAGTACTGCAACAGGCTGGGTTTCATCGATCACCCACAGCCGGTCGGCAGCGGAAAGAATGTACCGTGGGCGCAAGAATCTGCGCTCGGACGACGGGGCGCTCATGCGCCTTTCTGCAGTGTCATGACGGCGACAGTACCCCACCTCGTTCGACTGAGTGGTCCGAATGCGCATGGCGCAACTCGGCCCGGCCTTCTGTGGCGTGGATTGCGAAGTAGAACCATGAGACGCTCGTATAGTTCCAAAAGCGTTGCTTTGAAGCGTCTTTCGTGATCAGAGGATTCGACGACGAGCCTAGCGCTCATGACCCCGCCCCACGGCCACGCCGTGCCTCGGTTATCGCGTTCTGAACCAGATCTGCCATCGACGGCAACGCACTGTCTCAACGGCGTCGATCGAGGCGTAGCGCTTTCGTGTACCGAGTGGTGGAATCGTGCCGATCCTGTTGCGGGGTCAACATTCCTGCGCGACCGCGAGCCTGAGCAGGGCGTGGAGCCACGCGTCCAAGAGATCACCGATGTCCCCCGAGACGGAGTCCGCGACGCGAGTGAGTGCTGACGCCGTGGTGGTCATGCCTGAACCGGCGAGTTGTACAGCGGAACGTCGAAGGTACGTCGTGTCTGTTGCCGATGCGTGGCGTAAACCCTTGTGCGCAAGGTCGGCGAGCAGCTCCAGTGCAGTGTTCGGTGCATTCTGCAGCAGGTCGGTGCGGGTGGGAAGTGTGGAGGTTGTGGTGTCCGGCGCTTCGAGATCCGGTACGACCACGCCACCCACACCGGCGATGGCAAAGGGGCTTATCTGCAACAGGCCGTTTCGAATGCTCAGTCGCCCTGCGACGGCGGCCGGACCGGTCGACAGGCAGGAGTCGACGGCGTCCATTGCGCGCGGCGCGTACGACCGATAGTCGACGACTACCTCTGCCGCGGTTTGTCGTTCGTCACGTACTCGAATCGTCAGTTGCTGGCTTGCTGAGGAATATTCCTTGGAAAGAACGGATTCGACATGGACTACACCGACCCCTCTGGTCAGGATCCGCTCGCTCACGACCGACGGCGTGCGTCCGGCCAGCCGCGTGTGCTCGGCACCGTAGTCGTTGACCACCGTCAGAGACTTGGTCCATGTGTCGGTGCTCAGGGGCATGATCGCTGTGCGGCCGATCCCTCTGCGACCGAGCCTGATTCGGTGGTTGGCCTGCCGCACAGCAGATTCGGTGACCACAGTGGACGATGCCAGTGCTTCGATGGTGGTTCCGGCAACACGTCGCTTCGAGAGTGCGTGGCCCGTCGGTATCTCTCCGCTCGGTTCGGTCCATTCGGTTTGCAAGAGATGGACGGTGTCCGAATCAGGTTCCGCGAAGTACAGATCCGCGCGTATGTTCGGTCCCGTTCCGGTCACGTGGGTGCCGAGTGCGATGAGTCGGGTTTTACGAAGTGGGGTTTCGCTCGGAGTATTTGTGCCCAAAGCTGTTGCTGCGATCGACGAATCCTGAGATCGTCCGACACGTACTCGCGCATCGATTTCCGCGATGACGGTCGCGGCGCGGATGCGGCTGTGTCCGGCATGTCGGGAGCGGTAGGCCTCGACTTGATCGAGCAGTTCCGCGCACGCATCGGCCAGCCACACAGCAGTTCCCGCCTGTATCGAGCGCACCGTCCGCCGCAGGGCGACGTACTGTACTTCGGTCAGATGAGCGACACCGTCGACGAGAACTGTTCGTGCGAGCAACAACGCTGCGCCCGCGGTGGTGCTCTCCGGCATCACGCTTCCGCCCACGTGGACGGTGTCGTTGTGGCGTGCGTCGGCCTCGCGTACGGCCCAGACTGCGAGGGCGATGGACTCTGGGGTGGCCTCATCGGAAGCGGACGACCGTGCGAGCGTGAGCTCGTGGGGCACGAGGAACCGTACTGTGCTGTGCGGTAATTCGACCCGTACCGAAGGGTCGTCGCCTCGGGAACGGTGCACTGTTGCCGAATACCCTGTGCGGCGGATTTTCTCGGCTCGCCGGAGTGCCGACGCGCCGAGGTGTGCGATCAGTGCCCCGTCGTCGAATTCAGCTGGCGACCAGGTTGTGCTCGGAGCCGCTGGATGCAGAAGTCGATACGCCACGACCAGCCCTACAAGGTGGCGGCAGATCCCGGTCGCTTCGCACGTACACGAGGCGTCGGTGAACGCACTCTCGGCGAGAAGAATGGTCTCGACGCCGTCGGCGTAGTGAGCGACGACGGCGTCTTCGGAAACCGACAGTGTGGGAGGTTCGGTCGACTGCATGCGAAGCGCTCTCTTGAGGAGCCCTCGGTTGGCGACTGCGGCGAGTGCGTCGTCGGTCAGTGCAGCCAGGTCGGGTCTTGCCGTCATCGGATGCATTCGGCTACGAACTCGGCGAGACCCGCCGGTGTCATCGCTCCGACGTGCACACCTGCGCGGCTCAGTCGGCGGCCGATTTCACGGTCGTAATTCGGTTCACCGGACTCGTCGAGTGCGGCAAGAGCCAGTACACGAACTCCGTCGTCGGTCAGCCGGGTGATGGACCGAACGAATCTGTCCGCGTTGCCTCCTTCGTAGAGGTCCGAGATCACGGCGACGATCGTGCGTCGGGGTGTGTCGATCAGCTGTGCCGCGTAGTCGACAGCGCGAGTGCCATCGGTCCCACCTCCGAGCTGTACGCCCATCAGGAGCTCCACCGGGTCCAGTACCTCCGACGTCAGGTCGACGACTTCGGTGTCGTAGGCAACCAGGTGTGTCCTCAGCCCCGGGATGTTCCAGAAACAAGCTGCTGTGACAGCGGAATGGATGACCGAGTCCACCATCGACCCGGACTGATCGACCAACAGGATCAACGTCCACACGTCCAGGTGCCGACGAGTTCGAGACGTGAACAGAGGTCTCTGGATCGTGATCCGTTCGGTTTCCGAGGACCAGTGTTTCAGATTGGCGCGCACCGTTGCGGCGAAGTCGAAATTGCTGGCCGTTCGGTGAACGGTTCGGCGGCGATTCCGGGTGCCGTGAAAGGACTGTCGCACATCGACGGAGAGCTTTTCGATGAGCTCCCGCACGACCTTGTCGACAGCGTTTTTCGCCAGCTCGAGTACATGTGGTTCCATGAGGTGCTTGGTCCGAAGCACCGCGCGAAGCAGGCTCGCGCTGGGCTCGATCCGCGCGAGCGCGACCGGGTCGGTGATCACCTCGGTGATTTCGTACCTCTCCACGGCGTCCCGTTCCAGGCGTTGAACCGTCTCCTTGGGGAAGAGTCGGTGGATGTCATCGAGCCAGTCCACTGCCGTGACCGGGGAACTGCCCATGCCTGCCTCTCGTCGGACCGTGACCTCGGGACGCGATCGAGGCTGTACCGCGGAGGGCTGGCCTTCGCGAATACCGTGCGCGCGTCGCGACGGATCACGGTGATAGAGCCACTCCAACGCAGCGTTCTGTTCCGCGGCAGCGCCGTCGAGTTCCCCGAGGGCACCCGCGGATGCATCTCCGAGCACGAGCCGCCACCGTTCGCGGTTCACTGAAGGCCCGCCCGCGACAGAGCAACATCCACGCGGGCGTCGAGACGTCGCCCGTCATCGACCGACAGTTCCGGCCCGCCGAGCTCGGACTCACCGGGAGCCGGGGTGATGCCCACTCGGCGCGCAATGGATGCACGTTCACGTGGTGGAAAGAACTCGAATGCTTGTCGAAGCGCCGGCAGCACCAGCAGGAAATCGTGCTCGGTGGAGCTGCTCACGACATCGTCGACGACATCGAGGACGCGATCACTCGATTCGCTGTCCGAGAACTGCTCGCGTGCCACCCCGAACAGCCCGGACAGCCAGTCTCCCAGTTGTTCCGGCCGGACGGATGAGACCACGGAAAGGGCATCCGACGACGTCGTGGTGTCCCAGATTGCACCGAGGGCAGCACCACGAACATCGACTGCACCACCGGGATCGCGCGCTGTGGCGGCCAGCTCTCGGCTCGGATCGGCTGACAGTACCTCGGGTGCGTGACGCATCGCATCGGACAACGCAGCCACAGCTGCAATGCGCGAAAGGTCTGCTCCTGCCGGGGATGCGCGCAGACGCCCTGCCAGAACGGTGGTGCGCGCCGACGCCGAATCGATCACAGCGGCAAGCACAGTCGATCCGCGGCTTCCGAACAAAGAATCGTGACGCCACAGATCGAGCGATTCTCGAAGCAGCAGGCCGACGTCACCGAGCTCGAATGCATTCTCGATCGCCGAGACAGCGGCGCGGCCAGTGCGCCGCGATTGAGTATCGAGCCCGCACAGGATGGCGTCGAACAGTATTCGGGTGACCGCGGGAATGTCGGAACCGCAATTCGCCAACGCGGCGTCGAGTGCGACACCCGCGGCATTCGAGAGGGTGTGACCCTGGGCTGCAGCCTCGATGAGTGCCGGTATGCGGCCAGGGGAGTCGACCAGCGTCCACTGCTCGACCGAGACCGGATCGACCCCGCTCTCCGGCCCCGACTCGCGCTCGAAGCCCGGCACCGCCAGCACCCGAAGCTGATGCAGTATCCGGCTTCGGGTCCTGGCCGCCGGGTCGATGAGGTCGAGGACGATCGTCGTTCCGAATGCGAGTGATTCTGCGTCGAGGAGATTCACGACATGATGAACGAGTCCGGGAACCGGTGAAGCTGGGTGCAGAGAACCACGTCGAGTTCCCCGCAGGGTAGCGAGGCACAATTCGATCACTGGATGCTTCTGTCCCCGAGCGGAATCGGCATTCGTGGTCCACGGCAATCGAGTCGGTAGCGCTTCGTCGATCAGCGTCGAGGCTGCAGCGTCCAGCACGTCGGTTCGGGTGGGGACCGCATGTCCGCGCAGACTCGCCAAACCGTACATCTGCTGTCTCAGACCGATGAAATCGACGGTCGACGCCGGGTGTCCGTGAGATCGAACGTTGCGGACGATGGCGGCGATCGCTGTGTCGGCGACCGTGACCGGATCGCGCCATGCGGACTCGCACCACCACGGATACACCGTCGACATTCGTTCGTAGGAGTACGGCACGAGGTAGCTGCCGACGTCGAGTTCGGGGTCAGGCGTCGGAACAGAAGGCCGGGTGAAGCTGTCGGACAACGAGGTTCGGACCAATTCCGCCATGATCGCAGGACGGTGCAATCCGCCACACACGACAACGACGGCTCCCCGTGACGGACTGTCTCGGATCGTGTGTATCCACGAGGCCATGTACCGTTCGCGCTCGGACACCGTGAGGTCGTCGGCTCGGACTGCGTCGAAGTACTCGTTGAGCAGGTCGGTCATCGCATCTGTGGTCAGCTCGGTTGCGCGCGATTCGATCACGCGCTCCCACAGTGCATCTTCCGTGTCGACGGCCAGTCGCGCGAGCATCGACGACACAGCCGGCCCGTGCGGCGGAGAGGTGTCGTCGAATTCGGGGTGCCAGGTCGGTAGGTCGATGAAAGACGGTCTTGCACCCATCTTCGACGCGCTGCGAAGTGCGACCCATTCCGGGGACCACTCGGTGAAGGGCGTCCAGGTCACACGTGACCGGTGTTCTCGCCTCACGTGCGAGAACAGGGCTATCGGCAGCGTGTGGTCGAGGAGCAGCTCGTCGAGCCGGCCGTTGAAATCGACCGGACCTTCGATCAGAACATGACTCGGCTCGAGCTGGGCGATGGTGTCGGCCACGACTCGTGCGCACACCGGGCTGTTGTGTCGTATACCGATGACCACCAGGGGTTTCTGAGCGCCCGAAGGGATGTTCACGGTCCGACCAGGCGCGCGTGCGCTCTGCGAAGTTCCTGCCACCCGCTCTCTGCTCTGTGTGAGGTCCGCTGCTCGATGTATCGGCGAAGGCGTGCTGCGTCCTCGCTGTTGTCCTTGGTCGCAGTTCCAGCGAGTGACTCCGCCAGATCACCGATCGTTCCGCTGTCGCCCCGGAGATACCACCCTCGTACGCCGGTCGCGTGTGCCAGGGACACTGCTTCCGCAGTGCTCATCACCGACGACAATCGCTCGACCGGAGCGCCTCCCTCGGTGAAGCCTGTTCTGAGCTCCCGGAACAACGTCACCAGAATGTCGGTCACCGCGGGATCTTGCTCGACTGTGACGCCCGAAGCCCGCAGCAGCGCCGACGATTCCGCGCGCACCAGCGCCCGCTCGGTCTCGAAATCAGCGATGGGGTGCACTGTCTCGAAGTTGAATCGGCGCCTGAGCGCTGCGCTCATTTCGTTGACACCCCGGTCCCTGGTGTTCGCCGTCGCGATGACGTTGAACCCTTCCCGGGCGAAGACCATCGCGTCGGTGCCGCCGAGTTCGGGCACTGCGAGGACTCGCTCGGACAGAAGGGAGAGCAACGTGTCCTGAACTTCCAACGGACATCGGGTCAACTCCTCGAACCGAACGATTCGTCCCTCCGACATACCGCGCAGCATCGGAGCCGGCACCAACGATCGAGCCGACGGGCCCTCGGCGACGAGCAGTGCATAGTTCCACGAGTACCGAATCTGGTCTTCTGTTGTGGCTGCGCCACCCTGAATCGTCAGCGTCGAGTCTCCGCTCACGGCGGCGGCGATCAATTCGGACAGTAAAGATTTCGCTGTTCCGGGCTCACCGACGAGCATCAACCCGCGCGTGGTGGCGAGAGTGACCAGTGACCTCTCGACGAGAGAGGGGTTGCCGACGTATTTCGCGACCACATCGAGCGAGGCATCTCCCATCACGAATGCGCGTGCCGCGGTCATTGTCAGCCGCCATCCGGGAGGACGTGGTCCGGAATGGCTCTCGGCCAGACGTGCCAGTTCGTCGGCGTAGCGCTCCTCGGCGGGAGGGCGCTGCACGCGTGTGGTCACGAGGCGAATCCGGCCAGATCGGCGATGAGCTCCGATACCGTTGCGCGATCGACGTCGCCGAGCGTTCCGCCTCGGAGGTCGACGGACACGAGCTTCTGGTCGGGGTATCCGTTGTAGGGATCCCCGGTCCCCATACCTGGTTCGAGTCCCAGTAGTACGGAGACGTCGTCGCTCAATCGGTACAACAGGCCTTGCCCCCATGAAGCCGGGTTCTCCCACACCGGCTCCCAGCCGCGGTAGGTCAATCGCAGCGCCTGACTCGGGGTTGCGGTGACGCCGGTGAATCGAGCCAGGCCGCTACCGTCGACATCGCCGGGAAGCGGGTCGTGGACCGGACGCCCGAGTTGCGGAAATGGCTGCAGGATCTCGTAATCGGCGAACACGTCGGACCATGCTCCGACGGTGTCGGGAATGTGTGCCGGGTGGACGAGACCGATGGTGCCGTCGCCGAGGGTGACGGCGTTGTCGTCGACGTCAGCTGGACTGTTGTCTTCCGAGATCCGGAACACGGTCGTCGGGTGCGGGCCGGTGCCGAACTCCCCCCACAGCAGGCGGCGGGCGATGTGAATGAGCAGGGGATTGCCGAGCACGAACCGAGTGAACTCATCGTTCGTCCAGCGTCGTCCGGTCACCATCGATCTGTTGAAACGCTTTATCTGCTTTGCAGCAACACTTTTGACCTCACGCTTCAAGTTCGCGAACCGCTTTTTCGCGTCCTCGGCAGCTATTGGGTCGTCTCGTGTTGTCGGCTTCGGAAGTCCGGCAGTCTTCTTGCCGTTTTCGTCGAGTACGAATGGAACCAAGGCCTCGGTGAATCCGACTGTGAACGAGCGTGGCCCGTAGCTCAGGGACATCGTTCCTTCAGGTGTCAGATCGAGATCCGGGACGATGCGGTCGGCCAACTGCTCGTGATCGAGTCCCAGACTCTCCGCGAGTTCGGCTACGCGTTCCTTGGCTCCGTTCTTGAGCGACTTGAACTTCATCTTGCGCGAGATGTGGTCGAGCTCGGTGAGCGCGCGCGTCGATCCGTGCGCGGCCAAGGCGTCGAGACCGAGTTGCGCACGAGCGGTTCCGTTTTCGCCGGGCCACTGGCGGATGAGGGGTGCCAGTCGTGTTACGGCGGTGTCGTCGCCCAGCCATCCCAATGCCAGGATCGACCAGTTCTCCTTGGACGGTGCGCCGTTGCCCCACCACCGCTCGAATACGGCCCATACGGCGGTGCCCAGAGACCTGCGGTCGCAGTGGGCCGCGGCGAGGTCGAGTCCCGCGTACGGGGCGTCCACGGTGCTGATTGCGCACATGGTCAGCATGTGGTTCATCGCCGAAACCGGAAGCTTCGCTGATCGATCTGCAGTCAACACCGTTGGAAGAGTGGGCGTGTCCACCCATTCGGGAATCTTGGGAATGCGTTTGGGGAGTACTTCCAGAGGATCGAGATCCACAATCGCGGCAATTGCGTCGACCTCGTCCTGTCCGTACTTCGTGGTTGCACCTAGGACGGTCTCGCGCGACGTCGCTCGTGCCAGGGCACGCAGGGCGGTCGTCGCGTGATCTCGCTGTTTACCTGGCTTGCCCAGAGCGTCGGGAACGAGCAGAGCGGCTGCGTCGTCAGCGTGTCGAACGAGCCACGCCAGAGCGGGTTTCCGAAGATTCTTCCGGGTCGCGAACGCGGTCGCCTGAAGGCGCGCAACGTCGATATCGACGTAGGGCATGAGGTACGGGGCAGCTGCGCCCGGGTGTGCGCGGGCGAAACGCAACATCATCGGCAGGGCGTCGAGTTCGAAGCGCGCCACAACCCGCAACGGTTCTTTGAGTGTTGTGCCGGGCCAGTCGGTCAGAAGCGGGCGGGCCACATCGTCGGGCGCGAGGACGAAGATGTACTGGGCAACGAAGTCGCGGACCGTCGCCGGGTTCGTGTCGGGGACGTAGCTTCTCTTGAATGTTTCCCAGGTGTAGTACTCGCGGCGGGAGTTCTGAAGTTCCTCGCGCTCGCCGGGGAGCCACTCGATCTTTCGAATGTCCGGTGTCGCGATGCCGGGAAACACGTTCGGAGGGTTTGCTTTGTGCTTGCGCGTCCACGGCGGGTTCACGAGTATCTCGGGCAGGTCGGTCGCCTCAGGGACTTCAGCTGTCAGTTCGGTGATTCGCCGCTGCTCTGTCTCCGGCAGCGTCGGTGCCATTTCGATAGCGAGCTCTGGATTCTGGCGGACATGACGATCGAACAGCGATAAATTCTGGCCGGCGAGAAGCCGCATTGCGCGACGCGGATAGTGCCGCATGGCGTGCACCACAGCAGGTAGTGCGCCCTTCATGCTGCTTCGTGCGGCGAGAGCCGAGAATGCGTCGTCGCTGGGGATCGCGGACAAGGCCTGGAGCAGTCGCATCGGAATCGCGTCGTCCTGAACGTACCGATACCGTTCGGGAGCGTCGAGCAACTCTGTGAGCATCGGTGTGAGTTCGGTACCGACTCCCTCGACGACGGCAGCAACCGTCGCGTCGTCGCGAATCCACGACTCTTGCCCGTAGGGCGCTGCGATCCGTTTCAGCTCCGCCGCGGAGTTCGACGAAGTGATCAACTGTGAGATCCAGTGGTAATGAGGCGCGTCGGCACCCGAAATGAGTTGTCGGGACCAGTCCTTTTCGGTCGGAAAGAGGTACGACGCTGTCAGTTGTCGGACAGTGTTGGTTCGGAGCGGTGCGACCGCATCGCGGGCCGCTGCGTATTCCTGGTCGGAGGCGACCGCGAGGAGTCCTCGCATGCGATCGAGCACTTCTTCCCGAGCCGAGTATCGGATCTGCTCGTCGGTTGAATCCGACTGCGCGAGTCGTTCCTGCTGAACGTAGCGAGGTAGCTCGACGGGCACCGAATCGTCGGTGTGGCCGATTCGCGACACCATGATCATCGTGTCGGGCGGGAGCTCGGAGACCGGAACCGTGACGTAGACGAACTTCGTGTCGGAATACTCCATTAATGCTTCGGTGGCGAAGACAAGACCGTGACGAGCGACCCAGCCGTCGACGAACACCGTGTGCGGAACTTCGTGATGGTTCAAGAAGCGTCCGAGGAGAAATGCGAAGACGGCCGCACCGACCGGGGTGTGCGTCCCAGCTCGGTAGTCCCGAGCCGCCAGCGCAAGTGGCGACGGGTCCGGATCGGCGTCCAAATACCTTGTGGTCCAGCGAACGTACTCGTCGTTGGTTTCGACGGCCTCGCGAAGCACGGTACCGGCATCGGGCGATACGGGCTCGACGTGCGTCCTGAACCCGCCGTGGCGCGGATACTTCATCGGGAGCCAAGTCGCATGCGGAGCGAACGCTGATTCGTTTGTGCTCTCGTCCACGCAGCTCCTTGGTACTCGCAAATATGGCGCTCTGTTGTCTGGAGGATGATAGCGGTCCGAACTATCTGCGGCAGTCTGTTTCAGACTGCTGGGTCTGTCGCTGTCGTTCAACTCGTGGATGCCACGATCCGACTTCTCGCTCGTATTGCTTTTTCGCGGAGTCAGCCGGTCGGGCTCAACCCAGAACGCCGTCGACGACAAGTGCGCCGGCGAAGATCAGCAGCAGAACACCTACTCCGAGTTCGAGGTTGGCCAGTCCTCGCGGGCCGAGGTTGCGAAAAGCCCTGACGCCGAACAGGACCAGTATCGGCAGATAAAGAACCCCGACCAGGACGTCGGCGGCACCCAGGACTCCGAGTTGCATGGCGACAGGCCACGAGGACGATCGGTCGACGAACTGCGGCAACACGGCGACGAAAAACAGGATCACCTTCGGGTTGGTCAAGTTGGTGACGAAGGTACTTCGGAAGGCGCGTCGACGGGCATGACTACCGGATACCGACTCGGGGCCGACGGTGAGGGAACTCCCGCCTGAACGCCTCGTGCTGGCGCTTGCCAAAAGCGCCCGAATGCCGAGGTAGGCGAGATACACGGCCCCGAGGATTGCAAGGACGGTGAGGATGCCGGGAAGCGCGACGATCAATGCCGACAGGCCAACCGCGCTGACGAGCATATGCACGGCCAAGCTGCACAATGCGCCGGCAGCTGCTGCCATCGCGACGATCCGTCCTTTCACACTCGAACGCAGGATCATCACAGTGTCGGGCCCGGGGGAGATGTAGCTGGCCAACACCAACGACAAGAAGACGGCCCACTGCACACTCACGGGTGCTCGATCTCCTGTCGGTTCTTGGTCGGGTGATGGATAAACATAGAGTGCATCGGCGGCGTCGGTGAAGGGGAATTCGTGCATCGCGACGCTGTGTGCAAGGTCCCGGGTCGGGTGCTGCTCCGACGTTTGGTGGATCGTCACTGCTGCATCGAAATTGACTGTTCCAGGTCGAGCTCGTCTGCCATCATGACGCCGTGAAGATCGTGTCGATCAATGCGTGGGGTGGTGCCATGTACGACGAGCTCGTCGCCTGGCTGAAAACCGTTGAAGCCGATGTCATTTGTCTTCAGGAGGTCACTCGCACTCCGCATCGATCGGGCTGGGCGACGTTCGCGGACGGTGAGCGCACTCTGCCGCAACGGCTGAACTTGTTCGACGACGTGTCGGCGGTGCTTCCCGGATATACGCCGCATTTCGTCGCGAACGACGCGGGGCCTGTCACGGACGGTGACGGTACCGAGCTGAGGCAGGACTTCGGCATCGCCACCTGGGTGCGTGACGACGTTCCCGTCGTAGGAATCGATGCGAGGTTCGTTCACTCCCGGTTCGTCGATCACGCGGAGTGGAACGTCGACGACCGACCGCGAGCTGCCCTGACGATCACCGTTCGCGATCGGGTTGCCGAAAGCTTCATCTCTGTCATCCAAGTGCACGGGCTGCGAGATCCAATCGGTAAGGGCGACAGTCCCGCTAGGTTCGAGCAGGCCCAGAAGCTAGCGGAGATCGTCGAGCACGTTCGGCCGGTGAGTGACGAAATCGTCCTGTGCGGAGACCTGAATCTGCTGCCGTCGAGCGAGACGTTCACGCTGCTGGCCGAGCATGGGATGACCGACTTGGTGGGAGAAGCCGATACCCGAACGTCGAGGTACACGAAACAAGTGCGCAGTGCCAGCTATCTGCTGGTGTCCTCGCCGTTCGAGGTACGCAGCTTCGAGATCGTCGCCGCGCCGGAGGTGTCCGATCACCGAGCACTTGCGCTCGACCTCTGAGGGCCGGGTCCTGGTTCGAGCTCGGCGCGTTGCCCGTCTCGGGCAGGTAACAACTCCGCTGCAACGGTGGACAGGGCGCTACCGAGTCCGAGAAAGTGCGTTCGTCGAGCCTGGCAAGAGACTTCGAGGTCACACAGGACCGAGCGTAATTTCGGACATCGATCAACGAGAGAGCATGCCTACTGTGTTGTTTCGCGACGAAGGGCGAGAGGCGGCAGCACGGTCGAAACAGGGGTGGGGATCCGTACTGTCGTCGCTTCTTCGCACGAGCCCACCCACCCAGTCGCTACGAATCGACCTCTGAAGCGGCCAGATCGCGTTCTCTCGTCTCGGGAATTGTGATCAGAGCGGCTATGGATACCGCAAGCAGAGCAAGTGTGTACCACTGGAACAGGTCCGGCGTTCCACGCTCGGCGAAGAATGTCTGCACGTAGGCAGCAGTTCCACCGAACGCGGCAACCGCGATCGAATACGGAACCCCTACTCCCGCGGCTCGCATGCCGGTGGGAAACAACTCCGCCATCATCGCAGGCATGACGGCCAGGATTGCTCCGATGGCACACAACGCCACCGACATCGCCAGGAACAACGTGAGCGCGCTGGATCCGACCATGGCGTCGAGCGGAAAAAGTAGCAGCGCGATTCCGATGTTTCCTATGAACAGCACCGGCTTTCGCCCGATTCTGTCCGAGAGTGCACCCCAGACGGGGAGTGATGCGATCAAGACGACATTGGCTCCCACACCCGCCCACAATGCGCCGGACGGGTCGATTCCGCGCACCGTGATGGCATAGGCCGGTGCCGATACTGCCCACACGTAGTAGAAGACCGTGCCGCCGACGCTGAAGAAGAGCACCTGCAGAACCTGGCGCCGATGTGCCGAGAATTGCTCCCTCATCGATATTTTCGCGTGAACATCGCCGGACTTCTCGTATACCTCGGTCTCGGCCATGCGCGAACGCATCCACAGCACGAACAGTCCGAGCACGCCGCCCAACAGGAACGGAAGTCGCCATCCCCAGTCCGTCATTTGCTCACCGGTCAGCGTTGTCGTCAACAGGGCACCCAGGAGCGTGCCTGCGACCACACCCGAGGTATTGGAGATGTAGATCAGACTCGACCACAGTCCCCGACGTTCGGAGGGCGCGTACTCGATGATGTACGTCTGCGCGGAGGGTAATTCACCGCCGTGAGCGACGCCCTGAGCAAGACGGGCCAGCACCAGGACGACGGCCGCTGCGGCACCGATCGTTTGGTGGGTCGGCGTCAGACCGATGACGAGACTACCGATCGAGGCCAGTGCGACAGCGAGTGTCATCGACAGCTTGCGTCCACGGCGGTCGGACAACCAGCCGAACAGGAGACCGCCGAAGGGACGTGCGACGAAACCGACCGCGAAGACACCGAACGATGCCAGTAGGTCGGAGACCGGAGATCCGGTGTGAAAGAACTGGGGCGCGAAGAAGGCAGCGAAGATCGCGTAGACGGTCCAATCGAAGTACTCGATTCCGTTTCCGGCCCCCACTCCCACAATGGCTTTGGTCTTCTCCCATCGGTCGTTCGGTCGAGCTTGGCTCGGTGTCACTCCGGTGGTTGCGCTCTCGGTCATGGTGCATCGCTTTCGGGTGAGGGGGTGTGGTCGAGCCGTCCGATGGCCAGTCCGGCGTAGACAGTCGCGGCGTCGGCGAGGACGGAATCGTCGAAACAGGCTCGGGGCGAGTGGTTCATCGGCGCGGTAGCAGTGTCGGCGTCGGGCATGCATGCTCCCAATCCGATGAAAGCTCCGGGAATATCCTGGAGTACGTACGAGAAGTCTTCGGATCCGGACAGAGGGTGTGGAGCCGTTTCGTACCGCTCCTCACCGAGAAGTTCGACGACCGTCGCTGCCCCGCGCTGGACTTCGGTGGCATTGTTCACGGTCATCGGAAACTCGGCGATCACGTCGACGTCGACGTCGACGCGGTGTGCCGACGCGACTCCGTCGAGAACCCGTCGCAGCGCGGTGGGTACGGCGTCGTACGTGACTTCCGAGTAGCACCGCACCGTGGCCTCGAAGTACGCCTCGTCGGGAATGATGTTGTGGCGTGAGCCCGCTCGTACCTTCGCGACCGTGACGACTACGGGATCGAAGATGTCGAACGTCCGCGTGACCATTGTCTGCAGCGATGTGATCATCTCGGCCATCGCCGTCACCGGGTCACGTGCCGTCGAAGGTGACGAGCCGTGACCGCCTGCCCCTTGCACGGTGACGATGAGTCGGTACGACGCGGCGAGCAAGGTGCCGGGTCGGGAAAAGAATGTGCCGTTGGATTGTTGGGAGGAGAAGACGTGCAATCCGTAGGCCGCGTCCGCTCGTCGGCCCGATGCGTCGAGCACGCCTTCCTCGATCATCGTCGCTGCGCCGTCCCAACCTTCCTCGCCCGGTTGGAACATCAGCACCACATCGCCTGCGATGTGGTCACGATGACGTGAGAGCAGCTGGGCGGCACCGACCAATGCGGCAGTGTGCAGATCGTGGCCGCAGCCGTGCATCGCACCGTTCTGCGAGGCAAAGTCCAAGCCGGTCTGTTCCGTAACCGGTAATCCGTCCATATCGGCTCTGAGGAGCACTGTGCGCGCGAAGTTGTCAGTCGGTTTCGTTCCGCGCAGAACAGCGGTCACCGACGTCGTGCGGGTGCCCGTACGGACCTCGAGTGGCAGGCCATCGAGTGCTTGCAGCACCGTTTCCTGCGTACGCGGCAGATCCAGACCGACCTCGGGCTGCCGATGCAGTGTGCGTCGGAGCTGCTTCAGATCGCCGGCCAAGGCGTGGGCGTCGTCCAGTAGATTCATTGATCACCTTTGTGTCGACAGCCATCCATCGGGGTTGACTGTGTCCGTCCTCATAGTGTCTGGTTGCCCCTACGAGGAGCACCCATCTTCGTCAGAAGCGATCACCCAGCGAACCCATGAAGGTGTTCTGTGCAAGAAATGCTGACCGAATCCGAACTTTCGCTCGTTCATGCTCTCCAGATCGCACCGCGGGCTTCGTGGACGGATCTCGCTCCGATCCTGGGTTCCACCGCCGCGACGCTGGCTCGGCGATGGCATTCGATAGTCGAGCGTGGGCTGGCGTGGATCACCGCGTACCCCGCACCGTTGACCGGAGCGGGTGCGATCACCGCCATGATCGAGGTGACGTGTGGACGCGTCGGCTCAGCGGAGCTTGTCGATGCGTTGGTCCAGGATCCGCGAGTGGTGTCGATCGAGCATGCTGCGCGTGGCCGAGACCTGGTGTTGACGGTGCAGACGTCGTCGCTCGACGAGCTGACCGGTTTGGTGCTCGACGATCTGCCGGGCTTCGACAGTGTTCGATCGACTCAAACCCACACGTGCACGGCGTTGCACGTGGAAGGAAGTCGGTGGAGGTTGGACTCATTGGATGGCGCACAGCATTCCGCGGTCGCCGCGCTCGGCGAATCACCTGATCGGTCCGGGTACGCGCGTCCGGAAAGCCTGACCGATCAGGTGGCGCGCTCGCTCGTCGGTGAACTGACGGGAAACGGCCGGGCGTCGGCCCCTGAAATAGCGTCCGCGCTCGGTCGACCTACGTCGTCCGTTCGGCGGCAGCTTGCTGCGCTTCTGCGTTCTCGCGCAGTCGTGCTGCGATGTGAAGTGGCACAGGATGCTACGCGCTGGCCGATTACCGTGACGTGGTGGTGTCGGCTCCCCGTGCAGGCGCATCAGGAGGTCGTCGAGATCATCCGTGCACGTTCGGAACTGCGACTCTGCATGTCGCTCACCGGACCCGCGAACTTCCTACTCAGCATGTGGGTGTCCTCCGTGCCCGAAATTCTGCGAGTACAGGAATGGCTCGAAAGTCGGGCTCCGAGCTTGCACATCATCGAATCGTCGGTGACGCTGCGTTCACGGAAACGAATGGGTTGGGAACTCGGTGCCGAGGGCCGCGCAACCGGATACGTCACCACGTCGGGCGGGTCGACGTGGACCCTTCCTCGGTGAGTCGAGGTCATCCTGCTCGAGTCCAGATACCCGTCTGACCTCACCACGCAGGGTGATCATCTCTTCGTGGTCTTCGGCACTGCTCCTAGCGAACTGTTGTCACTGCGACTCGTGCCGCGTGACCGATGGCCTGATCGACCAGTGGGAGGTACAGATCCATCCGCGCGGCCCGGGTGAAGACCGACACCGCGACGGGCTCCTCGCCCGGAAACGACACCACGGCAACCTCGTTGCGGATGGGTCCGATGGTGCCGGTCTTGCCTGCGACCTCTACATCCGGGTACGGAATCCCACTGCGAATTCTGTGCGGCCACACCTGCTGGGACAGAACTCCTCTCATGTACCTGCACTGTTCCGGTGATGCGGCAGTGCCCAACCAGATCGCACGGAGCACCGCGTTGCTGTCGCGGGGTGTGGTGCAGGAGGTGTAGGCGGGATCGAAACCCGCACTGTCGATCACCGAGTAGTTGCTGGCCAGCAATCCCAACGCCTCGTCCGCGTTCAACCTGCCGGTGTCCCGCACGATCTGGTCACCCAGTGTCTTCGTGCCACCGACGATGCGGGTGTCTTCGAGCCCGAGTGAGTCGATCACCCGCGAGAGTGCATCGAGGCCGAGTGCACCGAGAAGTGCGTCCGCCGCAGCATTGTCGGAGACAGTGATCATCGAACGCGCGACGTCCCGCCAACTCATCGTCACCGGATCGGCGTAGCTCGCTATTCCCGTCGGCCCCGGACTGCACTGCGCCGGGACGAGCCGCACCGAATCGGTTGCAGCCAAGACGCCCTCGTCGAACGCGCGCGCCGTGGCAACCAGCAGCACGATCTTCCACACCGACGCGGCGACAACAGGATCGTCGCCCTCGAAGTCGACGACCGTGCCGGTACCGTCGACCCGCTCGGCGCGTACCCAACCGCGGCAGCCGGCATCGGCGAATACTGCGCGAAGCTCTTCGTCGGTCGTGTTCATCTACAGGCCTGCAACAGGATTCGATCGATGAGATCCACCAGAGGTTTCACCGAGTCGTCGCGACGCACGATCCGAACCCGAAGCGCGACATCGTCGGCAGCGAGGTCGAGGTGCTCGGTTCCAGGCAGTACCGGGCTCGCGGCCGGAACGAGTCCGAAGCAGCGACCCGACGCGACGCCGATAGCGGCATCGCGAACGGTGTTCGCGATGAACACCTCTGGGTCGAGAGCATGGCGTCTGAACGCGTCGAGAATCAGATCGTGTGCGGGTGGATTCGCAGTCCTCGGTGCAGTCGCGAAGGCGAGGTCCGACAACATGGTCAGTCGTGGCCGCTCTGCCCGAGCCGAGCGATGTCCCGCAGGAACTCTGACTCGCCGGGGGAGTGCGATGACCGGTCCGGCCGACAGTCGGTCGAGTACCACCGGATGATCGACCACCGCGACGTCGAGGTCGTGTGAGCGCACCCCGTCGAGCAACGACACTGCACCGGCGGTCTCCACACGTGCCTGAACGCCCACGGATGCGGCGATCCGCGCGGCGATCCCATCGTCCAGTTGGGGGATGAGTCCGATGCGAACCGTCCCGGACGTAGTGAGTGATCTTGCGGTAGTGGTCAATCGGCGCGCGTCGTCGACGATCAACCGGGCTCGAGGCAACAGCGCAGCGCCGTGCTCGGTGATGGCGGCACCGTCGGGCGTTCGCTCCACGAGTGTGAGTCCGAGGTGCTTCTCCAATGCCTTGATCGCTCGCGACACCGGTGGCTGCGTCACGCCGAGAGTTGCCGCGGCGCGGCCGAAGTGACGTTCTTCGGCGACGGCGACGAAATACTCGAGATGGCGAACCAGGTCCACCGACCTATTGAAACACGCTCAGCTGCCCCGATACCGAAGAGGAATGATCCGGCTGCGTCCCGGGACTTGGCCCCAGGGTGCCCGTATGTGATCGGGTGACTCCCATGCGTACCTCGACCTCCACCCGACTGATCACCGCTATCGCAGCGGTGACTCTCACACTGACCACAGGCGTCGCGTGTTCGGCGACGACCACCGTAGAACCACCGCAGACCGCTGCAACCACCACCGAACAGTCCGTCGATGAACAGTCCAGTACCGAACAGGTCTATCTCGATTTCGAGGCCAGGGATAATGCTCGACTCGGCGTCAGTGCTGTCGATCTCGCCTCGGATTCCACCGAAAGTCATCGAGGCGACGAACGTTTCGCGTTCTGCTCCACATTCAAGGTGTACGCCGTCGGTGCCGTACTTGCCGCCGTCGATGCAGGTGCACTGCAGCTGAGCGACACCAGAACGATCACCGCAGCGGATAAGGTGCCCGAGTCCGCAGTCGACTGGGAACCAGGATCCGTCGTCACGATCGCAGACCTGGCGGCGGCCGCATTGACCGAGAGCGACAACACCTCCGGCAATCTTCTGATCCGTGAGGCCGGTGGAACTGCGGCTCTCACCGAGTTCGCGAGGTCGCTGGGCGACACCGAGTTCCGGCTCGACCGCACCGAGCCTGAACTCAATACCGCTATCCCCGGAGATTTACGCGACACCACAACACCGAACTCGATGGCCGCCGGCTACCGAACCTTGCTCGACGGCGATGTGCTGACCGCGGACTCACGCGAACAGCTGTTGGCCTGGATGGCCGATACTCAGACCTCCGACGCCCGGTTCCGCGCCGCGCTCCCGGCAGGGTGGACTTCGGCCGACAAGACCGGCACGGGCAGTTACGGCGTCTCGAACGATGCAGGGCTGTTGCTGGGACCGGACGGGCAGCGAATTCTCGTGGTCGTCCTCAGTGCTTCGACGTCAGACACCGAAGATTCACCGGCCATGAATTCCCTCGTTGCCGATGCGACGCGTCAGGTCGTCGAACAACTGCAGTGATTCTCAACCCTCCGCGCGGCGGACGGCGTCGACCAGTGGGATCAGATCCGGCTCGGTCGACGCCTCGTCGAGTGCCTCGCGCAGCGCCGCATCGTTGGTCGGTCGCGCGGCCTCGAGCAGGGCCAGGCCCTCTTCACTGACGTCGGTGTAGATGCCTCGGCGATCGGTGGGGCACAGGTACCGAGTGAGTAGTCCGCGGTCTTCGAGTCGGGTGACCAGTCGCGTCGTCGCACTCTGGCTCAGCACGACGGCGTCGGCCACCTGCTTCATTTGCAGATGCCCGCCCTCCCCGTCGTGCTGCCTGCCCAGGACGTCGAGCAGCCAGTACTCACGAGCACTGAGGTTGTGCTCGGCCTGTAGTGCGCGTTCGATCCGACCCTCGATCCGGCCGTGCAGCACCGCCAGCGCCAGCCAGTTCTGCGCCAGCGCCGTCAGCGCGGGGTCGTGTGCGGTCATTGCCGTGCCTTTCGATACCGGTACTCCTGACCACCCACCGTACCGCGCCGGCAATTAACGGCGTCTGCAATTACCGGTCTACGACGGCCTGCGGGCGACGATGCGTCGAGCATGCGCGAGTACCGGAGCATCGACCATCTGGCCACGAAAGGTGAAGACGCCGCGGTTCTGGGCAACGGCGTCGAGCACGTCGGTGGCCCAGTCGAGTTCCTCGGCGGTGGGCGCATAGGCCTGGCGAACGACGGGGATGTGGCTTGGATGAATGGCCACTTTTCCGTCGAAGCCGATCGCCACGGCATCCTCGGACTCCGCGCGGACACCGTCGAGATCGGGGATGTCGAGGAACACCGAGTCCAACGCGAACACCCCACGTGCCTTGGCTGCGAGCAGCGTCTGCGACCGAACATGCTGCGCCACAGCACGATACTGTCCATTGGAATGCCTGCTCGAGTTGCCACCCATGGCGGCCACCAGATCCTCGGCACCCCACATGGCACCGATCGCATTGTCCGCGGCGAGGGCGTCGAACACCGTCATCGCGCCGAGCGGAGACTCGATCAGCGCGACGACATTCAGTGGAGCCAGCGCCGCAATCTGTTCGGCCGATTCACATTTGGGGAGCATCACGGTCGTGTACTCGGTCTGCTGCAACGCCGCGAGGTCCGCAGCCTGATCGTCCGTGCTGTGCGCGTTGACACGGACGATGGTGCGCGCCGGATCCAGTGGGGTCGACAGGACGGACTCACGAGCACCCGCCTTGTCCGCCGCCCCGACCGCATCCTCCAGGTCGAGGATGACGACATCTGCTCGTGCCGCTGCCTTCTCGTACCGCTCGGGGCGGTCTGCCGGGCAGAACAACCACGCGGGCCCCGGCGGAACCCAGGTCACGACGCCTCCTCCGGTGGTTGCATCCGGACGAGCGTCTTGCGGACGGCAATCGCGACGACGTCCCCGTGTTGGTTTCGACCGGTGTGCGTGAACGTCACGATGCCTTCGCCTGGGCGGGATTTCGATTCGCGCTTGTCCGAGATCACGGTCTCGGCGTAGAGGGTGTCTCCGTGGAACAGCGGCTTGGGGAACGACACCTCCGAGAAACCCAGGTTCGCCACGATGGTGCCCTGGGTCAACTGCGTCACCGACAGTCCGACGAGGGTGGAGACGGTGAACATCGAATTCACCAATCTCTGGCCGAACGCCGTTGTCTCGCTGTAGGCCGCGTCGAGGTGCAGGGCCTGCGTGTTCATCGTCTGCGTGGTGAACAGCGTGTTGTCGGCCTCGGTGATGGTGCGGCCGGGTCGGTGCTCGTAGACGGTGCCGAGTTCCATCTCCTCGAACCACAGGCCACGTTGGCGAATTCGTTTGTCGCTCACAGCCCCAGGCTCCGCGCGATCAGCATCAGCTGAACCTCGGTTGTACCCTCACCGATCTCGAGGATCTTGCTGTCGCGGTAGTGACGAGCGACGACGTACTCGTTCATGAAGCCGTAGCCGCCATGGATCTGCGTCGCATCGCGCGCATTGTCCATCGCGGCCTCGGAGGCGACGAGCTTGGCGATGGACGCAGCCTTCTTGAACGGCTTGCCCGCCAACATCAATGCCGCCGCGTCGTAGTACGCGGTTCGCGCGGTGTGAGCGCGGGCCTCCATGCGGGCGATCTTGAACGAGATCGCCTGATTGCGTGCGATCGGAGCCCCGAAGGCCTCACGCTCCTTGGCGTACTTGACGCTCTCGTCCACGCACCCCTGTGCGGCACCGACCGAGACGGCGGCGATCGCGATCCGGCCCTCGTCGAGGATGTGCAGGAAGTTCGCGTACCCGCGGCCTTCCTCGCCGAGCAGATTCTCCTGCGGCACGCGTACATCGGTGAAGCTGAGCGGGTGGGTGTCCGACGCGTTCCAGCCGACCTTGTTGTAGGCGGCCTCTGCGACGAATCCCGGGGTATCGGTGGGGACGAGGATCGACGAGATCTGCTTGCGCCCCGTCGCTTCGTCGACCCCCGTCACCGCGGTGACGGTGACGAGCTCGGTGATGTCGGTGCCCGAGTTGGTGATGAACTGCTTGCTGCCGTTGATGATCCAGTCACCACCGTCGCGCTTGGCGGTGGTCTTGGTGCCACCCGCGTCGCTGCCGGCACCGGGCTCGGTGAGACCGAATGCGGCCAGGGCCTTGCCTGCGGTGAGCTTGGGCAGCCACTGCTGCTTCTGTGCGTCGTTGCCGAATCGGTAGACGGGCATTGCGCCGAGCGAGACGCCGGCTTCCAGGGTCATCGCCACGCTCTGGTCGACCTTACCGAGCTCCTCGAGGGCCAGGCACAGCGCGAAGTAATCGCCGCCCATGCCGCCGAACTCCTCGGGAAACGGCAGGCCGAACAGGCCCATCTCCGCCATGCCGGCAACTACCTCGTACGGAAAGGAATGCTCGGCATCGTGTTTCGCCGATACCGGTGCCACGACGGTGCGGGTGAAGTCGGCAACGGATTTGACCAGCTGCTGGTACTCGTCGGGCAGATTCGCGGACGACAGATGATCGGTCATGATGGGTCCTGTTCGGTGTGGTTGGGGACGATTCGGGCGAGGACCTGGTCGACGCGGACCTGATCCCCCACTGCAACAGTCAGTTCGACGGTGCCGTCGATCGGGGTGGTGAGGGTGTGTTCCATCTTCATCGCCTCGACGACGACGATGGCCGTGCCCGCGCTGACGGCGCTGCCGGTGGTTGTTCCGATCGCGATGATCGAGCCCGGCATGGGCGAGAGGATCTCGGCATCGCCGGAGTGCGCGTCGTCCTCGCGGACGCTCGCCTCGGCGATCCGATCGACTCGCCAGGTGCCTCGGGAGCTGGAAATCCATGTTGCCGAGCCGCTTCGAGCGAAGGTCATCGATTCGCGTAGACCATCGAGCACCAGATCCACCGAATTCTCGGTGGCCGTTGCCCGCAGGGTGCGCGGCGATCCGTCGTCGACGACGACCGTTGCCGCGGCTGTCGTGCCGGTGATGGCTACGTGCGCCGTCCGACCTCCGGACGCGAGACGACGATGGAACGACGCGTGCGCGCCGACTCGCCAACCCGACGGTGCTGCCCAGATGTCCTGATCCGCGGTCTGCCACGCGTCGAGCCACTGCACTGCGGCGGCGGCGATCAGCGCCTCGTCGGTGGCCTCGGCGGCCACGAAATCCTCGACACGGCGGTCGAGCAGCCCGGTGTCGAGATTACCGGCACGAACATCGTTGTCGGCGAGCAGGAACCGAGCGAACTCGATGTTGGTGACGACCCCGAGTACTGCGGTGTCGGCCAGTGCACGATCGAGGCTGCGCAATGCGGTCGCGCGATCGGGGCCGTGCGCGATGACCTTGGACAGCATGGGGTCGTAGTTGCTGCCCACCTCCGTTCCGACGGCGAGACCGGAGTCGACGCGAATCCCCGGCGCAGAGGGCTCGCGCAATCCGACGACGGCACCGCCGGTGGGGAGGAATCCGCGGCCGGGGTCCTCGGCGTAGACGCGGGCCTCGATGGCGTGTCCGGTGAGCGTGATGTCGTCCTGCGCGAGAGTGAGGGGCTCGCCCGATGCCACCCGAACCTGCCACTCGACGAGGTCGAGACCGGTGACCATCTCGGTGACCGGGTGCTCGACCTGAAGACGAGTGTTCATCTCCATGAAGAAGAACTCGTCGGGGCGATCGGCCGAGACGATGAATTCGACTGTGCCGGCACCGGAGTAGTCGACACTGCGGGCAGTGTTGCAGGCGGCCTCGCCGATGCGTGCGCGGGTCGCTTCGTCGAGCAGGGGAGACGGAGCCTCCTCGATGACCTTCTGGTGCCTGCGCTGCAGACTGCATTCGCGTTCGCCGAGGTGGATGACATTGCCGTGTCCGTCGGCGAGGATCTGTACCTCGATGTGCCGGGGCCGCAACACGAATCGCTCGAGGAAGAGGGTGTCGTCTCCGAAGGACGAGGCCGCCTCCCGGCGAGCACTCGTCAACGCTGCAGGCAGATCCTCGGCACGCTCGACCAGACGCATACCCTTGCCGCCGCCACCGGCGGAGGGTTTGACGAGCACCGGGAATCCAACGTCCGGCGCGCCGGCGACGAGGTCGGCGTCGGTGAGGCCGGGGCGGGAGATTCCCGGAACGACGGGTACGCCGAATGCGCTGACGGCAGCCTTCGCGGCGATCTTGTCGCCCATCACTTCGATGGCTTTCGCCGGGGGCCCGAGGAATGCGATTCCGGCTTCGGCACAGGCGGTTGCGAACTCGGAGTTCTCGGAGAGGAATCCGTATCCGGGGTGAATGCCCTGAGCACCTGTGCTTTTCGCAGCCGCGATCACCTTGGCGGTGTCGAGGTAACTTTCGCGAGCGTTCGCGGGTCCGAGTCGGACGGCGGTGTCGGCCTCACGAACGTGCCGGGCATCGGCGTCGGCATCGCTGTACACGGCGACGGTGCGAATTCCCATGCGGCGCAGTGTTCGTGCCACCCGCACGGCGATCTCGCCGCGGTTGGCGATCAGAACTGTGTCGATCATCGTGGTCATATCTCTCACATCCTGAAAACGCCGTAGGAGACCGGCTCGAGCGGCGCGTTGGCGCACGCCGAGAGGGCCAGTCCGAGAACCTGCCTGGTATCGGCCGGGTCGATGATGCCGTCGTCCCACAGGCGGGCCGTCGAATAGTAAGGGTTGCCCTGACTTTCGTACTGGTCACGGATGGGAGCCTTGAACGATTCCTGGTCCTCGTCACTCCACGGCCGACCGGCAGCGTCGAGTTGTTCGCTGCGCACCGTGGCGAGCACCGATGCTGCTTGGTCGCCGCCCATCACCGAGATTCGCGCGTTGGGCCACATGAACAGAAAGCGTGGTGAATACGCTCTGCCGCACATCGAGTAGTTGCCCGCGCCGTAGGAACCGCCGATGACGACGGTGATCTTGGGGACGCGGGCACAGGCGACCGCGGTGACCATCTTCGCGCCGTGCTTGGCGATGCCACCTGCCTCGTAGTCGCGGCCGACCATGAAGCCGGAGATGTTCTGCAGGAAGACCAGCGGAATGCTGCGCTTGTCGCACAGTTCGATGAAATGCGCGCCCTTCATGGCAGATTCGGCGAACAGCACGCCGTTGTTGGCGACGATTCCGACGGGATGGCCGTGGACGTGCGCGAATCCGGTGACGAGCGTCTTGCCGTATTCGGCTTTGAACTCGTCGAATTCACCCGCGTCGACGACGCGGCCGATCACCTCACGCACGTCGTAGGGAGTGCGTGGGTCGGTGGGGACCACGTCGTAGAGATCGGTCTGGTCGGCTACCGGTGCGCGTGTGGGAAGGAGGTCCCAAGGCCGCGGAGTGCGAGGTCCGAGGGTGGAGACGATGCGGCGGACGCGGTGCAGCGCGTCTCGATCGTCCTCGGCCAGATGGTCGGTGACGCCGGAGATCTTCGAGTGCAGATCACCGCCGCCGAGTTCCTCTGCGGTGACGACCTCGCCGGTCGCGGCCTTCACCAGAGGCGGGCCGCCGAGGAAGATCGTGCCCTGATTCTTGACGATGATCGCTTCGTCGCTCATCGCGGGCACGTAGGCGCCGCCTGCCGTGCAGGAGCCCATGACGGCGGCGATCTGCGCAATTCCCTTGGCACTCATGGTTGCCTGGTTGAAGAAGATGCGGCCGAAGTGGTCGCGGTCGGGAAAGACCTCGTCCTGGCGCGGAAGGAATGCTCCGCCCGAGTCGACGAGGTAGATGCACGGCAGAGTGTTCTGCAATGCGATCTCCTGCGCGCGTAGGTGCTTCTTCACCGTCATCGGGTAGTAGGTGCCGCCCTTGACGGTGGCGTCGTTGGCGATGATGACGCATTCGCGACCGGAGACGCGGCCGATGCCGGCGATCACGCCTGCGCCGGGGCACTCGTCGTCGTAGAGGCCGTTGGCGGCCAACGGTGAGATTTCGAGGAAGGGGCTACCGGGGTCGAGAAGCTCGTCGACGCGGTCGCGGGGGAGGAGCTTGCCGCGGGCGATGTGCCGTTCCCGAGACTTCTCGCTCCCGCCGCGGGCAGCAGTGGCCAGCTTCTCTGCGAGCTCACTGGTGAGAAGCTCGTGATCTGCCCGGTTGGCAGCTGTGTCGATCGCCATGAGGTGCACGCCTTAAGGGGTTGGACGTCGGTGTCACGAAAGTTCAGTTAATCGTTGATAACTGACACGATAGTAAACTACGATTAACTGAGTGTCCAGAGTCGAGGAGGTGACGGTGCAGGAGTCGGAAGCGAAACCGACGACGGTGCGTGAGCAACGCAAGGCCGAGCGTCGGCAGCAGTTGCTGGGCGCTGCAGCATCGCTGTTCGCCGAACGCGGGTTCACCTCGGTGCGACTGGAGGATCTGGGCGCGGCCGTCGGTGTCAGCGGACCGGCCGTCTACCGGCACTTCCCCAACAAGGAGGCCGTGCTCGTCGAGTTGATGGTCGGGATTTCGGAGTATCTGCTCGACGGTGGCCGTGCGGTGGTCGATCGTGGTGAGGTTGCCGCGGACACCGTGTCCGCGTTGGTCGAGTTCCACCTCGACTTCGCCTTCGATACACCGGCATTCATCAGAATCCAGGATCGCGACCTGCAGAGTCTTCCGGAGGGCGCTCGACGCAAGGTGCGCCGAATGCAGCGCGAGTACGTGGAACTGTGGGTCGAGGTGTTGTGTGCCGTCGACCCGGAATTGAACGAGTCCGACGCCCGGACCACGGCGCACGCGGTCTTCGGTCTGATCAACTCGACGCCCTACAGTGCGGGGCGTACTCCGTCGAAGAACGCTCGTCCGGTGCTGCGGGCAATGGCGCTGGGGGCGTTGGGGGTTGCTGCGCCGAGCCGCACAGCATCGACCTGAGCGTCCACCTACACCGACGCGCGCTCGGCTTGCTCAGCCTGTCGGCGGGTGGGCTCGGGCGGACGAGCGAGACGGGATCCGATCACTCCGGCGGCAACGGCACCGACGAGGCACACTCCACCGACCGCGTATCCCAGGAGCGGTCCCCGGGTGGTCACCCAGGCCAACTTGTTGGCCGCGTCGCGTGCCGAGGCCACCTGCTCGAGCCGGCCCGTCTCGACCAGGGCGAGTGAGGCCTTGAAGATCGTCACCTCGGGGACCTTCGGATCTCTCGCGAAGTACTGGTACGGCGTTTCCTGTCCCCACACCAGGCTCCCGCTCGTGGGCTCGACGTAGATGTCGCGCACGTTCGAGTACCAGCGCTTCATCGTGATCGGCTCGTCCCCGTCGCCCAATCCCCACTTCGATGCCGGGAGGGTCACCGAGTTGATCGGCGACTGCGTGGTGGTCGAGAGGTCGGCCTCGGTCACGGTCGATCGGAAGTGATAGATCGTCAGCCCCTCCATGGTGAGCTCCTCGACGAAGTTCGCCTCGAAGCTCGTCCACGCAGTCGCGTCGTAGACCGTGTACGTGATCGGCTGGGTATCGAAGGGAAAGCGATGCTGTAAGCCTGTGCGCGGCAATGGAATGGCCGGCGAGTCGAGTGTGGTCTGCAAGGATCCGGCGGGTTCGACGGGTAGTCCGGTGCGCCGGTCGCTCGTCACGCGATCCACCGAGGCGGTGAGCAGGCCCGCGTCACCGTCGCGGTCGGCCCGTCTCACGGTCGCTCCCACCTGGAAGGTGACGCGGTCTGCGTCGGAGGGATCCTCGACGGTGATGTACCGCTGGAGAACGAGGGGTACATCCGTCGCGATGGAGAGAGGGCCGGGTCCGGTGATCGTCGTCGAGTCGAGGACCTCACCGCCCGCACCGTCTGCGGTGGTGGCCACCGTGGTGGCGTCGATGTCGAGTGGAGTCACCGCCAGGCGGTCGTACACGAGGGTGGGCAGAAGTAGAGCGACGACGATCGCGAAGGATCCCAGCCCCGCGAGCAAGCACATCGCGATTCTCACCCGTGACATGAACACCGTCCCAATTCTTTTCGTTTCCGGCCGTCTCATCCTGCCGTGGCGAGAGCCCCGAATGTCCGCTTCCGCGTTGTGACCTGTCAGCATGTTCGTGGGAATTTACAGAGACATCAACCGATGTTGAGAATTTCCGAAAAGGTGCACACTGAGGTCACTCGTCATTTGCCGCACAACGCTGAATCGGGGGACGACACATGGCGACCGGTATCGATCGAGGCACGACGGTCGATCGCGGCAGTCGTTGGCGAACCATCGGGACGTTGCGAACCGGGCCCGGTTCTGCAGTCCTACCGTTCGGCTGGGGACCGGCGATCGTGTTGGTGCTCGTGGCCTTCGTGGACCGTATCGAATTCAGCCTCGTGGCCGCGGTTCTTCCTCAGCTGCAGGACGAATGGGGTTTCGGCGACGCGGTGGCGGGATCGCTGCCCAGTGCGTCCGCGATCGCCGCGGGTGTCCTCGCGATACCGGCTGCATACCTCGCCGACCGTCACGATCGCGGCAGGATCGTGACCTGGGTCGTCGTTCTGTGGTCTCTGGCAACTCTCGGTTCGGCGCTGGCACCCACTTTCCTAGTCTTCTACCTCGTGCGGGTCGGTCTTGCCGCCGCGGAGGCCGTGGACAACCCGGCGAGTGCGAGCCTTCTTGCCGACTTCTACCCGCCTGCAACGCGATCCACCGCGTTCGGTTGGTGGCGAACCTCGGCGTACCTGGGCGGGGCGGGCATAGTCCTGGGTGGTGTGCTGGCGGACTGGCTGGGTTGGCGCGGGGCGTTCATGGTCATGACGATCCCGGGACTGGTTGTCGCAGTTCTCGTCTCGCGTCTGAAAGAGCCCGAACGCGGATACGCAGACCGGCTGGCGGCCCGCGCAGACCCGAATGCGCAGACTCCTACGCCGTCCGGACCGCTTGCCACCCAGCTCCGCCGACTGCTGCCCATCCGAACGCTGTGGTTCACCGGCGCTGCTCTGACGGTCATGAGTCTGTCGATCGGTGGTCTGACCTTCTGGCTGCCGAGCCTGCTGCAACGCCGGTACGGCCTGTCCGAATCGGCCGCCGCGACGGCGGGCGGGGGAATGACACTGCTGGGAATCGTGTTCGGCACGCTCGTCGCGGCGATGGCAACCCGTCGAGCCGTCGTCGGCACCAGCCTCGCGCAGTGGCGAGTACTGCTGGGCGGTAGCGGAATTCTGGTGGGAAGTGTGTTCATGTCGATCGCGCTCGGCATGAACTCCACGATGATGTTCGTCGTTCTGCTCACCGTGTTCGCCTTCTTCTCGGCCTTCGCCCTTCCCACGCTCACCGCCTGTGTCGCCGATGTGGTTCCGGCACGCGATCGGGGTCTCGGATTCGGCATGCTGCAGATCGCCGCGACCGCGGGCGGTGCCGTCGGGCCGCTCATGGTCGGTGTGGTGTCCGACGCGGCGGATTCACTCACCGTCGGCCTGATTCCGCTTCTTCCGCTGCTGGCGATCGGGGGAGTGTTCGCCCTCTTGGCCTACTGGTCCGTGGAACGCGACTCGACGCGCGTCCTGGCCGAGGCTGCGCGGGAAGAGTAATTCGTTGTCGTCGGTCACAATGTTCTTCATGACGAGTGAGCTATCGCGCGCCGAGGTCGGCCGGCGGCAGAGTCGATTCACTCCCGACGAGATCCCCCGCCTGCTGGCCATGGCCGGAGTCGTGGCTGCTCTGCACGTGATCGGGTGGGGATTGTTCAGCCACTACAACTCCATTCCGAGTATCCACAACCTCACCGGAGCGGACGGCACGCTGGTCTACGCCGGAGCCGGCGTGCTGGCGTACACCCTCGGGCTCAGGCACGCCTTCGACGCCGATCACATCGCCGCCATCGACGACACCACCCGCTTTCTACTGCAGAAAGGCAAGCGGCCGTTGGCCGTCGGGCTGTTCTTCTCACTCGGACACTCGACCGTCGTATTCGTCTTCGTCGCCGCCATCGCGTTCGTGGCCTCGCAGGCGACGGCGTTCCAGGACGCGTTCGCCGGAGTCGGCGGCATCATCGGCACGCTGGTGTCCGGAACGTTCCTGTATCTCATCGCGGCGTTGAACATCGCAGTGCTCGCCGGAATCGTCGGAGTGTGGCGACGCGCGAAACGAGGTGAGTTCACCGAAGCCGGACTCGACGAGTTGCTGGCCAAGCGCGGGCTGATGAACCGATTGTTCCGGGGTCGCTACGACAAGCTGATCGACCACTCGTGGCAGATGTACCCGCTGGGTCTGCTGTTCGGGCTGGGATTCGATACCGCCACCCAGGTCGGTCTGCTCGCGGTCGCAGGCACGACGGCCATGGCAGGCGGACTTCCGCCGATGGCGATCATCGCCCTGCCGGTTCTGTTCGCCGCGGGCATGACCACCATGGACACCATCGACGGCATCTTCATGTCCAAGGCGTACGGCTGGGCATTCGTGACCCCGGTGCGCAAGATCTACTACAACATGACGATGACGGGACTGTCCGTCTTCGTTGCTCTGGTGATCGGCACGGTGCAACTCTTGACCCTGCTCGCCGAGCAGTACGAGCTGACCGGCGGACTGTGGGACGCGCTGGCCGTCGTCGATCTGAATCTGGCCGGCCAACTCGTCGTCGGCACGTTCTTCGTCGTGTGGATCGGAGCGGTCGTGTATTACAAGGTGGCGCGCATCGACGAACGCGGTGGCTTCACACACTCGAACGAAATGGAGAACCAGTGACCTCTCGGCGTCGGATCGGTGTCCTCGCAGTTGCCGCGGCGCTCGCGTCGAGCATGGCGACGGCGCTGCTGGCCGTACCTGCTTCCGCTGCACCGGCTATCACTCAGGAGATCGGTGACGTCGTCTCGACTCGCGATCTGGACCGAAACCTCTGGATTCCCGGCGCGGCCTCGGCCGAGGTGCTCACTTACGTCACCACCGACACCTTCGGTGAGAAGGCTCTGAGCACCGGCACCGTCTTCCTACCGCCCGGAACTGCGCCGGAGGGTGGCTGGCCGGTGATCTCGTGGGCCCACGGCACTTCCGGGCTCGGCGACGCGTGTGCGCCGTCTCTGATCGGTCCGACGTACGCCGAGCGGGATCTTCCGTACCTGGCGAACTGGCTTGCGCAGGGCTACGCCGTCGTCGCCAGTGACTATGCCGGCCTCGGAACACCCGGATTGCCAACGTATCTCGACGGTCGAACCACGGCGCACAACGTGGTCGACATGGTCAAGGCGGGCCGCAACTACAGCGAGGACCTCTCGCGATCCTGGGTGGCCGTCGGCCAATCGCAGGGCGGTGGCGCTGCGATCTACACCGCTCGGTACGCGACCGAGTTCGGCGGCCCCGATCTCGACTACCGCGGTGCCGTCGGAACCGGAACTCCCGCGTACATCGAGAAGTTGATCTCGATCGGTGGACCGGGCGTACCGCCGGTGGCACTACCGTCGGGCCTGACCGCCTACGTCGCGTACATCGGCGCGTCGCTGCGCTACGCGCATCCCGAGCTCGGGCTGGACGACATCCTGACTCCGCTCGGGAAGAAGTACGCAGACCTGGCCGAGACGACGTGCGTATCGGATTTCGAGGCACAACTCGACGGTGTGACGATCGGTGACTTCTTCACGGCACCACTGACCGGTCTGCCGAACTTCACCGCCGTCCTCGACGATTACATGGCGATGCCCGAAACAGGTTTCGACAAGCCGTTCTTCATGGGAAACGGCCTGCAGGACATCGACGTTCCGTTCCCGACCACCGCCGCCTACGTCGCCCGTCTGACGGCCAACGGTCAGCCGGTGACGTTCAGGGCCTACGACACCGACCACAGTGGAGCCTTCGTTCAGTCGCAGGCCGATACGATTCCGTTCGTCGCGAACCTGTTTCGCTAGTTCACCGGTCGCTTGCTGGGCAGTCCGTAGGCGCGGGCGGTGAACAGTTCGAGCACCGTGCGCGGTAGCAATCGCTGGGCGAGGAACACCGCCGGAGCATTGCTGCCGACCGCGTAGATGGGCAGCGTCTTCTTGTCCTCGACGGCTTTGAGGACGGTGAGAGCTACGGTCTCGGCCGTGATTCCCTCGGCCTCTTTGGCGTCGAGCTGCGAGATCACCGTGGTGAAGTCGCGGAGGTACGGCGAATGCGGGCCGCAGTACTTGGTTCGACGGGCCGAGAGCCCGGTGGCGATGGAGCCGGGTTCGACTGTGGTGATGTCGATTCCGTAGGGCTTGAGCTCGTAGCGCGCGGCAGTGGCAAAACCCTTGATCGCAGCCTTGGTGGCGGCGTACGACGAGCGGTAGGCCAGCGGAAAGCTCGCGAGCATCGACCCGATGTTGACGATCTTTCCGCTGCCACGATCTCGCATGCCCGGCAGCACGGCCTGGGTCAACTCGATCGCGCCGAAGACGTTGAGCTGGAAGAGCCGGGTGATCGCCTCGATGGGCAGCTCTTCGATTGGGCCGCACTGGCTTTCGCCTGCGTTGTTGATCAGCACATCCACCGGGGTGTCGGCGATGCCGTCCACGAACCCGCGGAGCGATGCCGGGTTCGTCAGATCCAGGTCGCGGTAGTCGACGCCGGGTATCGGGTTCGCCACCGAGGAGTTGTCGCGGCTCGTTCCGATGACGTGGTAACCGCGAGAGATCAGAACCTCGGCGACGGCCTCGCCGATTCCGGACGTCGCTCCGGTGACTATTGCAGTGTTCATCTACGCCTCTTGTTCACGGTGCGGGTAGGTGCCGGTTTCGTCGCGACAGGTGCCGGGCATTCTGTCCCGCGAAAAGCTGTGGTCGGCACTTTGGTGTGCAGGGACGGCACCGAGGTGCCCGAGGCCATGACCGTGCGGTCCGGTCGCACGATGGCGGCGACAGCGTGGCCGCGGCGCAGCCAGCCCCCCAGCTCCGACGACGCCGCAACCTCGACGACGACGGCTCCGCGGCGTTCGATCTCTCGACGGTGCCCGATGGCCAGGGGTGTCGACGAGACGAACAGGAACCGGCCCGGTGCGAGGTCGTCCAGACGAGCTCCGCCGTCCAACGGGCTGTTGGGGCAGAGCTTTCCGGCCAGTGTGCGAACCGGAACGGGTGAACGCAGCACGTACTGCGATCGAGCGAGTGGCGGGGTGGTGCTGGCGGTGACCTTCTCTCCGATGAACGGCAGATAGCCGAGGGCGGGTGCGATGTTCGCGCGCATGATGCCGGTGAGCCGGCTGCCTCCGGTCATGGCCCATCCGATCGCGACTGCCAACTCGATCATCTGCTTGGCGTGCGTCTTTCGTTCTGTCTCGTAGCTGTCGAGCGAGGTCTCCTTCAGATGCCCGTCGAGCACGCCGACGAGTTTCCAGACCAGATTGCGCGCATCTCGGAGCCCCGCGCCCATCCCCTGCCCGATGAAGGGCGGCGTCAGATGCGCGCAGTCGCCGAGCAGGAACACCCGGCGATCACGCCACCGGTCGACCACCTGTGCACGAAAGGTGTACTCCGCGCTGCGAATCAGCTTCATGTCCGGGATCTCGCCGGAAACGAACCACGGTGCGATGAAAGGGTGGATGGCCGAGAGATCGGTGAACTCGTCGAGGGTCTCGCCGTCGAGCATCCGGAACTCCCAGCGGTAGCGGGTGGGGCCGATGCGCATGTACGTCGCCGATCGCTCGGAATCGCACACCTGGTGCACGCCATCCCACTGCTCGAGATCGACGTCGGTCTCGATGTCCACGACCAACCATCGCTGCTCGAAACCGAGATCCTCCATTTTCGAGCCGATGGACCTGCGCACCACACTGTTGGCACCGTCGCAGCCGAGGACGTAGTCGGCGGTCACCCAATGTGGCGTCCCGTCCTCGGTCGAGTCGTACCGGACCCGAACCGAATCCGTCAGGTTCTGCACATCTGTGATCTCGCATCCGCCACGCATCTGCACGGAGTCGTAACGCGTGATGTGGGAACGCATCAGACGCTCGAGTTCGGGTTGATCGAACATGTTGGCCTGTGGGTAGCCGTGCGGTCGATCGTCGGGATCGCGCTCGAACTCGGCCAGGGTTCGAATGTCCCTGGTGCACAACCTCAGTCCGCGACCGGGACGCGAGATGGCCGCGAAGTCCTCGGCCAGGCCCAGATCGCCGAGGATGCGGTACACCTCGTCGTCGAGATGAACTGCCCGCGGCTGCGGGTAGACGTCTTCCCACCTGTCCAGCACGAGGCACGGCACGCCGTACCGGCCCAGCAACAACGCAGCGGTCATGCCCGTCGGACCGGCTCCGACGATCACCACTGGAAAGTGCGTGCCGTCGGACTCGGTACCGGTCATCGGTAGGAGACCCGGGTGCGCTGGACTCCCAGATCGAGGGCTCCGTCGGGAGTCGAGCAGGTCAGTTCGAGTACGTCGCCGTCTTTCAGGAACGCGGGATTCTTGGCCTGCTTCTTGAAGAAGACCTTCCACTTGACCGACGGAGGAACCAACGATCCGATCATCTCGATCGGCTTGGCGGGGGCCTTCAATGCGGTGCCGCCAGGAGTACCGGTGAGCAGCAGGTCGCCTGCGTCGAGGCGCTGGAACTTGCTCAGGGCCTTGAGTGACTCGACCGGGCGGAAGATCATGTCGGCGACCGTACTGTCCTGTCGCACAGAGCCGTTGACCCGCAGGGTGAGGGCGAGTTCGCCGAACCGGTCGAACTCGCCGGCCTCCAGAAGGACCAGGCGCGGCCCGACCGGAGTGAATGTGGGATACGACTTGCCCTCGTAGAACTGAGTCTTCGGCAACTGGACGTCGCGGGCAGAGACGTCGTTGGTGAGCACGAGGCCGGCGACGTACTCGGCCACGTTGGAGGCGTCGACCTTGGTTCCGACGGTGAGCGTCTTGCCGAACACGAGTCCGATCTCGATCTCGTAGTCGAGCAGTTTCACGTGCGGCGGCTTGACGACGTCGTCGGTGGGTCCGCTGATGGAACCGGAGGTCTTGCGAAAGAACGTCAGCGGAACGGTGTCGGGGTTCATCCCCGAGTCCTTGACGTGGGAGACGTAGTTGGTCATGTTCGCCATGACGCGGCAGGGCGCCGTCACGGGCGAGATCAACGACAGTGTTTCCACGGCAACGACATCGGTTGCGCTGCGAGCGGATTCGATGGCAGGCCGATCGGCGAGGAGCTCGGCGGTGCTCACCGCCGAGGTGTCGATGCGTGACGCGCCCGCGGGGGTTTCGACCCACCAGGCGTCGGCGGTGCGGAGTACAGCGATGCTCATGAGGATGCCACTTTCATCAGGCCGCGAAGGCGATCGGTGTCGAACTCGTTGTCGTTGCGCAGTGAGGAGAAGATCGATTTCAGTTCGTGCAATGACGCTCTGCTGGGGGCGATTCCGAGGAAGTCTTTCGACGCGGGCGGCCCCCACTGGGCCAAACCGGACGCCGTCATCGGGGCCCAGCCGGGTTCGAGGGAGTTGTCGAACATGTCGCCGTCGCTGAAATGTTCCACCAGGAAACCGTCGGGATCACGCCAGTAGTCGAAGATCTGGCTGCCCTGGATGTGCCTGCCGATACCCCACGAATGCCGGTACCCGCGTTGGGTCAGGTACTCGCCGCCCGCGGCGATGGCATCGAGATCCGACACCTGGTAGGCGGAGTGCACATACCGGTTGGACGGGCCGAGAGTCATTGCGAGAGTGTGATGATCGGACGGAGTGTTGCCGCGATCGCAGCGGATGAAACTCATCACCGGACCGCGATCACGCTGACCGTCGTAGTAGAGGAAGTCGCTGACGATCAGGCCGAGGTGATGCAGGTACCAGTCCAGGTTCTCGAGGTAACCGGTGCGCTGGAGCACCACGTGTCCCAGGCGCTGGACTCGGGCGGGCTGACGCGGTGGCCGCTGCGTCGCGTTGAGTCGAAAGCGCGGATCACCGAAGTTGTAGGTGTGCGCTTCCTGACCGGGAAGTTCGGGATGCTCGGTGTATCCGGACACCACCTGGACGGGCTGCCCGCCCGGATCGGTGAGCGTGACCGCGACACCGCCGAGTGTCTCGGGGAGCCGTTGGACCCGCTGCCCGGTGGCCTCGGCCAATCTCATGAGGTCGCCGTCGTCGGCGGCGGCGAAGGCTGCGCCCACGAAGCGTGTTCGCTTGCCGCGGCGGATGATCACACACGGTGCGCCGACCTGCGTGCCGCGCAGATGGATCTCCTCCGGAGTGCGATGCGAGACGGTGAATCCGAAGGCTACAGCGAACGCCTCGGCCTTGGTCAGATCCGGCTTGCGAAACTCCAGCCAGGCGATGTCTCGAACCTTGATGATCGGATCTTTCGCGCGACCGGGGTGCTCGCCGGGGAGTGCGCCCTGGTCCACGTGCATGTCCTTGTGGCCGTCGACGTCGTGTCCCATGAAGCCCTCCCTCGTTGGTGACAATATCGTCACCTATGACAGCACTGTCAGTCAAGATTATTGACAAATTCGTCAGCGGTGAGGAAGAGTCAGGGCGTCGACCAGCGGCAGACAGAAGTAGGGAACATGACGGAGACCCCGAATCGGCTCGAGCGGCGCAAAGCGCGCACGCGCGGCGCGCTGATCGCAGCGGCGCAAGGATTCATCGCCCGCGGCGAACTGAACGCTCCGATCGCGGAGATCACCCAGGCCGCCGACGTCGGGATGGGGTCCTTCTACAACCACTTCGTCAGCCGCGAGCAACTGTTCCAGGCCGCGGTCGACGGTGCGCTGGAACTGCTGGGAAACTATCTCGATTCGTTGACCGACAGCTCGGCCGACCCGGCGGAAGCCTTCACCCGGTCCTTCCGAATCGCAGGTCGTCTGTTCCGGTTGCAGCCGGAACTGAGCCGCGTACTCATCCACTCCGGCCCAGAACTGATCACCTCACCACACGGTCTCGGTCCGCGCGCCGCGCGAGACATCGAGGCCGGAGTCGTCGCCGGCTACTTCCGCGTCCCGGACATCCAGCTGTCGCTGGCGTTGGTCGCGGGCGCATTGCTGGGCATGGGGCAGCTACTGCTCGAGCAACCCGAGCGCAGCGACGTCGAGTCCGTCGACCGGATGGCCTACGGCGTTCTGCTCGCTCTTGGAGTATCCGACACCGACGCACGCGACCTGTGCGCGCGATCGCTACCGCCCATGAGTGACGTACCCAGCGTGGACGGGGACAGCGACTAGCAGCCAGTGCACGCGCTGGCGAGACTCAGCGTGCGTGCGTCTTCTCCAGATCCCGGATGATCTCGGCGATCGCGCGGTCCTTGACGAGTCTGCGTTCCAGAATCGGGTTGAGAACTCCGCGGAACCAGAAGTACGGCGTCCAGGTGGACGGCGCGATGAGTCGGGCCCGACGCGTGCGGACCGAGTGCACGAGCAACTCCGCGGCGCGTTGCGAGGGCAGACGCCGGTTCAGCGGCCACGGTAGGAACCCGCCGATCCGCCGGCCCATCGGATCGCTGTCGAGGGTGTTGCGGGCCAGATCGGTATCCACCACACCGAAGTACGCGAGACCCGCTGTTGCGCCCACGGCGGCGAGTTCGATTCTCAGGGCGCGGCCGAGCTGTTCGACGGCCGCTTTGCTGACCATGTAGGCAGACCCGCCCATACCAGGAGTGAAGGCGGCGCACGACGACACCAGCAGAATGTGGCCGCCGCTCGCCACGATCTCGTCGGCCGCAGCGCGCACGATGTTGAGCACACCGCCGAAGTTCACAGCCATCACCGCGTCGAAGACCGCGCGGTCGATGGTCCTGATGGTGGCGGGCGGGGGCGTGATGCCGGCGTTGGCGATGACGATGTCGAGACGGCCGAACGTGCTGACCGTCGCGGCGACGCAGTCCGCCATCGCATCGGGATCGGTGACGTCGCCGGTGAGCAGCAGGATTCGTCCGGAAGACGCGGCGTCCGCCGGGAAGTCTCGATCGACCACAGCCACGGAGGCTCCCGCGGATACCAATTCCGCGACCGTCGCGGCCCCGATTCCACGCGCTCCACCGGTCACCAACGCCACCTTCCCGGTTAGGTCGATTCGGTTCTTCATGCGAGGTCCTTCGTCGTCACGAGCTCGGTATCGGCCGGGGAATCCACACTGCGCCAGTGGTAGTGGCCGAGATCGATCGTGGACATACGCTGGGTGAAGTTGCGCACCGAACCGGGCCAGTACGTCACGTTTCGACCCGACGGGCTCAGGTAGTAGCTGCTGCACCCGCCGGAGTTCCACACCGATCCCGCGAGCGTGCGGTCGGTGTGTTCGACGAACGTCGACTGCGCGCGCATGCTCACTTCGAGCGCCGTGATCGCGTTGGAGTCCATGGCGCGCAACGCCGCGAGGATGTAGTTCACCTGCGCTTCGATGGTGACCACCTGCGAGGTGTACACCACCGAGTTGGGGCCGAGCAGCATGAAGAAGTTCGGGAAGCCGTGCACCGTGGTACCCCGGTACGACGACATCTCGCCGTCGGGCCACCTGTCCGCCAACGACTTTCCGTCGCGGCCGACGATGCGCCGGAAGCCGGTGTGGCCGGACACGGTGAATCCCGTCCCGAGGACGATCGCGTCCACCTCGTGCACGGTCCCGTCGGTGGTGACGATGCCCTCGGGCACGATCCGAGCGATGCCGGTGGTCTCGACGGTGACGTTCTCTCGGCACAGTGCGGGATAGAACTTGTTCGAGAAGGTGGGTCGCTTACAGCCGAATTCGTAATCGGGCGTCAGCTTCTCGCGAAGAACAGGATCTTTGACCTGACGACGCAGGTGGGCACGCCCCATGGCCGTGAGCGGTGCCAGCAACGAGCGATGGCCGATGAGTCCGGGGACCAACGCTTCCTGGAACAGATCGAACACCCGGCGCATGGCCCGCTGGGCCCGGGGGTACTTCCGAAGCACGGACCTGCCGGATTCGGAGATCGGCCGGTCGGGGTGCGGAAGAATCCATGTCGGCGTCCGCTGGAACAGAGTCAGGTGCGCGGCCTCGGGGGCCAGGCGCGGAACGAACTGCACCGCAGATGCTCCGGTGCCGATGACGGCGATGCGTCGACCCTCGGCGGAGAGCTCGTGGTCCCACTTCGCCGAGTGGAACACTCTGCCCGAGAACGATTCCAGGCCTTCGATTCTGGGCGTGGCCGGTTCGCTGAACGGCCCGAGGGCTCCGATGAGGATGCGCGCCGACCACGTTCCTGCATTCGTCCGCACCACCCACCGGGCCTGCTCGTCGTTCCAGGTTGCGTCCAGTACCTCGTGTCCGAAGCGGATGCGATCCCTGATCCCGAACCTGTCGGTGCAATCGTTGAGGTATGCCTCGATCTCGGGCTGCAGCGGGTACAACCGCGTCCAGTCCGGGTTGGGCGCGAACGAGAAGGAGTACAGGGCGGACGGGATGTCGCACTGCGCACCGGGATAGGTGTTCACGTGCCACGTTCCACCGACGGCGGTGTCGCGCTCGAAGATCAGAAAGTCACCGCGGCCCTCCTGCTCGAGTCGGATTGCGGCACCGAGACCGCCGAAACCCGCGCCGATGATCGCGACGTCGATGTGCGGCATGGCCGTGCCGGATTGTGTTGCAGTCATGAGAGTTCGAGCTCCTTCTACAGATCGAGGACGAGAACTTCGCCGTCGACGGCACCACGCGAGACGCACAGGGTGAGAGATTTCTCGCGTTCGGAGGCGTCGAGAACGCGGTCGCGGTGATCGACGCGTCCGCCGAGGAAACCGACCACGCATGCTCCGCAGAAGCCCTGGCGGCAGGAATAGGGCTGGTCCGGCCTCGATCGACGGAGGGCGTCGAGAGCGGTCTCCTGGGCACCGACCTCGACGGTCTCGCCGGAACGGTCGAGCTGCAACACGAACGGCGTGCCGTCGACCACCGGTGCGGGCGCGAACAATTCGGTGTGGAATTCACGGACGGCCGTACTCGAGAGGGCCTCGGCGCGAAGCCTGCTCGACAGAGCCGCGGGGCCGCAGACGTACATCGCGGAGTTGCCCATTCCGAGATCGCCGATGTCCGCCGGAACGGGAAATCCGTCCACATCGTCGGTCTTGACGATCACATGACCACGTGAAGTCAGTGCCAACTGCTGCAGCACGGCGACGAACGGCAGACTCGCCCGAGAGCGACCGTGGTAGTACAGCGTCCACCGCGCCCCGTCCTGGGCGGCGCGTTCGATCATCGCCCGAATGGGTGTGATGCCGATTCCGGCGGCCACGAAGAGGTAGTGCTCGGCCTCGGCCATCGGAAAGGCGTTGCGGGGTCCGCGAACTCGGAGGACATCGCCGCGGGTGAGGGTGTGGATCTCGGTGGACGCCGTGCCGCCGGGGATCTTGCGGACGCTGATGCGGTAGCGATCACCTGCGCCGGGGCGGCCGGCGAGTGAGTACTGCCGCACCGAACCGGATGGGGTGGTGACGTCGATGTGCGCACCGGGCAACCACTTCGGCAGCGGTGCATCGTCTGTGCGAGACAACAACAGTGAGCGAACGTCCTCGGCCTCGTCGATCGTCTCGTCGACGACGGTCTCGAATTCGTATCCGACGCTTCGCCGGGGCCGCGCCGGGGACAGGGCCGTCACGATCGAAAAATCGGTGACAAGCTTGGCGTAGAGGCGGGACGCGGCACCGACGGCCCGCAGTCCGATGCCGGGTGCCGTCGCGTCGACCTCGCCCAGATGGCTGTGTACCGGAGGCGCTGTGGTCGTCACTGCTGGGCCGCCAGTGCTGCCGGGGAGATCGCCAGATACTGCACGGCCTTGTCGATGTCGCCCATGTTCGAGGGATGGAAGCCCGGGCGAATGTAGAGGGCGAGCTGTACGAACAGGAACGACAGACCGGGGATCAGGTGCTTACGTGACGCGCGTGCGAAGGCGATCGGCCAGGGCGTCCGCAATCGGCGTCTGCCGGTGCGCGGCGTGGCAACGGAGTTCTGGTACAGGTACGCGGCGGTGCTGAACCACAGCACGGCCAACCCGGCACTGGCGACGACTGCCGTTCGGGCACGGCGGAATCCGCCACCGTCGACGTACTGGAACGCGTCGAATGCGACGTTGCGGTGCTCGAGCTCTTCCGCGCCGTGCCAGCGCAGCAGGTCGAGCATCGTGGGGTCGACGCCGATGCGGTCGAATTCGGTGTTGTCGAGCAGCCATTCGCCCACCACAGCCGTGAAGTGCTCTGCCGCTGCGTAGATTCCGAGGCGCTCGTTCAGCCATGCTTTGCCTGCGCGGCCGGTGAGGCCGTGGTCGCCGAACACCACACCCACGGCGAAACGAATGCGCTGCAGAATCGGTTCGATGTCCACTCCGTGCGCAACGAGATAGTTGCGGAAGCTCTCGTGGGAGGACGCGTGCGTTGCTTCCTGGCCGACGAATCCCACGACCTCCTCGTGCAGCCTGCGGTCGTCGATGAACGGCAGCGCCTGGGCGAACACGTCCGCCATCGCTCGTTCTCCCTCGGGCAGGACCAGGTGCATCACATTCCAGAAGTGGGTGGCGTACCACTCGTGGGGGATGTACTGGAGTGGAACGCCGGACCAGTCGAATGTCACTGCGCGCGCGACGATCGCATAGGACTCGTCCGTGTACTGCTCGTTCGCGTCGACCGCCTTGTTCCGAGACATTCCGAACTCCGTTTCTGCAGGATGGTCACCTGATGCTACATAGCAACAGTATGTGTCGCAATGTTGCATTCAGTAGGAGTTGGACGGCCGATAGGATCGAACGATGCAGCCAGATGGTGACGACGGGCCGATCCTCGATGCCGCCCTGGAACTGTTCGGTGAGGTGGGAATTCCTCGGACCACCATCGGCGACGTCGCCAAGCGCGCCAGGATCAACCGGGTGACCGTCTATCGCCGGATCGGGTCCAAGGACGACCTGGTGCGAGCCGTCATGGCGCGGGAGTCGTCGCGATTGTTCGTGGCGGTGGCGGCTGCGGCTGCGGAACAGACGTCA
This sequence comes from Rhodococcus sp. NPDC079359, assembly GCF_040702585.1. Taxonomy (NCBI): domain Bacteria; kingdom Bacillati; phylum Actinomycetota; class Actinomycetes; order Mycobacteriales; family Nocardiaceae; genus Rhodococcus; species Rhodococcus sp. NPDC079359. Next base: position 195,528 of record NZ_JBFBLH010000006.1, read on the forward strand.
CGCGCGGATCGGGCCGCCCACGGGTTCGCGACCACGATCGACTCGGTGCGCACCAATCCGGTGTTGATCAAGATGTTCGATTCCGAGAGTTCGTTGGTGCTCGAGCAATTGACCACGAACGCATCGGCATTGCTCGTGTCCGCGATCAACGCTGCCGCGCACATTGCCAGGGGTGAACTGGAATCCGACACCTTCGCCGTGCCCGATGCTCCGGAAATCGTTGTGCGCGTTGTGCATTCGATCTTGCTGACCCCGTCGGCCGCCGCCCCGCTCGATACCTACGACGATCTGCTCGCGTTCGCGCACCGCAGCATCGTGCCGCTTCTCGTCGGAACCACCTGACGCGTTCCTCCTCGAATTCAGGCCCGCGGCACGTACGAGTCGAGTACGCGGAGCAGAGCGCCCTTCAGCTCGGCCCGATTGCCACCCGGTGTCGGCCTGGCGATCTCGTGCAGGGTGTAGCCGTCGATCAGGGCCAGGAAGTGCCGAGCCGGTAGATGCGGTTCCTCGATGCCGAATGCTCCCAGCGCGGCCTCGGCCGCCTCCTCGATCATCCGCATGATTCGATGCACCGACACCGCGAGCTCCGGTCGCCTACGCACGGCGAGGTACGCCTCGAACTGCACGAGGGAGTCGTCGTCCTCCGGAGAGGACAGCAGTGAGACGAGGTCCATGATCGCGTCGGCGAGATCGTCGCGAGTGAGTCCACCGGATTGCGCGACGTCGAGTAGAGCGGTGACCTTGGTCGTCACGTTCTCGGCGATTCGAGTGATCGCGGCATCGATGAGTTCGCCGACCGAGCCGAAGAAATAGCTGGTCGTCGACGGCGGGAAGCCGGCCGCGTCGGCGACGGACCGAAACGAGACGCGTTCGAGTCCGCGTGTTCCGATCACACCGATGGCGGCGTCGACCAGGGCGTCGCGACGCTCCTGGCCACGCGCGTATCGAGTCTTCCGGCGCTCTTCGGTCATGGCTACAACGTAGCCGGGGTGTTGTCGCTGAGCTCCATCGCAGTGCTCTCCAGCAGGCACTTCTCGCCAATCCTGGCCGAGTGGCCAATATTGAGTTACTGTCGCCGCTACATCGAGCAGCCCGGAAAGGAGCACCGATGAACGAGATCTCGGAAGCCTCGCGTGTGGACGTGGTGGTCGTCGGCGCAGGACTCGCGGGTCTGACTGCCGCCAGGGAACTGACGGCCGCAGGGTTGACCGTCCAGGTTCTCGAGGCCAGAGACCGGGTGGGCGGACGGACGGTCAACCACGCACTCGGGGAGAACGCGGTGGTGGAGACCGGCGGACAGTTCGTCGGTCCGACGCAGGACCACATTCTCCGCCTGGCCGCGTCCGTGGGCGTCGGGACGTTCCCCGCGTACGACATCGGATCGAGCGTCTACGTCAAGAACGGACGCGCCCGACGCTTCGACGGCGGAGTGCCGCCGGATCTGGCGGCGCTACCCGACGTCGGGATGCTGGTGGCGCGAATCGATCGGGCTGCCGGGCAGATCCCCGTGGGTAGACCGTGGTCGGCACCGCGTGCCTCCGAGTGGGACACGCAGACTCTCGCCACCTGGGCCCGAAAACACTCGGCCACCGACGGCGGTGTGGAACTGCTCGACATCCTGCTCGGTTCGGTGTTCGGCGGCACATCCGCCGATGTGTCGGCGCTCTTCGGCTTGGCGTACGTGGCCGGGGCAGGCAACGAGTACACCCCCGGCACCGTCGACCGCTTGATGAGTGTCGCTGGGGGAGCGCAGCAGTGGCGATTTCTCGGTGGCTCACAGGCGATCTGCATCGAAATGGCGTCGCGACTCGGTGATTCGGTCCGCCTCGATACTCCCGTGCGCCGCGTGGAGCAGCATCCGGATCGCGTGGTGGTGCACAGCGATACCGAGTCGTGGGTGGCCCGATCGGTCGTCGTCGCGATTCCGCCTGTTCTGGCCACCCGAATCGACTGGAGCCCTTCGCTTCCCGCGGCGCAGGAGGCACTGTTCCAGCGGATGAACTTCGGCGGACTGGCCAAGTGCGAGGCCGTGTATCCCGAACCGTTCTGGCGCACGAGCGGGCTGTCCGGCCAGGCACTCTTTCGCGACAGCGACGTACCGGTGTCCTCGATGTTCGACAACTCGCCTCCCGACGGAAGCCACGGAGTGCTGATGGGATTCGTCGGCACCTGGGGCGCGCGCCATCGAGGCGGCCGAAACTGGTCCGAGGGCAACGAATCCGAGCGCCGCGGTGAGGTGCTGCGTGCTTTTGCCTCGGTGGTGGGTCCGCGCGCATTGGAACCGACGGAGTGGATCGAACTGGACTGGACCGACGAACAGTGGACGTGCGGTGGGCCGACCGCGGTGTTGACCCCCGGAGTGTTGACCGGGCTCGGACGGTGGCGCGATGTTCCGTTCGGCCGAGTGCGATGGGCCGGTGCCGAGCACTCCGACTATTGGAACGGATACATGGACGGTGCCGTGCGATCGGGTGAAAAGGCCGCAGCAGAAATACTTTCGACCGAAGGAGATCTCTCGTGGAACAACGCTTCGTAGTCTCGGCTCATCGCACACTCTCGGTGAGCCCCGAGGAGGTCTGGGCACTGACCGGTGACACCAGCCGCTATGCGGAATGGGTGTCCGACGTCCGTGCCGTCACCGCTCATCACGGCACCGCACGCACAGGTGGCGTCTACACCGAGAAAGTGGCGGCACTCGGCCGCTTCACCACCAACGCCACGTGGACCGTCCGGCATCTGGAACCGAACCGACTGCGAGTCGATTCGGGTCAGGGATTCGCGCCGCTCACCAACGTGGCCAACGTCTTTCGCTTCGCACCGCTCAGCGGCGGAACCTCGACCGCGATGACCTTCGAATTCTGGTTCGACGTCTCCCCGCGCTGGCTGGGACGGATTGTGCGACCCATCGCCACCGCCGGGATGTCCGCACGATTCGACATCTCGATGTGCAACCTGGAGGCGCTGATCCTCTCCGAGCGAACCGCGACGATCCGATGAGGGAACCGGCGGAAGTCCTCACCCTCGGGGTGCACATACTCGACACCCTGGTACGGCCGGTGACCGAGATTCCGCACGGTCAGACGGCGGTCCTGGCGGAAGAGATCGCGATGTCCGCCGCGGGGACCGCCGCGGGAACGGCACTGGTGCTGTCCCGGCTGGGTGCCGCGGTGCACACCGCGGGAGTCGTCGGCGCTGATTCGGCAGGCACGTTTCTACTGCAGCTCCTCGCCGACGAGGGCATCGACGTCTCGCTCGTCCATCGGATGGAGGGAGCGCAGACCTCGGCGTCGGTATTGCCGATCAGGCCGGACGGATCACGGCCGGCTCTGCACGTCATCGGAGCCAACGGCTATCTGGCCCAGCATGTTCCGTGGAACATGTTCCACAACGTCGACTTCCTGCATCTGGGCGGACCCGAATTCTTCGGACCGGACACCGCACGCGACATCGCGCGCCGCGCCCACGAGGACGGCGTCGTCGTCACCGTCGACAGCCTGGCACCGTCGGTTCCGGAAGGACTCGGTGCGTTCGCCGCCGCGCTGCCCCACGTCGACTACCTGCTGCCCAACGACGAGCAGGTCCTCGGCTGGACCGGCAGCGCCACTGTCGAAGACGGGTGTCGTCGACTGCTCGAGCTCGGAGCGTCCTGCGTGGTGGCCACCGCGGGGGCCTCGCCCACTCTCGTCGTCACGAACAACTCGGCCGTCGAGGTCCCCGCGTATGCCGTGGACGTGGTGGACACCAGCGGATGCGGAGATGCGTTCTCGGCCGGGTTCGTTCGGGGCCTGTCCCTGAGCATGAACGCCGTGGAGGCTGCCGAACTGGGCAATGCGACCGCCGCGCAGGTGGCGCAGGGCCTCGGAACCGACTTCGGTACCTACGACCTCGAATTCGTTCGGAAGTTCGCACGTACCTGCAGGACCATCTGATGCCGGCCGACGTCGACGAGCTTCGGCAGTCCGTCGCAACGACCGCCCGGCACCTGGGCCGACGGGGCCTGGTTCTCGGTACCGCAGGCAATGTCAGTGCACGCGCGGGTGATGTGGTGGCGGTGACGGCGACCGGGCTGGTGTTGGCGGACGCGACGATCGAGGACGTCACGGTTGTCGGTATGGACGCCGTCGTGCGCGCCGGTGCATGCGAACCGACCTCGGAACTGGGCTTGCACCTGGGCATCTACGCGTCGTCCGAGGTTCGGGCTGTGGTGCATGCGCACTCTTCTGCGGCCGTTTCTGTCTCGATTGTCGCGGACGAACTGCCGCCCGTGCACTACGCACAACTCGCCCTGGGTGGGACCGTCCCGGTGGTGCCGTTCGCGCCGTTCGGTACCACCGCGCTCGCCGACGCGGTGGTGGCGGCGATGCGTTCGAGGTCAGCGGTCATCATGGCCCACCACGGATCGGTGGCCACCGGTCGCGATCTCGATTCGGCACTGTCGAACATCGAACTGCTGGAATGGCTCTGCGGGGTCTATCTTTCCGCTGCCGCAGTGGCGACGCCGCGCACCATGACCGAAGTGCAGCTGGCCGCGACCCTCGACGAGGTGGTCCGCCGTGCCTACGGAACCGCGGCACCCGTGCGAGGGGACTGATCGATGACCACCCGGGTACGCCCGCTCTGGATTGCCGTGTTCTCCGTGGCGTGGCTGGGCTACTGGATGGCCAATCTGGTTCCACTGCAGCTGCTTCTGCCCGAGCGTTTGCAGGAGATCGATCCGCAATCGAAGGTGTTCGACTTCGCGGTGATCAACGCGGTCTCCGCCGTGGTGCTCCTGATCGGTCTACCCGTGTGCGGGTCGCTGTGCGATCGAACACGCAGCAGGTTGGGGCGACGGCGCGTCTGGTTCGGCGGCGGTGTCCTGTTCTTCGCCGGTGGGTTGGTGGTCACCGGGCTGCAGAGTACCGTCCTCGGAATCGGGACGGCGTGGTCGGTGGCAATGCTCGGATTGAGTGCTGCCACAGCGGGTTTGACGGCCGTGGTGGCCGATCGCGTGCCGGACGAGCAGCGCGGAACGGTGTCGAGTGCGATCTATGCACCGCAGGCACTGGGCGTGGTGGCGGGCCTGGCGCTGGTGTCCACGCTTGCTCTGTCGGTGTTGGGCGGGTACTTCGCCGTGGCGCTCGCCCTGGTGGTCTGCTCGGTGCCGTTTTTGCTGACGTATCGCGAAACCGGTGCGCCGACAGCGCTGTTGAGTCTGCGCAGCATCGTTGCCTCACTTCTCGATTCGTTGCGTCACCGCGACTTCGCGTGGGCCTTCGGGGGTCGAATCCTGGTCAACGTGGCCAACTCGCTCGGCACCTGCTACCTGCTGTTCTTCCTCACCGATGGTCTTCGAGTCGCCGATCCGACGGGATCGCTGCTCGAGGTGACCGTCGTCTACCTGATCGCCTGTGTGGTGTGCACGTTCACCTTCGGGCCGTTGTCGGACAGGATGCGTCGCCGAAAGATCTTCGTAGCGGTTGCGGCATCGATGCAGGCCGTCGCCGGCTTCGTCCTGGCTATACATCCCACGATGGATGCGACATTCGTCTCGGCGGCGTTGCTGGGCGGCGGATTCGGCGCGTACATGGCCGTCGATCAGGCACTGGTGACCGGGGTTCTTCCGTCCGCCGACAGTCGGGCGACCGATCTCGGCGTGATGAACATCGGGGCGATCGTTCCACCTGCCCTGGCTCCGCTGCTCGCGAGCGTGTTCCTCTCCACCGTCGGTGGATACCCGGTGCTGTTCGCGGCGGTGGGGATACTTGCGGCGCTCGGGGCCGTGGTGACCTGGCAGGTGAAATCGGTGCGCTGATCTCTCAGCGGCGGTGACGAAGCCCCAGCACACGGTCGATCAGCGGCATGACCCACCGTCGGCGTCGCAGCGTCACCAGCTCGAATCCGGGGATATCGAACAGCTTCGTGACGCGGCTGTGCGTGCGGCAGAATTCTGCGAACCCTTCGTCGCCGTGTACCCGGCCGAAGCCGCTGGCACCGACGCCGCCCATCGGAACCGATCCCATTCCGGCGAACGCGATCACCGAGTTGACGGTGACCTGACCGCACACCAGCTGCGCCGCAATCTCTTTGCCGTGCGTGCGGGAGAACACCGATGCGCCGAGGGCGTACCGATGATCGTTGCTCAGCTCGATCGCCTCCTCGATGCTGTCGACCTCACGGACGGTGACCGTGGGGCCGAACGTTTCCTCGCGAACGGCCGAGCAGTTCTCGGGCGTGTCCACCAACACGGTGGGTCCGACGAATCGCTCGCCGATCGACGGCAGTCCGCCGATCAGTGCTCGGCCACCGGCCGCCTCGGCATCGGCGAGGTGGCGCCGGACGATGTCGATCTGGCTTGGCATGGTCATCGGTCCGTAGGTGGCCGGCGCATCGCCACCGGGCGCGATGGCACGGGCGTGCTGCACGAGGGCCCCAGTGAATTGTGCTGCGACACTGCGCTCGACGTAGACCCGCTCCACTCCGACGCACGTCTGGCCGCCGTTGGTGAATGCACCCCACGCCACCGCCTCGGCAGCCGCTGCGATATCGGCGTCGGCTGCAACGATCACCGGATCCTTACCGCCGCATTCGAGAACCACCGGCGTGAGCGTCTCGGCGCACGTGGCCATGATCTTCGATCCGGTTCTCGTCGAGCCCGTGAACGCGATCTTGTCCACGCCCGAGCGGCACAGTGCGGCACCGGTGTCGCCGTATCCGGTCACCAGAGACAGAATGCCGAGCGGGAGAGCAGGATTGGCCTCGTGGAAGGCGCGGACGTAGCGGGCCGCCACCGCGGGGGTGTACTCGCTGGGCTTGAACACCACGCAGTTGCCTGCGGCCAGAGCCGAACCGATCGCACTGTTGGGGGCATAGAGCGGGTAGTTCCACGGGCCGATGACGCCCACGACGCCGAGAGCGACCTTGTCCACGTGTGCGGAGTAGTTCGCCAGCAGCAGGCCGGGGTTCACTCTGCGTGATCGCATGAGTCGCGGTGCCTGCTTTTCCGCCCACGCGATGTGTTCGAGGGTCAGGACGATCTCCAGTAGCGCATCGTCGGCCGGTTTGCCGTTCTCGCGATGGATCAGATCGATGAATTCGGCGCGGTGACTCCAGATCTCGTGTCGCCAGGCCCGCAGGTGCCGGGCGCGAGTTCGCGGCGGTAGTGCCGCCCAGGTGCGCTGCGCCCTCCGCGCGAGGCCGACCGTTCGCGCGACGGACTCCGCCGAATCGATGGTGAACGAGGCGATCGGGCTGTCGTCGATGGGCGAGATCGAATCGAAGGTGGCTCGCGTACGGACCTGGCTGGTCACAGGGAAGCTCCGAGCGCATCCTTCGCAACGTGGGCGTCCCGCAGTTCGCGCTTGAGGATCTTGCCTGCGCCGCTCATGGGCAGTGCCGTGACGAACTCGATGGTGCGCGGGGTCTTGTATCCGGCAACGAGAGTGCGGGTGTGATCGCGGAGCTCCTCGACATCAGGCGAGAACCCCTCGGCCAGCACGACACAGGCGTGAACGCGTTCGCCCCACTCGCCGTCGGGAACACCGATCACGGCGCACGCCAGCACCGAGGGGTGCAGGCTCAGTGCGCTCTCGACCTCGGCGCTGTAGACGTTCTCGCCGCCGGTGATGATCATGTCCTTGAGTCGATCGACGACGAACAGGAATCCGTCGGCGTCGAGGTAGCCGACATCTCCGGTGTGCATCCAACCGTCGCGAACGGCCGCGGCGGTTTCGTCCGGCTTGTTCCAGTAGCCCAGCATCACGTGTCCACCGCGAACGCAGATCTCGCCGACGGACCCGGTGGCCAACTGCTCGTCGTCCGGGCCGAGAATCTGGATCTCCGAGTGCGGGGCCGCGCGACCGGCCGAGCCGATGCGTTCTCCCACATGGTGTTCCGGCCAGAGCAGCGACGCGACCGGTGCGAGCTCGGTCATGCCGTATGCCTGAGTGAGGCGGGCCTGCGGGAGTCGGGCGAGGGTCCGCTCGAGGACGCCCGCGGAGATCGGGGATCCTCCGTACAACACGCGGCTGAGCGAGGAGGTATCGAATTCGCTCAGCGTGGGGTGATCGACGAGAAGCTGAATCATGGTGGGTACCAGCAGCACATCGGTGACCGAATGCGTCGCGATGGCACCGAGCACGGCAGTCGGCTCGAAGAACGGAACCATGACGTGGGTGCCGCCGAGCATGACCTGACCCACCCATGCGGCCAGATCGGCGAGGTGGAACATCGGCGCGGCATGGAGCAGGATCGACGCGTCGTCGAGCAGCTGTCCGGTCGCCACCGTTCCCAGGCCCGAGGTGACGAGGTTCGCGTGCGAGAGCATGACGCCCTTGGGGAAGCCGGTGGTGCCACCGGTGTAGAACAGGCCGGCAAGGGCGTCGCCGCTGCGTCGCGCGTCGGGAACGGGATCGTGGGACGAGATGAGGTCCTCGTACGAGACCATGCCCTCGGGGGTGGCCCCGTCCCCGCAGTAGACGATGGTCTGCAGGCCGGCGCATGCGGGGCGCAGTGCCGGGACCATGGCACCGAAGGTGTCGTCGACCAGCAGAACCTTGGTGTCGGAATCGTTGAGTGCGTACGCGACCTCCACGGGCGACCACCGGATGTTCACGGGGTTGAGCACGGCGTCGGCCCACGGCACCGCGAGCAGGTACTCCGAGTACCGGTCGCTGTTGAATGCCAGCATCGCAACTCGATCGCCGGCCTCGACGCCGATGGAGTGCAGGCCCGCAGCCAGTCTTGCCACTCTGTCGAGTTGCTCGGCGAAGGTACGAACGCGATCGCCGAACACCGTTGCTGCCCGGTTCGGTGTGGTCGACGCGGAGCGGTGAAGGCCCTGAGTGAGATACATGGCGAGTCCCTTGTGCGAGTGGGGGGCGAGGGTGCCCGAGGTGAGTACCGCCACAGTTCCACCTTGTTGGCACAGTGTCAATAGGAGATACGGGCGGTTACCACTCGCAAGGACCGCCGAAATGGATTGTCCGGCTAACGGTCTCGGGCGTCGTCCAGGGAGCGCGCCGTGCCGAGGACGGTGACGAGCACATCGGTCAACAGAATCTCGACCTGCTCGCGCGTCAGTGTGCCGCGCACCAACCATTCGCGGCCCGCGGCCTTGACCATGCCGCCGAACGCGCGCACGGCCGAGGTAGCGATTCGACGGTCACCACCCCTGCCCTCGAATGCCGTTGCGTCCAAGACGCGTTCGGCGGCCAGGTCATCGGCCTCGTCCAGAATCCGAGCAACCTGCTCGTCGACACCCGATCCGCTCGCCACCGACACCCAGGCCGTACCGTGCGTCTCGATGACGCCGACCAGCCAGTGGACGCTGCCCCGGGCCCGGTCCTCGAGCGAGCCTGTCGGCAGGTGCACGTCCTCGATCGGCGGCACGGTGACCAGGAAGCGAACGCACTCGAGGTACAGGTCGCGTTTGCTTCCGATGTAGTGGTGGATGAGCCCGCGTGCGACGCCGGCCGAGGCAGCGACGTCCGACATCGAGACCTCGGCATAAGGCTTGTCGCCGAACAGGCGAACGGCCGCGGCCAGAATCTGCGTCCGTCGCTCGTCCGGTTCCAGTCGATTCCACTTGGGTGTACTTGCAGCCGGCATGGTTGTCATGATTGCACCGAACCGACGTCGCGAGGCGTCAGAGGTACCGCTCGGTGCGGGAGCGCAGTGATGTCGGCACGACGAACCGATCGCCGTACCGTGCCCGCAGGTGGTCGGCCCGCTCGACGAATCCCCGAATGCCGCCGTCGAACTGATTGACGAACTGCAGCACGCCACCGGTCCACGCGGGGTAGCCGATGCCGAGGATGGAGCCGATGTTCGCATCGGCGACGGTCCGCAGAACACCCTCGTCCAGGCATGCGATCGAGTCGAGCGACTGCGCAACCAGCATGCGATCCATCATGTCCTCGAACGGAATTCCGTGATCGGGACGGTGATAGTGATCCACCAGGCCCGGCCACAATCCTGCCTTGGTGCCGTCCTCGGTGTACTCGTAGAAGCCGCGTCCCGCCTTGCGTCCGGGGCGATCGAATTCGTCGACCAGGCGATCGACCAGCGCATAGGACTTCGAGACGATCCACGGTCGACCGTCGGCGCGCGCGGCCTGCGCCATGCCCTCGCGGATGTGCCGAGACAGGGTCAACGAAATCTCGTCCATCAGAGCCAGCGCACCGGACGGATAGCCGGCCTGGAGGGCGGCCTGCTCGACGGTGGCCGGGTGCACGCCCTCGGCGATCAACGAGATCGCCTCGTCCATGAACCGGCCGATGACGCGGGTGGTGAAGAAGCCGTGACTGTCTCCGACGACGATCGGAGTCTTACCGATCAGCCGAACGAAGTCGAACGCGCGGGCCAGCGCGGAGTCACTGGTGTGTTCTCCCACAACGATTTCCACCAACGGCATCTTGTCCACCGGGGAGAAGAAGTGCGTGCCGATGAAGTCCTCGGTGCGCGAGACTCCCGTCGACAGTTCGGTGATGGGCAGTGTCGAGGTGTTCGAGCACAGCAGTGCGTCGGCGGTCAGATACTTGTCGACCGCCTCGAACGCACCCTGCTTGACGGCGGGATCCTCGAACACGGCCTCGACGACCAGATCGCAACCCTCGGCATCGGCCGCGTCGGAACTGGGTGTGATGAACGCGAGAACCGCATCGGCGTCGGCCTGGGTCTTGCGTCCCTTCGCGACGGCCGTGCCGAGAATCGAACGCGCGTAATCCTTGCCGCGCTCGGCGGATTCGATCGAGACATCGCGCAGCACGACGGGAACCCCGGCCGAGGCGACGACGTAGGCGATGGCGGCACCCATCATTCCGGCACCGATCACCAGCACCTTCTCGGGTGCCCGGCGCGGTTCGGTGCTCGGACGAGAGCCACCTTTGTCGATGGATCCGAGATCGAAGAACATCGATTGGATCAGATTGCCCGAGACCGCTCCGCAGGCGAGCGAGGTGCAATGCCGGGTTTCCACCAGCGATGCCGACTCGAAGTCGAGCACCGACCCTTCCACGGCCGCAGCAACCACCGCGATCGGAGCGGGCATGGGTGCACCCTTGACCTGCTTGCGTACCGTTGCCGCAAAGGCAGGCAGCTGGGCAGCCAAAGCGGGTGAGGCCGCGGCGCCGCCGGGAATCGTGAATCCTTTCCTGTCCCAGGGCTGTGACGCGTCGGGATTGGCGAGAATCCAGGCACGTGCACGTGCCATCATCTGCTCGTCGGTGTCGACGACCTCGTCGATCAATCCGAGCTCGAGGGCCTGCGCCGGCCGGTACCGCTGGCCCTGGCCCACCACCTGTGTCAGAGCCTTGACGATGCCGAACATCCGAACCGTCCGGGTGACGCCGCCGGCCCCGGGGAGCAGCCCGAGAGTGACCTCGGGAAGCCCGAATCGAACCCTGCTGTTGTTCAGCGCAATTCGATGATGGCACGCCAGCGCAATCTCGAAACCGCCGCCGAGTGCGGTACCGCCGAGCGCAGCCACCACGGGCTTGCCCAGCTTCTCGAGGCGACGAAATTTGTCCTTGGTGAAATCGAGGGCGTCGGCGATCGCCGCGTGGTCCGACGGACCGGCGTCGCGCAGCAATTCCAGATCGCCACCGGAGAAGAACGAATCCTTGCCCGAGGTGACGATGATCCCGTCGAACGCATCGAGGTTGGCCTCGAGCCAGTCGATCGTCTGCTCGAGTGACTCGCCGAACGCGGCGTTCATCGTGTTGGTGGACTGCGTGGGGTCGTCCATCGTCAGCACGAGTACGCGGTCGGTGCCGATCTCACCGGTGATCGTGGGGGTCCGCAGAGCAGCTGTGGTCATCGAGGTCCTCGGGTCGTTGTTCTCTCGCGTGATGGTCACAGGCGCTCGATGATGGTGGCGACGCCCATTCCGGCACCGATGCAGAGCGTGATCAGTGCGTAGCGCTCGCCCCGGCGCTCGAGCTCGTCGAGGGCCATTCCGGTGAGCATCGCGCCCGTTGCGCCCAGTGGGTGGCCCATCGCGATCGCGCCACCGTTGACGTTGACGCGTTCGTGGTCGATGTCCAGCTTCTTGGCGTAATTGAGTACCACCGAAGCGAATGCCTCGTTGACCTCGAACACCGCGATGTCGTCGAGAGTGAGCCCCGCCGCAGCCAGTACCTTGTGGGTGGCCGGAACCGGGCCGGTGAGCATCAGCGTCGGGTCCGATCCGGCGACGACCCCGGCCACGACGCGTCCGCGCGGGGTCAATCCACCTGCGCGCCCGGCTTCTTCGGAACCGATCAGCACCATCGCGGTGCCGTCGACGATGCCGGAGGAGTTCCCGGCGTGGTGGACGTGATCGATGCGCTCGACCTCGGTGTACTTCTGCATCGCGACGGCATCGAACCCGGCGAGCGCCCCCGTCCGGGCGAACGACGGTGTCAGGGTGGCGAGATCGGCTGTGGTGGTCTCGGGTCGCATGATCTCGTCGTGATCGAGCATCAGCCGGCCGTTCGCGTCGAAGACCGGGATGACCGACTTCTCGAAGTGGCCCATCGACCAGGCGTGTGCCGCGCGCTGCTGGCTGCGCACGGCGAAGGCGTCGACCTCGTCGCGGTCGAACCCCTCGATCGTCGCGATGAGGTCTGCACTGACTCCCTGCGGAACGAAGTAGCTGCCGTAGTTGGTCAGCGGGTCGCACGGCCAGGCGCCGCCGTCCGCCCCGAGCGGGACCCGAGACATCGATTCGACGCCACCGGCGACGATGAGCTGATCCCAACCGGACCGAACACGTTGCGCCGCAGTGTTGACGGCCTCCAGACCCGATCCGCAGAAGCGGTTGAGCTGAACGCCGGCGACACTGTCCGGCAGGCCGGCAACCATCGCGACCGTCCGGGCGATATCGCAGCCCTGGTCGCCGACCGGGGTGACGACACCGAGCACGACGTCGTCGATCAGGGCCGGATCGAGCTGCGAGTGTCGAGAGAGCAACGTGGACAACGTGTTCGCGGCCAGATCGACCGGTTTGACGGTGTACAGCGAACCGGAGCTCTTACCGCGGCCACGTGGGCTGCGAACGGCGTCGTAGAGGAATGCCTCCATGAGGTGCCTTTCTGGGGCAACAAGATTACCGAGTACTACAGGGAACGAGAGATGAGGTCTTTCATGACTTCGTTGGCACCGGCGTAGATGCGCGCGATGCGGCCGTCGACGAACATGCGAGCGATGGGGTATTCCTCCATGTAGCCGTACCCGCCGAAGAGCTGCAGGCAGCGGTCCACCACCTCGAACTGTCGGTCGGTGGTCCAGTACTTGACCATCGCTGCGGTGGTGACGTCGAGGCTGCCCGAGATGTGCTGTGCCATAGCGTCGTCGACGAAGGTGCGCACGACGCGGCCGATGGTTGCGCATTCGGCGAGCTCGAACTTGGTGTTCTGCAGATCGAAGAGTGTCTTGCCGAACGCGCTGCGCGACTTGGTGTATTCGACCGTCTGTGCGACGGCGGCATCGATCATCGCGGCGGCGGCGATGCCGCAGATCAGGCGTTCCTGGGGGAGTTGCTGCATCAATTGCGCGAAGCCACGACCTTCTTCACCCAAGATGTTGCCCGCGGGGACACGAAGCCCGTCGAACGTGAGTTCGGCTGTGTCCTGGCCCTTCTGGCCGATCTTGTGCAGCACGCGTCCGCGGTGGAAGCCCTCGGTGTCGTCGGAGACCTCGGCGACGAGCAGTGACAGTCCCCGGGCTCCCGCGGACGGTTCGGTCTTGGCGGCGATGATGATCAGATCGCAGTGAGCTCCGTTGGAGATGAACGTCTTTCCGCCGGTCACCACGTAGTCGTCGCCGTCACGCACTGCGCGGGTGGTGATGCCCTGCAGGTCCGAGCCGGTGCCCGGTTCGGTCATGGCGATGGCACCGATCCACTCTCCCGAGCACAGCTTCGGCAGCCACTGCTGCTTCTTCTCCTCGGAGGCGTAGGCCAGGATGTAGTGCGGAACGATGCCGCTGTGCACACCCAGCTGCATGGACGAGTCGCCGGAGCGCACCTGCTCGGAGAACAGCACCGCCTCGTGGCGGAAGTCGCCCCCGCCTCCGCCGTACTGCTCGGGTACCGACATGCCCAGCAGTCCGAGACTGCCTGCGGTGCGGTAGACCTCGCGGCTGGGGCGTCCGGCAGCCGCGAACTCCTCGCGGTGGGGCGCGACTTCCTTCTCGAAGAATCCTCGGGCGAGCTGTCGCACGTCGGCGAGCTCGGTGGTGAGGTCGCTGGGGGTGCGGTCTGCGAGTGCAGTCATGGTGGGTCCTTGGCTCGAAGCGCACCTGTGGGTTATTGGCGCTGTGCCAATAATGATGGCGCGGGGTTGCCGCGGATGTCAACCAGGTAGTGCTCCCCGGGGACTGCTGCCGGAGTTCTAGCTGTCGACCGAACGCAGCAGTGCCACATCCGAGACGAGTCGGATGTGGTCGGCCATGGCCCGTCCTGCCTCGGCCGGATCCTGATTGCGCACGGCCTCGGCGATGCGTCGATGATGCTCGAGCGAGGTCTGTGGACGGTTCGACTGCGACAGCGATTCGATGCGGGTCTCGCGAATGAGACCGGCGATTTCCCCCATGAGCCTGGCGAGCAGCGGTGAGTGTGCAGCCTCGGTGATGGCGTGATGGAACAACTCGTCGCCGGAGTCTCCTCGATCGCCGTCGGTGATCTCGGTGGCCATGACGGACAGGGCGTGGTCGATCGCGGCCATTTCACTGTCGCTGCGACGCGTGGCAGCGAGTTCGGCGAGCTTGACCTCGAGTGCCTCGCGGGCCTCGATCACCTCGGGTAGCCGGTCTGCGTGCTCGCGTAGAGCACGAATTGCCATGTCTCCCACGGGCCGTCGTACGAGCACTGCGCCGTCGCCGTGCCGGACCGACAGGATGCCCTGTACTTCGAGGGCGACGAGGGCCTGGCTCAAGGATGCTCGACTGACCCCGAGGTGTCCGGCCAGTTCGCGCTCGGGCGGAAGTCGATCGCCAGGGTTCATCTCGCGGTCGGCGATGTGCTTGCACAGCTGTTCGACGATGACCTCGTACAGCCGTGGTCGGGTCACGGGGCGAATTTGCTCAGCCACTGTGTCACTCGCTCTCTGTTCCTCTGGACCTCCACCCTAGTCGCCGCCATGCACGTAACGGCGGACACATCGGGGGTTGACAAGTGATCCACTTCACTGGTTGAGTCCCTATTGACTCAGTGGCCAGTCCAATTAGCCACTGGAGATCCTGGGCAACCGCTCGGGTGACACCACAGACGGACCGGAGACCTTCGATGTCGACCGAGTTGATACCCATCCTTGCGCTCGTCGTCATGTTCCTCGCCGCAACCGTGTTCCCCGTGAACATGGGCGCGTTGGGGTTCGTGGCGGCGTTCTTCGTCGGAACACTTGCCGTGGGCATGGGTGCCGACGACATCATTGCCGGCTTCCCGAGCAGTCTCTTCCTCACGCTCGTCGGCATCACCTACCTGTTCGCCATCGCGCAGAACAACGGCACGGTCGACCTGCTGGTCCGCGGAGCCGTTCGACTCGTCGGAGGCCGGGTGGCACTCATTCCATGGGTGATGTTCGGCATCACCGGTGTCCTGACCTCGATCGGTGCGCTCGGACCGGCCGCGGTGGCCATCGTCGCCCCGATCGCCCTCGGATTCGCCGCGCGCTACAAGATCAACGCCCTGCTCATGGGCATGATGGTCATCCACGGCGCGCAGGCAGGCGGATTCTCGCCCATCAGCATCTACGGCGTCACGGTCAACAACATCGCCGCCAACGCGGGACTCGTCAACAGTCCGCTCACACTCTTCCTCGGCAGCCTGTTCTTCAACGCCGCGATCGGCGCGCTGCTGTTCATGTTCCTCGGTGGCCGCTCCCTCATCGGACGCAGCGTGCACGACGAGGACGGCACGCGTCCCGACGGTGACACCGGCGGAGTCGGCGGTTCGGGTTCGCGAACGGTCATGCGCGGCTTCGGCGCATCGACGCCTCGTCCGTCCGGTCAGACTGTCACGGTCGAGAACGCACCACCCCTGGCCACCGCGGTCAAGGCCATCACCTTCGATCAGATTCTCACGCTCGTCGGTCTTGCCTCGCTGGCTCTGTTCGCCCTCGTGCTCGACCTCGACGTCGGATTCATCGCGATGACGGTGGCTGTGATCCTCGCTCTCGCATCGCCCAAGGCCCAGAAGGGCGCGATCAACCAGATCAGTTGGTCGACGGTGCTGCTCATCGGTGGCGTGCTCACGTTCGTCGGGGTGCTGCAGGAAGCCGGAACCGTCGAGTACGTCGGCGATTCGGTCGCCAGCATCGGCATCCCACTTCTGGTGGCGCTGCTGCTCTGCTACATCGGTGCCATCGTCTCGGCCTTCGCGTCGTCCACCGCGATCCTCGGCGTCACCATTCCGCTGGCGGTTCCGTTCCTGCTCGCCGGTGAGGTGGGAGCCATCGGAGTCATCGTGGCTCTGTCCATCGCATCGACCATCGTCGACGTCAGTCCGTTCTCGACCAACGGAGCCCTGGTGCTCGCCAATGCCCAGGACATCGACCGCGACGTCTTCTACAAGCAGATCCTCAAGTACAGCGCACTGGTGGTGGTCATCGGCCCGCTGATCGCCTGGGCATTGCTGGTCGTACCCGGCTGGATGTAGCGGTACTGCAGCTCAGAACAGACGCTCGATGATGGCGGCACGTGTGTTCGACGTGCCGCCATCACGCGTCTGAGCTGGGCAAAGGCGCGTACATCGTTACTTGACATCGCCGTGGTTCGCTGATCCAATTGAATTGGCTAGTCCACTGGCCCAGTAATCCAATCGGACTTCGGGTCCGGCTCCCACCTCGCTTCGACGTAAGGATCAATTCGATGCCCCTCAACACGACAGGCAGAACCGGACCGCTCGAAGGCACCGTCGTGGTCGATCTGACCCGCGCCCTGGCCGGCCCGCATGCGGCGATGATGCTCGGCGATCTCGGCGCAGACATCATCAAGGTCGAGACCCCGAAGGGCGGCGACGACACCCGCGTCTGGGGTCCCCCCTTCGTCACTCCGCGCGATGCCGAGCGCGAGTCGACGTACTTCCTCTCGGCCAATCGCAACAAGCGGTCCATCGTGCTCGACCTCAAGACCGACGACGGCCGAGAAGCGTTGGAGCACATGATCGAACGGGCAGACGTACTGCTCGAGAACTTCCGTACCGGTGTTCTCGACCGACTCGGCTTCTCGCCCGAGCGGATCGCCGAGATCAACCCGCGCACAGTGGTGCTGTCGATCAGCGGCTTCGGTCACGACGGCCCCGAGGGCGGCCGCTCCGGCTACGACCAGATCGCTCAGGGTGAGGCCGGGCTGATGTCCTTCACCGGCTCGGGTCCCGAGGACGTCCAGCGCGTCGGCGTTCCCATCGCGGACCTGCTGGCCGGAATGTACGGAGCTTTCGGCGTTCTCGCTGCACTGCGTGAACGCGACCGCACCGGCCGCGGCAAGGTCGTCCGTACCTCGCTGCTCGCCAGCGTCGTCGGAGTGCACGCCTTCCAGGGCACCAAGTGGACCGTCGCAGGCGAGGTCGGCGCGGCGCAGGGCAATCACCACCCGTCGATCTGCCCGTACGGATTGTTCCCGACATCGGATGGCGCAGTGCAGATCTCGGTGGGCAGCGAGGGACTGTGGCATCGGTTCTGCGAGGGTTTCGGCATCGACCCCGATCTCGAAGGCATGGCCACCAACCCGCAACGGGTGAACAGTCGCGACGATGTCATCGAACTCGTGTCCAAGATCTTCCGCACGTACGAGACCGAGCCGCTGTTGTCCCTTCTCGACGAGATCGGTGTTCCCGCAGGCAAAGTGCGCAACGTCCAGGAAGTCTACGAGTGGGAGCAGACCAAATCCCAGGGCCTGCTGGTGGACGTCGAACACGCGACGTTGGGCACGGTGACACTGCCGGGACCGCCACTGCGGTTCTTCGAATCCGACGGCACCGAGGTCACCGAAACCAATCACCTGGCACCGCCGGTGCTCGGTGCCGACGACGAACTCGTCCGCGACTGGCTGAAAGAGGCGACACGATGACCAGAATGACCGCCCTCGAACTCCTCGATCTGGTGATCGATTCCGGCAGCTTCGACTCCTGGGACACCCCGACGGCCGACTACGTCATCGACGACGAGTACGCAGGCGAACTCGCCGCGGCACGCGAGAAGACAGGCCTGGACGAGTCCGTGCTCACCGGCTCCGCGACCATCCGCGGCCGCAAGGTGGCCATCCTGCTCGGCGAGTTCGCGTTCCTGGCCGGCTCGATCGGGGTCGCGGCGGGCGAGCGCCTGGTGAACGCCGTACACCGGTCGACCGACGAGCGGCTGCCGCTGCTGGCGCTGCCGACGTCCGGCGGAACCCGAATGCAGGAGGGCACGGTCGCGTTCTTGCAGATGGTCAAGATCACCGCCGCGATCACCGCGCACAAGGCGGCGAACCTGCCGTACATCGTCTATCTGCGGCACCCCACCACCGGCGGAGTGTTCGCGTCCTGGGGATCGCTCGGTCACGTCACCGTCGCCGAGCCCGGTGCTCTCGTCGGATTCCTCGGCCCTCGCGTGTACGAGGCGCTCTACGACGCGAAGTTCCCCACGGGTGTGCAGACGTCGGAGAACCTCCAGGCCCACGGGCTCATCGACGCCATTCGTCCGCCCGAGCAACTCGGCGAGATCGTCGATCGCGCCTTGCGGATCATGACCGACATCCCGTCCTACCGCCCACGCACCGTCGAGGCGCTCGAATGGAAGATCGAGGACGTACCCGCGTGGACGTCCATTCTGGCCTCGCGCAGAGCCGATCGCCCCGGGGTCCGTGAGCTGCTGTTCAGTACCGCAGCAGATGTGCTGCCGCTCAACGGAACCGGTCAGGGTGAGTGGGATCCGGGTCTGATTCTTGCCCTCGTCCGGTTCGGCGACATGCCCTGTGTTCTGCTCGGGCAGGATCGACGCGGTCAGACGACGAAAACGCCGCTCGGTCCCGCAGCGCTTCGCGAGGCTCGACGCGGGATGCGTCTGGCACAGGATCTGAAGCTTCCGCTCGTCACCGTCATCGACACGGCGGGTGCCGCACTGTCGAAGGAGGCGGAGGAAGGTGGCCTGGCCGGCGAGATCGCACGGTGCATCGCGGACATGGTCGACCTCGAAACCCCCACGCTGTCATTGCTGTTGGGGCAGGGAACCGGCGGCGGCGCACTCGCTCTGGTGCCCGCGGACCGCGTTCTCGCCGCCCAGCATGCGTGGCTCTCGCCGCTGCCGCCCGAGGGTGCGTCGGCCATCGTGCACCGCGACACCGCCCATGCCGCGGAGATGGCGACGAAGCAGGGAGTGCGCTCGCTCGATCTCTTCCGAGCCGGCGTTGTCGACATCATCATTCCCGAATTGCCCGACGCGGCAGACGAATCGCAGCAGTTCTGCGACCGGGTGGGTGCGGTACTGCACCGCGAGCTCGCCGAACTGATCGCTCAGGACCCGTCGATGCGGATGATCGCCCGAGAGAAGCGATTCAACAGAATCGGCTTCGCGGCGGCCGCGGTGTAATTCCCGCCGAGCTCGAAGTTATGGACGGTTTTCGGCCGAAATGTATCCATAACTTCGAGTTCGGCGGGTGGTCGGGGAGGCTATCGTCGTCCGGGTGGCGGGCAATGCGCGGGATCCAGGGGTGTCGGTGGCCTCGCGGCTGCTGGCGCTTCTGGCTGTGTTCGACGAGAAGACCCCTGCGCTGACGCTGTCCGAACTGGCCGACGGCGCAGGCCTGCCCATCGCCACCGCGCATCGGATGGTGCGTGAACTGGTCGACTGGGGCGCGCTCGTTCGCGGCGGGGACGGCCGCTACGTGGTGGGGCGTCGACTGTGGAAGTTGGGATTGCTGGCACCGGATCAAGCCGATCTGCGGGAGATCGCCTCGTCGTTTCTGCACGACATCTACGGTGCGACACTCGCCACGGTGCATCTGGCCATTCGCGACGGCGACGAGGTGCTCTATCTCGACCGGCTTGCCGGACACGCGTCGGTACCTGCGGTCAGCCGGGTCGGAGCACGCCTGCCCCTGTATGCGACCGGAGTCGGCAAGGTGTTGTTGGCCTACGCCCCGCGTGAGGTGCACGATCGCGTGCTGAGGAACCTGACCCGCATCACCGCGTACACGGTGACTCATCCGGGGAAGTTGGACAGCGAACTACGCCGAGTGCATCGCGAGGGGTATGCGCAGACGGTCGAGGAGATGACGCTGGGGGCGTGTTCGGTGGCCGTACCGGTCCGCGGTGAGGGCGAACGAGCGGTGGCGGCGTTGGGCATCGTGGTTCCGAGCATCGGACGAGATCGAGCCAGACTGGTTGCCGCTATGCAGGTTGCCGCCCGAGGAATCGAGCGAAGTCTGCGGGGATGAGTCGATGTTTTCGCTGAGTGGAAACATGGTCTTGTTCGCGGCCCCGATGCGCGGTGTACTCGATGCATGCGTACACAGGTCGCCATCATCGGTGCAGGGCCCGCGGGTCTGCTGCTGTCCCACCTGCTCGGCGAGCAGGGAATCGACTCCGTTCTGATCGAGTCACGCACGCAGGAGTACGTGCTCTCGCGCATTCGGGCCGGCATCCTCGAACACTCGACGGTTCAGCTGCTC
The DNA here is from genome assembly GCF_040702585.1 of Rhodococcus sp. NPDC079359. NCBI lineage: Bacteria > Bacillati > Actinomycetota > Actinomycetes > Mycobacteriales > Nocardiaceae > Rhodococcus > Rhodococcus sp. NPDC079359. Next base: position 216,135 of record NZ_JBFBLH010000006.1, read on the forward strand.
GACGACCACGGCCTGGGGGAGCGGTTGCATCGCGAAGGCCACGAGCATCGCGGAATCTATCTGCAGTGGCCGGAAGAGCGGCACCACATCGACTTTCGCGACCTGGTGGACCGAAGCGTGTGGGTGTACGGGCAGACCGAGGTGACCAAGGATCTCGTCGCGGCCCGGGAGAAAGCAGGCCAGCAGATCTTCTACGACGTCTCCGATACCGCGTTGCACGACGTCGAGTCCGACTCCCCGTACGTCACGTTCACCGACGCCTCGGGTACCCCGATGCGGATCGACGCGAATGTCGTTGCCGGGTGCGACGGTTCGTTCGGTCCGAGCCGCGCTACGATGCCGGACTCGGTGCGCAACACCTGGGAGCGAACGTATCCGTTCTCCTGGCTCGGGGTGCTGGCTGACGTCGCGCCCTCGACCGACGAGCTCATCTATGCCTGGCATCAGGACGGATTCGCGATGCACTCCATGCGATCGTCGACGGTCAGTCGGCTGTATCTGCAGGTGCCGAACGGGACCGACATCGCCACCTGGTCCGACGACCGAATCTGGGATGCGTTGGCACGCAGGCTCGGTCACGGACAGAACGGCTGGGAGCTCACTCCTGGACCGATCACCGAGAAAAGCGTCCTACCGATGCGCAGCTACGTGCAGACGCCGATGCGACACAGCAACCTCTTTCTGGCCGGCGACGCCGCGCACATCGTGCCGCCGACCGGAGCGAAGGGCCTCAACCTCGCAGTGGCCGACGTCGCCCTGCTGGCACCGGCACTGACGTCACTGCTGGGCAAGAACGATTCCCGCGCCGCCGATGCCTACAGTGACGACGCACTCCGACGCGTCTGGCGTTGCACGCACTTCTCCTGGTGGATGACGACGATGCTGCACACCGGCGACGACCCGTTCGATGCGCAATTGCAGCTCTCGCAGTTGAAATGGGTTGCTTCCAGCGAGGCCGGGGCAACGGGACTGGCGGAGAACTACGCCGGTCTGCCGATCGGATTCTGACCCGGGAACTACCGTCGACGATCCAACACGTAGGTCACCGCCACACCGGCGACCAGTCCCCAGAACGGAGCCCCCAGGCCCGCGACGTCGGTTCCCGAGACGGTGACCAGCAGGGTGATCAGCGGCGCGAGTACCGGACGGCCGGTCGAATCGGAGAATGCGGCGGTGAAGGCTCCGCGCAGTGCCTCGAGCATGGCCAGACCGGCGAGGGCGGCGATGAACGTCGCGGGTACCACGGCCAGTCCGCGCACCAACACCGGTGCCAGTACACCCACGACGATAGCCAGTGCGCCGCAGGTCATTCCGGCGATGTACTGCCGCGATCGTTCACCGACGGCGACGAGCAGTGCGTTGGTGGGGCCGGCGAGACACGTCGACACCGCACCGAGCGGTGCGACGAGAAGCGACCACACCCCGCACGCGATGGTGACAGCGGTCATCGGAGGCCGGTGGCCCGCGGAGCTCAGGACGGCAGCGCCTTGACCGTTCTGTACCGCGACCACGGTGATGGCGAGCGGTATCACCAACTGCGCCATTGCCGCCCCACTGAACGACGGCGCAACGAGTTCGGGCAGACCGATCAGAGGTAGCTCGGCCGCGGGGCCGGTCAGTGGGGTGTATCCGCCGGTGACCGCCAGCGCAGCGAGACCGGCCATCAATGCCGCCAGCACCGGAGGTATGCGCCTCGACCAGACATCGGATCGTGTCAGGGCCAACCACGCCACGACCATGGTGCCCGCGATCAGTACGTTCGACGAAACGGACTGCACCAGTCCGGTTCCGAACGACAGGAACGCGCCGGCAACCATCGCCATCACCACACTGTGCGGCAGAAAGGCCATCAGCTTCGCGACGACACCGGTGGCACCGAGCACGATGATGAGAACCCCGGTCGCGAGATAAGCCCCGACGACTTCGGGCCAGGTCAGCGACGCCAGCGACTGACCGACCAGAACGGTCCCCGGAATGGTCCAGAAAAAGCTCAGCGGCATTCGGTAGACCCAGCTCGCCACCAGGGTGAGAATGCCGTTGAGCACGAACACTCCGAACACCCACGACGCCGTCTGCGCGGCGGTGAGCGAGCCTGCTGCCGCGGCACCCATGATCACCGCAACGGGCCCGGTCGCGCTGAACAGCACGCCGGTCGCACCTGCGCCGACGTACAGCCCGCCGAAGTCCGCGCGCAGAGCACGCAGATTCGGCGGGCGACGTTCCGGTAGGTCGCTCGAGGTCGGCCTCTGGAAAATATCTGTCATTCAGCCACTTTCACCGGTTCTTCGATTGCTGGATCGGATCGACGCAGTGCCCGAACCGCAGGGACGGCTGTGGTGACGAGAGCTCCGAGCAGGGCAACGACGGCGAAGATGTAGAACGCCTGCGAGGACGCGATTCCCGCACCGAGCAGGATACCGCCGAGCAGCGGCCCGAGAATGCCGCCGAGGCGTCCGAAACCGGCGCACCATGCGACGCCCGCCGCCCTGGCCGTGGTGGGGTAGTAATTGGAGACGAAGCCGTAGATCAGCACCTGGGTGCCGATAGCGCCGATGCCGGCACCGGCCACGGCGACGAGCAGTACGCCGAGCGGGAAGTTCAACGTCAACAACACCAACGACAGTGCGGCAAGGCAGAAGGTGGCGGCGATGACGCGCTGTGGTCCGGTCCGATCGGCGACGCGAGAGGCGATCAATCCACCGATGATGGCACCACCGTTGAGCACCAACAGGAATGACAGCGACCCCTTGGCGTTGTATCCGGCCTCGGACATGATCTGCGGGAGCCAAGTATTGAGTCCGTAGGTCAGCAGCAGGCCGGAGAAGCTCATCAACCCGAGGAGCGCCGTCGGGCGCAGCAGTGGTTTGCGGGCGAGCGCGGCGAATCCGACGCGATCGCCGGCGACTGCGGGCTCGGGCTCGGGCATCGGGATTCCGGTTTTCGCGCAGATCTGCTGGGCATCGGCGACGCGTCCGTGCGCCAACAGCCATCGCGGGGATTCCGGCATACGGAGCACCGCGAGGGGCAGCAGGATGACCAGGGGCAGTGCTCCGATCCAGAACAGTCCACGCCATCCGATGCTGTCCTGCAGGGCGATTGCGGCCAGAGAAGCCAGGACGCCGCCGGCGGGGATACCGCTGTAGACGATGGCGTTGAACAGATTTCGACGGCCTGCCGGTGCGAACTCGGCGATCATCGCGCCTACCGTGGCGACGAGTCCGCCGACTCCGATTCCGGTGACGAATCGAAGGATTCCGAAAGCGGTGATGTTCTGGGCCAGTGCGGTGGCCCCCATCCCGACCGAGAACCACACGATGCACGTCAGCATCGTTCGCCGACGCCCGATGCGGTCGCCGAAGGCTCCGGCTGTCAAAGCACCCACCATGACTCCGATGAGAGCGTACGAACCGAGGGCACCGGCCTGCTCGGGGCTGAGGGCACCGAGTTGGGTCGACTCGGCCAGCAGTGTCGGCAGGACGGTTCCGTACACGACGAGGTCGTATCCGTCGAAAACGATTGCTGCGGTGGAGAGTGCGACGATCCAGATCACGCTACGTCGGTGACGGTCGCTGGCCCAGCCGGCGGCTGCGCTGCGGGGCGTCGGAATTGTCGGTGAGGTCATCGACTGTCCTTCGGTAGAGGGCCCGTCGTGGCGGGCGAATGCGGCACCCGGTCGGTGCAGTACGGCAAGTGTGTCGCACTGTGCCCTGGGTCACACCGGGTAAATGCCTAGGATCGACCCAGGGTTCGTGCCGAAAAGCGCTGTTGCACAATCATGGTGGCGTGCTCTCGGATGCACGGGCCGCGGCGAGTTCGGAACGGGATCGAACGCCGAGCTTGGCATAGACACGCGTGAGATGGAATTGCACGGTCTTCACCGACAGGAACAGTTCCGCGGCCACTTCTCGATTGGTCAGACCCGTTGCGACGAGGGTGGATACCGCGTCCTCCTGTGGCGTCAGCGCGTTGTGCGGCCTGTCCTTGAGGATCGCGTGCACTCCACCTGCCTTGAGCTCGCGGTCGCACCGCCGGACGTACGTCGTAGCGCCGAGAGAAAGGTAGTCGTCGCGGGCCGCGGTGACCACCACGTCGGCTTCGCGTCGCTTGCCTGCCCGCCGCAACGTCTGGCCGTACGCGTAGTTCACCCGGGCGCGGTCGTACACCAGGGGCAGTGGCATGAGCGAATCCAAGGCATCCTCGAAAGAGGCTCGCGCAGAGTCCATGTCGCCGGTTGCGCCGTGCCATCTACCCCGCGCACACGCGAGCCGGGCATGTGCCGATCGGTGGCCGCGCTCTGCCACCCGGGCTTCGTGGGGAGTGAGGAAGGCATCGGCTTCGTCGAGCCTGCCCTCCACGATCAGCGCGTTGGCGTACACGTCCGGCCAGGCCCAGAAGCCCGGCTCGGAGACGTCGGCGTGTGCCCATTGCTGTGTCAGCGGACTCAGGGCGCGCAGGACACCGGCATAGTCGGCCCGAGCCTCGGAGATCGCTGCGCGGCCCAGAGCCGTGGGGACGCGCATGATCTCGTAATCTCTAGCGCCGGATTCACCTCGTCGTGAACTCGCCGCGGCGGCATCCCAGTCACCCCGAAGCGCGTGGATCTGCATGGCCGTCCACTGCAGGAGCGGGACGATGAGGGCGGCACCGGAACTGTCGGCCAGGTCGGAGGCGCGTCCGACTATCCGCAGCGCCGCGTCCCATTCTCCGGTGACGAAATACGTGCGGGCCAACCAGGCGTTGGCCCACAGTGCGATTCGGGTGGAGCCGCCGAGGAAGTCCGTCGGTGCCGCTGCTTCCAGTTCGGACCTCGCCAGCTCCACCGAGTCGGTGGCCAGGTGCAGCCAGCCGGCACCCATTTGCACTCGCTGTCCCACGGCTCCGGTACCGGCCTGTCCCCACAGATCCTCGTAGCTGGCCAATGCTTCTGCGACGCGGCCGGTTCCGGCCAGACCGAGCCCGCGGATGGCCTGCGCCTCGACGGCAGTCGGATGGTCCGAGCCGACGAGTTCGACGGCGCGGTCGGCCCAGTACACCAGTGCGCCGCCGTCGCATCGGGCGAGATTGTGCAGGACCTGGCGATGACAGATGACGGCGGCGACGTCGCGATCGTGGCGGGTTCGGACGAGCTGCCACGCCCGTGTCAATCGGGCGTCGGCCTCCTGCGGGCGGCCCCGCAGAATGGCGAGATAGCCGAGAACGGCGTTGCGGCTTGGTGTTTCGTGCAGACTCTCGATCTCGGCGATGTAGTCCGATGCTCCGCGAACGTCACCGGCACCGATGAGGGCGTCGACGCCGCGCACGAGTCGATCCTCGCGTAGGCCTGCGTCGCCGGACGCTCGGCTCGAGAGCATGAAGAGCCTGGCAGCGGTAGCCCATTCTCCGGTCCGCGCGCGTTCTGCGGCAAGTGATTCGAGCTCGTCGGCCATGTGTGGCTCGGGTAGCAGCGCCGCCTCGGCGCGGTGCGCAAGCCGATCGGCCGGGTCGGATTCGGCGGACGCCGCGGCTCGGTGGACGTCGGCGACGCCGGTTCTGCTCATGGTGGCCAGTACGGCTGCGCGAATCATCCCGTCCGGGCACTCGAGCAGAGTGATACCCGATCGACGGCGCACGAGAACAAGGCCCAGTGCCTCCGCCAGATCGAGTGCAGCACTGGGATCGTCGATCTCTGCTACCTCGCACACCGTCGAGACCGGTCGAGCGCCATCGAGCACGGCCACGGCCTGCACCAACCGAACTGTGTCCGCCGAACTCTCGCTCAGTGCCGCTCGCACCGATGCCTGCACGTACTCGGGTGCGGGTAGTTCGGGCCGCACGCCCGTCCACATGTGGCCGGGCAGTTCGGACAGCAGCGCCGACACCTGTTTCGGGCGTCCACCCGTGTGCGCGGTCAGGTGCGCGGCCGACGACGGTGAGAGGATGACGCCGCGCAGCGCAGCGAGTTCTGCGACGTTGTTGCTTCCCAGCGGTTCGACGACGAACCGGGTATCGGCTGCGCGATCGAGTATCTCGTGCGATTCGATGCTCCCCGCGGGCAGAATTCGACGGATGCACACCACGGCGATCTTCGAGTCGCGGTGGCGTCGGACGGTAGAGGCAAGTACGCGAAGCGAATCCGCGTCGGCGTCCTGAGCGTCGTCGATCAACACGGCGGTCACCGAGGGGCCGTTGCTGCCTGCGATTCGCTCCGGCAGCGTCCGGCCGTCTGCGATGTCGATCTCGGGAAAGCACTGATGCGCGATCTCCCACGGCCTGCTCGTCTCCCACGGTACGGCGGACACCTGCCGGACGCGCGGGCGAGGCTCGGCCGCGTCGAGGCGGGCAGCCAGCTCTCGCAGCACCGCGGTCTTGCCGACACCTGCCGCGCCGTCCACGACGACGAACCTCGATCGGGCGTCGGCGTCCTGCACCTCGTCCACCAGCGCATCGAGCAGCTCGCCACGGGCAACGAGCGGCGCGGGGGACATGAGCTCACCGTAGCGGTGACGTGCGGGTACGTCCGGCAATCGAACCGACATCGCGCACACTCAGCCCGGGTCGCCGCCGGCGACGGGGAGCACCGTACCGGTGATGTACGACGCCTCGTCGGAGGCCAGGAAGCAGATCGCCGCGGCTTGCTCGTCCAGCGTCCCGTAGCGCTTGAGCAGGGACGAGTCGACGGTCTGATCGACGATGGCCTGGTACCACTGCTGTTCCTGATCGGTGCTCGGCGCAGGTCCGCGAGCGACGCGGCGCGGCGGTGCCTCGGTCCCTCCGGGCGCGGTCGCGACCACCCTGACCCCGTGCGGAGCCGCCTCCAGTGCGAGTGCAGAGGTGATGGCGTTGACTCCACCCTTGGCTGCGGCGTAGGGAACTCGGTGCACTCCGCGGGTCGCGACCGAGGAGACGTTGACGATGGTTCCGGTGCCTTTCGAGATCATGTGCGGGATCACCGCGCGACACGACCAGAGTGTGGGGAACAGCGAGCGCGAGATCTCCTTCTCGACCTGCTCCGGTGGGTACTCCGCGAACGGCTTCGCCCAGATGGTCCCGCCCACCACATGGATCGACACGTCCACTCGTCCGTGCGCTGCCAGCGCCGCGTCCACGGCGCTCGACGCACCGGCCCAGGTTTCGAGATCGGCCAGCACACTGGATGATTCGGTGCCGTCGCGGCCGAGCTCGGCGCTCAGTTCCTCGACGAGTTCGGATCGATCGGCCAGCATCAGGGTGCCGCCCTCCGCGGCGATTCTGCGTGCGACGCACTCTCCGATGCCCTGCGCCGCACCGGTGATCAGGACGACCTTCCCGGCGAACCGGCCCGGGCTGACGAATCTGGGTCGTTTGCTCGCGGCCGAGTCGTGCATGGCGCGCTTCATCGTGGTCTTGGAGCGGTCGGCATGGTCGGCGATCAAGGTGCGGGCGCGTTCTCGGTCGCCTGCCTCGAAAGCGTCGACGATGTCGAGGTGATCCTGGGCGCACAACGGGTCACACCACGTCGCATTGCGAAGCACGTCCTCCATGGCAGCTTCGACCCCGAGGGCCCGATATGCCTGCAGCAGATGCTCGTTGCGTGTCTGGGTGAACAGGTAGTCGTGGAAGGCGGCGTTGGTTTCGGTGTACGCGGCCGCGTCGACGAAGCGATCGCCGTCCACGTAGCGCGTGGTGGCTTCCGCGAGCAATCGGTAGCCCGCGATCTGCTGGGAGCTGAGCCTGCCGATGACCAACTCCAGGGCGCCGAGTTCGAGTGCGCGTCGGGCCTCGAACACCGCATCGGATTCGTGCACCGAAGGATGTTCCTCGCCGATCTCGTAGTCGACGGTGGCTGCGGCAGGCTCGACGCGGTCGAACAACGGCTCGATTTCTCGGTCCGGCCATATGCGTTGACCGGCGACCGACTGGGCATCGGGTGTGACGGCGAGACCGTCCGATGACTCGTCGAGTGGGTCGGCACTACCGGTGCCGTGGGAGACGATGCGCTGGCGGGCGATCGAGGTGATGGCAAGGGCTTCGTCGCTCGCCGAGATCGCAGTGCCGGCGCGGAGGGGATTCTCGTCGCGAGCATCGAACAGCGTTCGGCCGCAGACGGATCGAGCGTCGGTGGCAGGCCGGTCCTCGGTGACGAGGTCGTGCTCTTCGGCACCCGTCGCGGGAACCCGTTCGACCGCAACGGGCGTGGGGTCCGCAGCAGTCGGCTCCACGACGGGATCAGGACGCTCGACGGCCGGGGCAGACGGCGCGAACTTCTCGTAGTAGAAGCCGGTCGGTTCGATTCCCGACTCGGCGAAGTGCGCACGCACGGCCTCCACCATCGGCGGAGGACCGCACAGGTAGACGGCAACATCGCCGTCGTACAGGTGTTCCTCGCTCAGCAGCGACGTGACGTAGCCCTTGTTCGCGGCCGTGCTGTTCGGATCCGACACACAGTGATCGAAAGTGAACGCATCGAGTTGCGAGGCGAGTGCGGCCAGCTCGTCGAGGAGTACGACGTCCTCGTCGGTGCTGACGCCGTAGACCAGATGCACGGGACGCGAGGACGATTCGGCCGCCAAGGTGCGCAGAATCGACAGGATGGGAGCCAAGCCGGTTCCGCCGGCCAACAGCAGCGCGGGCCGTTGCGCTTCCCGAAGGAAGAAGCTGCCGTGCGGCCCGGTGAACGAGATCTTGTCCCCGACGGCTGCGGCGTCGGCCAGGTAGGTCGACATCGACCCGTCGGGGGTCAGCTTCACCAGGAACTCGAGCTCGTCGGACCCGGACACGCAGCTGAACGAGTACGACCGGGTCTGCTCCGATCCGGGCACGGTGATGTTGACGTACTGGCCCGGTAGGAAGGTGAGTTCGTCGCCCTGCGGTGCCTCGACGGCCAGGCGAACCGTCGTCGGTGAGAGTCGATCGACTGCGGTGACCACGGTTTCGTGCGTCGCCGCTCGGGTTTTCGCAACCGCGGAGGTGCTGGCGATCTGGAGTACGAGGTCGGACTTCGGAGTCATGCTGCACGGCAGGCAGTAGCCCTGCTCCGATTCGCCGGCGCTGAGCGCGTCGTCGAGGTACGTGCCGCCGTCGAAGTCGCCGGATTCGCACAGTGCCTTGCAGGTTCCGCACGCCCCGTCCCGGCAGTCGAGGGGGATGTTGATTCGCGACCGATAGGCGGCGTCGGCGACGGTCTGGCCGTCGGAACAGGTGATGAATCGGGTGACGCCGTCCTCGAAGGACAGTGCGACGGAATGGCTCACGAGGGGTCTCCTTTCCTGATCAGAAGTGATAGATGTCGACGACGTGGTGGATGTAGTCGTTCTTGAGCACCACGGTCTTGCGGCGGATCAACGGTGATTCGCCCGAGAAGTCGATGGTGTAGAAGGACGTCCCGTAGTACGGATCGATCGTCTTGTATCGGAAGTACATCGTGTGCCAGTTGAAACGCACATCGACCAGGTCGCCTCGGCGTTCGATCACCTCGACGTTGCTGATGTTGTGACTCGTGCGCGGCTCGGGAATCGAGGTGGCACTGGAGCGCTCGGTGCGGATGCGGAACACGCGGTCCTCGAGGCCACCCTTGTTCTCGTAGTAGATCAGCGAGATGTCGGTCTGCGGATCCTCGGTGAGCAGATCGTCGTCGCCCCAGCAGGGCATCCAGTACTCGACGTCGTCGGCGTAGCAGGTGAGCCAGAGTTCGAACTCCCGGTCGTCGAGGTATCGGGCCTCGCGGTAGAGGAACTGCTCGATCGCGCTCTGCGTGATGCGAGTTTCGGTGGAGGTCATGTCATTTCACCCGGCTCTCGGTAGCTGTCCTGTCGATGGCAGCGAGCAGGGTGCTGCGCCAGTAGCCGTGCTGAACGGGGAAGAGTCCCTCGTCCTCGTTCTTGACTCCCGCGGAGATCACCCCGTGCATGTCCAGTGCTTCGGCCACTGAATCCGGCCCGGTCAGCCAGTGCTCGGCACCGCGGCTCATGTCGTTCCACGGCGCATTGGTCGCCTGGAACGTCAACTGGCAGGAGCGGAATTCTTCCAGGTCGTCGGGGGTGGCCATGCCGGAAGCGTTGAAGAAGTCCTCGTACTGCCGAATGCGGTGCGAGCGAGCCTCTTTGCTCTCACCCTTGGGAGCGATGCAGTAGATGGTGACCTCGGTCTTGTCCGGCGCGATCGGGCGGAAGTGCCTGATCTGGGTGCTGAACTGATCCATCAGGTACACGTTCGGGTAGAGGCACAGGTTGCGTGAGCCCTTCACCATGAATTCGCCCTTGGCATCGCCGAATTGCTCCTTGAGCGCATCCATCTGGTCCCACAGCGGCCGATCCTGGGGGTTGGCGGCCCACGTCCACAGGCACAGGTGCCCGTTGGGGTAGGACCAGTAGCCGCCACCGGACTTGCCCCAGCCGCCTGCGTCGAGGGCCTTGGTGGTGTTCTTCGATTCGCCGTTGTTGCGCCGCGAGGTGGTCGCGGCATAGTTCCAGTGCACGGCACTGACGTGATATCCGTCGGCACCGTTCTCGGCCTGCACCTTCCAGTTGCCGTCGAAGGTGTAGGTCGAGGATCCCCGCAGTACTTCGAGACCGTCCGGTGATTGATCGACGAGCATGTCGATGACCTTGGTGGTGTCGCCGAGGTGCTCGGCGAGCGTCGACACGTCGTCGTTCAGGCTGGCGAACAGGAACCCTCGGTAGCTCTCGAACCTCGGCACCTTGGTGAGGTTGTGCGAGCCGTCGACATCGAACGTATCCGGATAGCCGGCCCCCTCGGGATCCTTGACCTTGAGGAGTGTGCCGTCGTTGCGAAATGTCCAGCCGTGGAACGGGCATGTGAGGGTGGGGCGATTGTCGGTCTTTCGGCGGCAGAGCATCGCGCCACGGTGCGCACAGGCGTTGATGAGGCAGTGCAGCTCCCCGTCCTTGTCGCGGGTGATGACCACCGGCTGACGACCCATGTGCACGGTGAAGTAGTCGCCGTTGTTCGGAATCTGGCTCTCGTGGGCGATGTAGATCCAGTTGCCCTCGAAGATGTGCTTCATCTCGAGCTCGAAGATCTCCTCGTCGGTGAAGATGCTCCGATTGGCTCGATAGATGCCGGCGTCGGCATCGTCGATCACCGCTCCGTCGATGGCGGCGTGCGCCTGATCCAAGATTTCCGTCATGGTCGTGTCCTCGCTGTCGTTCGATTCCGCGGCGGTGCAAGTCGCGTGGCGGTTGTCTCCGACTCTGACACCGAGTGGCATCGGTCACACCAGGGCTTTACCTAGGCTCGACCAGGGTGCCTATTGATCGCGTTCACTTATCAATCGACCGGAAATAGGTCTTTGCCGTCGATGGATGTGCGCCTTACTGTGGGCAGGGTCACGCCGAGGAGTACGTCGGCTCGGAACGTCGATATCGGAGAGGAAGTCACCGTGGAGCTGCGGCACCTGTATCAGTTCGTGGCGGTGGCCGAGACGTGCCACTTCGGTCAGGCTGCCAAGCGCCTGCATCTGGCGCAGCCGGCGCTCTCCCAGTCGGTTCGTCAACTCGAGGCAGAACTCGGCGTCACGCTGCTCACCCGCACCACACGGCAGGTCAGTCTGACGCCTGCGGGGGAGTTCTTCTACCGCGAGACGGTCCGAAACCTGGAGAACATCGAGCGAAGCACCCACGGTGTTCGACGCATCGCCGAGGGGCGCTACGGGCTGGTTCGTATCGGTTTCACCGGTACCGCTGCCTTCGATCAGCTGCCGCCGATCGCCAGAGCGATCAAGCAGCGCCTGCCCGGGCTCGCACTCGAGGTCCACGGGGATCTGCTCACTCCTGCTCAGGTGGAGGGGCTGCGCTCCGAGCAACTCGACGTGGCGGTACTGCGGCCGCCCGTGGCGGGCGACGATCTGGTCATCCGCACCATCACCACCGAATCTCTCTTGCTGGCAGTGCCCGTCGACCATCGGTACGCCGCCGAGGCCGCACTCGAGGTAGCCGACCTCGCCTACGAGGACTTCGTGATGTACGCGGACTCGCATTCGGTGGTCAACGAGGCAGTTCTACGTAGTTGCCGCGCAGCGGGTTTCAGCCCCCGGCGTGAGCACGAGGCCCCCGACACGTCCGTGTTGCTGGCCCTGGTCGCTGCCGGGCTCGGGGTGGCTCTCGTTCCGGAATCCGTCCGAGCACTGCAACTCACCGGGGTCGTCTTCCGTGACATCGCGGGCGCAAGCACCATAGATCTGGCATTGGCCTGGCATCGCGACCGACCGTCGGCCCTCGTCGACGCATTGGTCGGCGCTCTCGAAGAGGCCGGGGTCCTGCCCCGCGTCGACACGCTTTCTCCATCACCCGACCCGAAGGCAGTTCTATGAAGATCGTTGCAGTCGAGGCGATTCCGTACAGCATTCCGTATGTCAAGCCGTTGAAGTTCGCCAGCGGAGAGGTGCACGCCGCCGAGCACGTGCTGGTTAGAGTGCACACCGACGACGGTATCGTCGGCACCGCAGACGCGCCCCCGCGTCCCTTCACCTACGGCGAAACTCAGCGCGGAATCGTCGCGGTAATCGAAAGCCTCTTCACCCCAGCGATTCTCGGACTGACCCTGCTCGATCGGGAAGTGATTCGTTCCAGGCTGACCCGCACCGTGGGCAACCCGGTGGCGAAGGCTGCGATCGACATGGCCGTCTGGGACGCGCTCGGCCGCACCCTCGACCTGTCCGTCACCGAGATGCTCGGCGGATACACCGACCGGATGCGGGTGAGCCATATGCTCGGATTCGACACTCCGGCAGCGATGGTCGACGAGGCGACTCGAATGCGCGAGACCTACGGAATCGAGGTGTTCAAGATCAAGGTCGGTCGCCGGCCCGTAGCCCTCGACACCGCCGTCGTGCGCGCGCTCAGGGAAGGTCTCGGCGAGGGCGTCGAACTGTACGTCGACGGCAATCGCGGCTGGACTGCTGCAGAATCGGCACGCGCCATGAAGGACATGGCCGATCTCGGGCTCACCCTCGCCGAGGAACTGTGCCCGGCCGACGATGTTCTCGGTCGCCGCTGGCTGGTGCAGCAACTCGATGTCCCCTTCGTCGCGGACGAATCGGCCACCACGCCTGCCGAAGTGACTCGCGAGATCCTCGGAGGATCGGCGACGGCGGTGAGCATCAAGACCGCCCGCACGGGGTTCACCGACTCGACGCGAATCCATCACCTGTGCGAGGGCCTCGGCCTGGATGTGGTGATGGGCAACCAGATCGACGGTCAACTCGGCTCGGCCTGCACCGTTGCCTTCGGTGCCGCCTTCGACCTGACGTCGCGTCGAGCCGGGGAACTCTCGAACTTCCTCGACATGAGCGACGACCTGGTGACCGAGCCGCTCGAGATCCGCGACGGAGAACTCACCGTCCCCACCGGTTCCGGTCACGGCATCGACATCGACCCCCACAAACTCTCCACCTACCGCATCGACACCTAGCCCCGAGAACGAGGAGTTTCACCATGAGTATCGACCACGCAGCATCGACAGATCTGTCCGCGGAGGTGGCCACCGCCGCCGCGTCCGGCGCGAACGCCACCCAGCGCTTCACCTCCGACAAGCAGGCCGCTGCCGACACCCCACCCGAGCGCGTGAGTCTGCTTGCTCGCCAGGTCATTTCGGCGATCCACGACACCGTCCGCGAACACAAGGTCACGTACGACGAGTACAACGCCCTCAAGGCATGGCTGATCAACGTCGGGCAGACCGGAGAGTGGCCGCTCTTCCTCGACGTATGGGTGGAACACGTCGTCGAGGAGGTGGCCGGAGAGTCCCGCGAGGGCAGCAAGGGCACCATCGAGGGCCCCTACTACGTTCCCGATGCACCCGAACTCGGTTCCGCAGCGATCCTGCCCACCCGCGACGGCGAGAAAGGCACCCCGCTGCTGTTCAAGGGGCAGGTCCGCGGCGTCGACGGTGCCGCGCTGCCCCATGCAGTCATCGAGATCTGGCATGCCGACGCCGACGGCTTCTACTCGCAGTTCGCACCCGGCATCCCGGAGTGGAACCTGCGCGGCACGGTCACTGCAGATGATCAGGGACAGTTCTGGATTCACACGATGAAGCCTGCGCCGTACCAGATTCCGACCGACGGAGCGTGTGGAAACCTGATCTCCGCTGCCGGTTGGCATCCGTGGCGTCCGGCGCACCTGCACCTCAAGGTCGCCGCAGCAGGCCACCAACAGATCACCACCCAGCTCTATTTCCCCGGTGACGCCCACAACGACGACGACGTCGCGAGTGCGGTCAAGCCCGAGCTCATTCTCGACCCGCACGACGTCGACGGCGGACAGGAAGTCACCTACGACTTCGTTCTCGACAAGGCCTGAGCGGCATGCTGTTTGCAGTGAAGATGGACGTCGCGCTCCCGCAGGATCTCGATGGGGACGTGCGAACCGACACTCTCGCCCGAGAGAAGGCGTACTCGCAGCAGTTGCAGCGCGACGGTGAATGGGTCAACATCTGGCGGCTCGTGGGCCAGTACTCGAATCTGAGCATCTTCGATGTGCGGGACAACGAGCGACTCCACGAGATTCTGTGGAATCTGCCGCTGTTTCCGTACATGAGCATCGACGTGACTCCGCTCGCCGGGCACCCCTCGGACATCGCCGCGGGGTGAATCGTGACGTGGCAGGGTGAGCAGTGGCGGGACGAGCTCGGCGACGTGTTCGCCGGGCTCGTACCCGAGCACATCGACGATCGTCCGTTGACCGGGTCTATCGAGGGCGTCACGCTCGGTGAGCTGGGTGCGTTCGAGGTCAACGGCTCACCCCAGACGGTCCGGCGCACCCGTGCGGCGGTCAAGAGGTTACCCACCGACGCCGTAAAAGTCTGTGTGCAGCTGCAGGGTCGAGCGGTGGTGCGTCAGGGCGAGCACGAATTGGTCATTCGGCCGGGGCAGCTGGGAATCTACGACACTCGGCGTGCCTACGATCTGCGGCTGGAAGGTCAGTGGCGCTGTGCGGTGATGGTGTTCCCGCCCAACGCTCTTCGCCTGCCGCAGAGGTGGATCGACGGCGCGATGCAGCGTGCGCACGACATCGGTTCCGGTCCCGGTGCCGTGCTCGATTCCTTCGTCCGGGCTGCGCTGACGCAGGCTGCCGTCGACTCGATCCATCCCGGCTCGGCTCTGCGCTTCGCCGATGCCGGGCTCAGCCTCATCAGCAGTGCCCTCACTGCGGACGCACAGATCGTTCTCGACGAACCGGGGGAGCAGGCGAGGAAACTGGCGGTCCTCACCTACATAGATCGACACCTCCTGGACCCCGCGCTGTGCCATCAGTCCGTAGCCACTGCTTTCGGTATGTCCGTGCGCAGTCTGGACAGGCTGTTCGGCGACGAGAGTTCAACTGTGACAGCAACTATTCGCGAGATGAGACTCGACGGTGCCAGGCGGGACCTGCTTGCGGATCGAACGCTGAGGTCCACTGTCGGTGCCGTTGCCGGGCGCTGGTGCTTCTCCGATGCGGCGCATTTCAGCCGGCTCTACAAGAGCAGGTTCGGTCGCAGCCCGTCTGCAGAACGTGTGGCGCTTCGCTGACCCTCTGGCCGCGAACGAGGTTGTTCGGCAACGGGTCCGCCGATATTCGACGTGAATCGGCAAGAACCAGGGCGGAAATCGTCAACTGCGACGCCTCCCCGCTCCGCACACTGGTGCTCTACCGGTGTGGTGCCGGTCACTTGCGAGAGGATCGAACGAGATGGACCAAGTATTCGACTACGTGATTGTCGGTGGCGGATCCGCCGGCTGTGTACTCGCGTCACGGCTCAGTGAAAACCCCGATGTGACAGTGCTACTGCTCGAGAGCGGTGGCCGCGACGATCATCCGGACCTCGCCGTCCCGCCGGCCTGGCCATCGCTCTGGGGCAGCAACGTGGACTACTCCTACGACACGGTTCCGCAGCACGCAGCAGGCGGCGGTGCCCACAACTGGCCGAGGGGCCACACTCTGGGCGGCAGCAGTTCCATCAACGCGATGGTTCACCTCCGCGGTCATCGCAACGATTTCGACACCTGGGCGCAGGTCGCAGGAGAATCGTGGTCGTACGACGCGGTGCTGCCGTACTTCATGAAGTCCGAGACCGTGATCGGCGGAGACGCCAAGGTTCGCGGCGACAAGGGCCCGCTGCGCCCGGCTCCGTCGTCCTCGCCGAATCCGGTGTCGCAGACATTTCTCGATGCGGCCGCCGAGGCCGGCCACCCGATCACCGACGATTTCAACGGCACCGAGCAGGAAGGTGCGGGGTGGCACGATCTGGCGATCTCGGACGGTGCCCGTCTCAGCGTGGCATCGGCGTACCTGGCACCGGTCGAAGCGCATCGCCCCAACCTGACCGTGTCGACCGGATCGAGGGCGCAGTCCCTCGTCGTCGAGGACGGCCGCTGCGTCGCGGTAAGGTACCGACGTGACGGCGAGCCGATGACCGCGTCGGCTCGGCACGAGATCGTTCTGAGCGCCGGAGCCGTGGACTCTCCACGATTGCTGCTGCTGTCCGGAATCGGACCGGCCGAGGAGCTCCGGGAGCTGGGCATTGCCGTCGTGCACGATCTTCCCGGTGTGGGACGGAACTTGCACGACCATCCTCTGTGCAGCGTCGTGTACGAAGCAGCGCAACCGGTTCCGCCTGCGACCACGAACCACGCCGAGGTGTCGATGCTGTGGCGCAGCACCGACGAGCTCGACGGTCCGGACATGCAACTGATGTTCATTCATGTGCCGTTCCATCAACCGTCGCTCCGTGCGCCGGAGAACAGCATCACGTTCGGTGTCACCACCGTGCCCGACAGTCGCGGCAGTGTTCGACTGGCATCGGCGGATCCGGACGATCTGCCTCTGATCGACCCGGCCTATCTGACTGCGGCGTCGGACGTGGATCGTCTGGTCGACGCCATTGCGGTGGCCCGCACCATCGCGGCGACCGATGCGTTCGCGGCGTGGGATCTGACCGAGGTACTTCCCGGTGCCGAGGTCGATTCCGATGCGGCACTGCGTGATTACGTCGCTCGGGGCACGGGGACCTACTACCACCCGGTGGGTACCTGTGCCATGGGAACAGGGCCGGATTCCGTCGTCGGGCCGGACCTTCGGGTGCACGGCATCGACGGCCTACGCGTGGTCGATGCATCCGTGATCCCACGGGTCGTGTGTGTCAACACCAATGCTGCGACGGTCATGGTCGCCGAGAAGGCCGCCGATCTCATCGGTTGAGCTGCAGGGCATTTCGAGACAACGAATACGAGAGAGAAGAGATTCGACGTGAGCAACACTCTGTTGGGTACCGAATGGCACGGCCAGATCTACAGTGGCGGTTGGCGTACGGGTGGTGGTGGGACCACGACCACTGTCGAGCCGGCGACCGGTGCGAGTTTGGGTGAGATCGGTCTGGCGAACGCCACCGACGTCGACGACGCCGTGGCCAGGGCGCGCGCCGCGCAACCGGCGTGGGCGGCCTTGCCCGGTCATGAGCGCGCGGCAGTGATCCGGGAGATCGCGAAGACGCTGGAGACGCGCCGGGGCGAGTTCGAGGAATGGCTCATCCGGGAAGGTGGGTCGGTTCCGGGGAAGGCCGCCTTCGAGGTCGGTCTCGTGCTCGGCGAACTGTGGGAAGCGGCGGCTCTGCCCACCCAGCCCTACGGGCATCTGTTGCCCACCAGCGAAGCCGGTCGTTCGAGCATCGGCCGTCGTGTGCCGATCGGCGTTGTCGGTGTCATCAGTCCGTGGAACTTTCCGCAGATCCTGTCGATTCGCGCCGTCGCTCCCGCATTGGCTCTCGGTAATGCCGTGGTGCTCAAGCCGGACGTGCAGACCGCGGTGTCCGGTGGGGTGCTGTTTGCCCGCCTGTTCGAGGAAGCCGGTGTGCCCGACGGTCTGTTCCACGTGTTGCCGGGTGACGCCGAGCCCGGAGCCGCGGTTGCCGAGCACCCGGGCATCGGCATGGTCTCGTTCACCGGATCCACCGCTGTCGGCCGGAAAGTCGGCGAGGCAGCAGGACGCACGCTCAAACGTGTGTCTCTCGAACTCGGAGGCAACAACGCTCTGATCGTGCTCGACGACGCCGATCTGGAGGCGGCCAGTTCTGCGGGCGCGTGGGGATCGTTCCTGCACCAGGGTCAGGTGTGCATGACGGCCGGTCGGCACATCGTGCTCGAGTCCGTGGCCGACGAGTATCTCGATCGGCTGGCCGCTCGGGCGAAGAACCTGCCGGTGGGGGACCCGTTCACCGAACAGGTTGCACTCGGACCGTTGATCAACGAGACGCAACTGAAGAACGTGGACCGGATCGTCTCCGAGACCGTGGCGGCCGGAGCGGAGGTTCGCGCCGGGGGCACACATCGTGAATTGTTCTATGCGCCGACAGTTCTCGCGGGGGTCACCTCGTCGATGGCGGCATTCCGCGAAGAGATCTTCGGCCCGGTGGCTCCTGTCGTCGTCGTGCGCGACGAGGACGAGGCCGTTGCCGTCGCCAACGACACCGAATACGGTCTGGTGGCAGCCATCCAGACCGGATCGGCCGATCGAGGCAGGCACCTGGCAGATCGACTCACCACCGGCATCGTGCACGTCAACGACCAGACGCTCAACAACGACGCGTACGCACCCTTCGGTGGCACCGGGGCGTCGGGCAACGGTGCGCGATTCGGTACCCAGAGCAGCTGGGACGAGTTCACACAGTGGCAATGGCTCACCGTGCGAGACCACGCGCATACGTTCCCGTTCTGACCCCCGCCTCGTCGAACTCGCAGTTGTGCACGATATCGGGCCGAAATCCCTGCACAACTGCGAGTTCGGCACTCCGGCGAGGGTGTCGGGACCTAGGCTGACGCCATGCGTATCGACGAGTATCGCGAGTACGACGGCCTCGGCCTGGCAAAACTGGTAGCGAACGGTGAGGTGACGCCGCGCGAGTTGCTCGATTGTGCTCTTGCGCAGACCACATCGATCGACCCGTCGCTCAATTCGATCGTGCGCCTCATGTCGGAGCAGGCGGACGAGCAATTGACAGGAACGCTCGACGGGCCGTTCGCCGGTGTGCCGTTTCTGATCAAGGATCTCTCGCAGGACTACGCCGGGTTGCCCACCGCGAGCGGATCCCGCTCGTTGACGAATCTGCCGATGCCCGAGCACGCAACGGTGGTGCAACGCTGGCTCGACGCAGGCCTGGTCATCTTCGGCAAGACCAACACCCCGGAGTTCGGTGCCAAGGGAATCACCGAGCCGACCGTGTTCGGCCCGGCTCGAAACCCGTGGGACCCCAGCAGAAGTCCCGGTGGCTCGTCGGGCGGATCTGCCGCTGCGGTCGCGGCCGGGATCGTCCCGGTGGCAGGGGCCAGCGACGGTGGCGGTTCGATTCGCATTCCGTCGTCGTGCTGCGGGCTCGTCGGCCTCAAGCCCGGCCGCGGGCTGGTGCCGTCGGGACCGACGTTCGGTGAGGCGATGCACGGAGCGGCAGTGCAGGGCGTCGTGTCGAGATCGGTACGCGACACCGCCGCGATGCTCGACGTGTTGGCCGGTGGCGAGGCGACGTCCGGTTACTCGCCCGCCCGGCCGGACGGGAGCTTCTTGTCACGGACGGAGCAGGACCCCAAGGCCTTAAAAATCGGCATGTACGCGACGACGTCGGTGAATCCGAGTCCGGATCCGCAGGCCGTCGCTGCGATGGAGTCTGCCGCCAAGACACTGACCGAACTCGGCCACACCGTCGAACTTCTCGACGCCCCGCCGTACGACGATGCCAGCCTCAATCGCGAGTTCCTGCTGGCCTGGTTCACCTACCTGGCCTACGAGATGGACGAGGTCAAGCGTCGAACCGGTTGCGGTGACGACTCTTTCGAGCGGGACACCCGGATCATGGCGGCGCTGGGAAGATCCGCCAGTGGCGTCGACTACCTCCAGGCGGTGGAAGGTCGCCACGTGCACGTGCGCGCTCTGGCCACGTACTTCGAGACCTACGATCTGCTGCTGACCCCGACGATTGCCGAGCTACCGCCCAAGATCGGTGCATTCGATCTCGCGAAGCCACTGGAAATGGCGTCGGACTTGTTGTTGCGCAGTAGAACCGCCGGTCTGCTTCGGCACACCGGCATCGTCGACCAGATGATCGACGACAACATCTCGTGGATTCCGTACACCCAACTGGCCAACGTCACCGGCCGCCCGGCGCTGTCGCTTCCGCTGCACTGGACGCCGAGCGGACTCCCGATGGGTGCGCACTTCACCGCTCCGCTGGGCGGCGAAGCATTGCTCGTCCAACTGGCTGGACAGTTGGAACGAGCCGTGCCGTGGGCTCACCACTACGCCGATATCGGTCAGCGGGTAGCCCCCAGCTGAGCCTTTCCGAGGATGCCCGACGGCCGTTGCCGCACCTGGCCGTCGACGATGTCGACGACCCCTCCTGCCCACTCGGGATCGGTGTCGGCGGCAGCCTGAGGATCGGCGTGGGCATCGGTGCCCTCCTCGGCGGTCACGGTGATCGAACGCTCCAGTGCTTCCGCGACGCTCATCAGCGAGGTACCGGGCTCGGCGAACACCTCCGTTGCCGCGTTCCCGCGGCGCACCACCATGTCGTGGGTGAGGCTGTCGACCAGCGAGATCACCGTGCCGGGAGGCATGCCGGTGATGATGGCGACGGCGCGCCCCACCAATCCCGTCGGCAACAGCGGCACCGGAATCTGTGCGCGACGCAGACCGGCAACGCTGCCGTACGCCTGCAGCAGCTCCGGGTAGCTCATCGTTTCGGTTCCGCCGATGTCGAACGTTCCTGGGCGTGCGGTGTCGCCGAGGGCGCGGGCGATGATGGCGACCACGTCGACGACGGCGATGGGCTGCACCTGCCTGCGCATCCACGTCGGAATCGGTGTCAGCGGTAGACGCTCGGTCATCCGACGCACCAACTCGAACGAGGTCGATCCCGAGCCCAGGATGATCGCCGCGCGCAGCACGGTGGCATCGACCGAACTGTCGAGGAACACCTCCTCGACCTGCAGGCGAGAGCGCAGATGATCCGAGAGCGGGGTGCCGTCGTCGGGGATGAGGCCGGAGAGGTAGACGATCCGGCGCAGGCCGTTGCGCTCGGCGGCGGCGGCCATGGACTGCGCGGCGTGGCGATCCTTCTCGACGAAGTCGCCCTCGTCCATCGAGTGCACCAGGTAGACGACGGCGTCGACATTCTCGGTTGCGGTGTCGAAGGTCTCGTGATCGTCGAGGTCGAAGTGCACCGCGGTGACGTGCGCGCCCCAGGCGAAGCGAGATTTCTTGCTCGGATCGCGCATGGCCGCATGCACCTCGTGGCCCTGCTCGAGAAGGACCGGGATCAGCCGGGATCCGATGTATCCGGTTGCACCGGTGACCAGTACTCGCATGAGATTTCTCGTTTCTGTAGGTACAGGCCATACCCGGTCGGGGCAGTCTCACTCCCCGCTGTCGTAGCCAGGTGACAGACTGTGCGGGTGAGTGCGCGCATCAGGAACAACGTCAAGGTCGTGGGGGCTGCCGACGGTCCCGTGGTGATGTTGGCTCACGGCTTCGGATGCGACCAGACGCTGTGGCGCTCGGTGACCGACATCCTGGCCCCGAATTTTTCGGTCGTGCTCTTCGATCACGTCGGGTCAGGAGCGTCGGACCCGGCGGCCTGGGATGCCGACAAGTACGCGCCGTTGGACGCCTACGCCGACGACATCATCGACATCGCCCGGGAACTCGACCTCCGTGACGTCACGTTCGTCGGGCATTCGGTGGCGTCGATGATGGGCGTTCTCGCGGTCCAGGCGGCTCCCGAGCGATTCTCCAAGCTCTTTCTCCTGACGCCGTCTCCGCGATACATCGACGACGGTGACTATCGCGGGGGTTTCAGCCGCGAGGACATCGACGAGCTGCTCGAGTCGTTGGACAGCAATTATCTGGGCTGGTCCGCATCGATGGCACCGATCGTGGTCAATGCGCCGGATCGGCCGGATCTCGAGAACATGTGGTCCGCGAGCTTCTGCCGAACCGACCCCGAGTGCGCACGGGTGTTCGCGCGCACCACCTTTCTGTCCGACAATCGCGCCGATCTGGCCGGGGTCACCCTGCCCACGATGATCGTCGACTGCGCACGGGATTCGTTGGCTCCGCCTCAGGTCGGCAGATATGTGCACGAACACATCGCCGGCAGCACTCTGAGGACGCTCGACGCCAGCGGGCACTGCCCGCACGTCACCCAACCCGAACAGACCGCCGAGGCGATTGCGGCCTTCGTGAGACCGGCGTAATGCACGAGCTGGACATCGAGGATCTGTACGAGAACGCGCCGTGCGGTTACCTGTCGGTCTATCCCGACATGCGGATCGCGAGGCTGAACGCGACGCTGGCGGGCTGGCTCGGCTTCGAGGTCGACGCCCTGATCGGGACCGACTTCACCCAACTTCTCACCGCCGGTGGCCGCATCCACTACGAGACCCATTTCGGTCCGATTCTGCGGATGTACGGTCAGCTCGACGGCATCGCGCTCGATTTCGTGACGTCCGATCGACGTCGGCTGCCGGTGTTCATGACCGCGAACGTCAAGACCGACGAGTCGGATACGCCGGTGCTCATTCGCATCACCGCGCTCGACGCCAGGGACCGTCGCACCTACGAACGCGAGTTGCTCGAGTCCCGGACGCGAGCAGAGCTGCTGGCCAAGACACTGCAGCGATCGCTGCTGCCGCCCGCCCTGCTGCCGCCGTCGGGAATGACCGCTGCCGCGCACTATCACGCGGCATCGAGCGACGAGGTGGGTGGAGATTTCTACGATCTGTTCCCGCTGTCGGACGATCGCTGGGGATTCTTTCTCGGCGACGTGTGCGGCAAGGGTGCGTCGGCTGCAGCCGTGACGTCGTTGACGCGGTACACCCTGCGCGCCGCCGCGGTGTACGACCACGACCCGGTCGCTGTTCTGCACAATCTGGATTCGGTTCTGCGACAGGAATTCCGCGAGAACAACGCGCAGTTCTGCACGGCGGTGTTCGGGGTGCTCAGTCGTTCGGCCGATGGGTTCGAGGTGTGCATGGCCAGTGGCGGTCATCCGCCTCCACTGGTGATGCGCGCCGACGGCAGCGCGCACTACGTCCACATGACGGGCGGGCAACTCGTCGGAATTCTGCGTCATGCGCGCTTCGTGCCTGCCACCGTGACGTTGAGCGCGGGCGACACCTTGATGCTCTACACCGACGGCCTCACCGAGGCCAAGGTGGGAACGGGTCGATACGACGACGAGGGCGCGCTGTTGGAATTCGCGACGGCCCACGCCCCGGCGTCGCCTGCAGTCATCGTCGAGGACCTACGGGTACTGCTGAACAGCTTCGGCGACGGCTTGGCCGACGACGCAGCAGTAATGGCGCTTGGAGTGGCGTCAGTCGAGGGCGGCGAGAGCTGACGCGAGATCGGCGTGCAGCGCGAATTCCTGATCGAGACCCATCAGCTTGATCGGACGGCTGGTGGTCGGCCCATCGGCGACGACCGAGAAGGCAACGGTGTCTCCGTGGTCCTTCTGCGTCGACGCCAGCACGGTCATGGCAGCCGAGGCCAGAAACGAGACCTTGCTCAGATCGACGATCAGGGCAGCCGGTGTGGTGGAAATCTGTGCTTCGATCGCGGACGACAGCGCGGGGGCCGTGGTGACGTCGAGTTCACCGGCGACCGCGATGACGGCTGCGCGCCCGTCGTTGCTGGACTGGATGGAAAATCCGGCGGTGTTCGTATCGGCTGGCATGTGTGTACTCCTGAATCGTTACCCGCCGCGCTCGTCGACGGGGTCTGCGGTCCATTCAATCAGTAGGTCCTACCTGAACGTGACCTGCGTTCCTCTGAGCGCGGGAGCGCCGACCGTCGTGGTCCAGGACGGCACTGCGTCGGGCTCGATTCCAGTGGCCCCGCCGTAGACGACGGCCAAGGTCTGTTGCTCGGTGACCGAGTTCGCGTACGACGCTGGCACGGGGGAGAGCTGAGGAACCGGAAGTGACGGAATGTCCTGTTCGCCGGGGTTTCTCGTCGGCACCTGGTACGAGCCGTCGTTGGGGGAGCCGCCCGGGTACTGCGGGAAGTATTCGCCCGCCGAGCGGTCGAGCGAGGAGTAGCAGGTGGGCCCGCGGTCCTGCTCGAACAGTCGAGGCTCGTCCTGGTTCGGTAGGTACCGACCCTTCGGGTTGACGAACGGCATCGAGACGTTGATGCCGGGATACTCGTCACCTTCGCCCAGCAGGATCTTGCCGCGCCTGGCGCCCTCGGCGAACTGACCGACGGTGCACCCGAGAGCGGGGGAGAACTCGGCGAACACCTCGAGCGCCTCGCGTGAGTTCGCGGCCAGTCCGATGATGTCGGCGGCATTGGCGTCGAGGAAGTCAGCAGTCGTGCCCGAGGCCGACGTGACCGAGGAGTACAACGTTTCGAGTGCCGGGCGCTTCTCGACGACGGTGTTGCCGGTGGTCCGCAGGTTGTCGAGCGCGTTGATCAGTGCGGGTGCCGCGTCGGCGTAGGTCTGCGAGAAGTCGGCCAGTCCGCGCAGGTCCTCCTGAATGGCCGGAAGCTCGGTGTTGAGCCCGGCAAATATGTTCTCGAGTCGGTCGATCGTCAGGCCGAGTTCCTCACCGCGACCGCTCAGACCCTGCGCCAGCGCACCGAGAGTGTTCGAGAGGTCCTCCGGCGGCACGGCCTGGAGCAGCGGCAACAGGCCGTCGAGCACCTGTCCGACCTCGATGGCGTTGCCGCTACGATCCTGCTTCAACACCGTGCCCTCGGTGATCGGCGTCCCGGGCCTACCGTCCGGCAACTCCAACGCGACGTATCGCTCGCCGAACAGCGTCTTCGGCAGCAGTCGCGCGGTGGCGTTCGACGGAATCATCTCGGCCATGTCCGGTTCGATGGCCAACTCCGAGGTCACGACGCCACCGGACGTCGTCGCCGATCGCACTTCGCCGACGATCATGCCGCGAACCTTGACGTCTGCGTTGCGGGGAAGTGCGTTACCGACGGAATCGGTCTCGAGGGAGACCGTCACGACGTCCTTGAACGTCTTGTTGTACGAGGTGACGCTCCACCCGACGAACATGACGATGAGTACGACGAGACCGATTCCGAGGAGTCGGTTCTGGACCGGTGAGGGGGAGCCGGTCATGGATGAGTCGCAACGACGACAGCAGTCATGTCGCGAACCTTAGTGGTACACAACGTCACACTTACTACCGAAAATTGCTTTGTGAGATGGACCTAGCACTTCGGCAACAATGTGATGCGAGCCACTGGTTCTCAGTCGGCGATCAACTGAGGCGCATGGAACCAGCCGCCCTGTCCGCCTTCACGCTGACGGCCGATGACATATCGACCCGGAGCGATCCCGGTGGCTCCGTGTTCGGGGTGAATGAGGTACGCCGTCTGCGAGTTGGCCAGAATTCCCAGGGCGAGACCTCGGACGTCGTGGACGGGACTGAGCCACGTGCAGATGCCGCCGTCGGCGACCAGGCTGTGCGGGTTGCCGCCCGCAGCGCTGCGCAGCAGTTCGATTCCCGTCAAGGGCACGTCCTCGCGACGGGTCTGCTCGGTCGGGACGACTATGCCGTCGAGCAGTACGTACGGTACGACGATCAGATCGCCCTGGGCTTGCAGGCCGTCGATGACGGGCACGGAGATCTCCTTGTCGAGATAGTCGAATACGTCGAGGCCGGTGAGGTCGGTCAGTGCGGACAGCGTGATGTTCGAGTTCATGTTTGTCACCTTGGGTGTGTTGTAAGGGTGTGTGGTCGGGGTGTGCGGTCAGGTTCTGCGGAGTAGTCGGCCGTAATCGGCTCCGGCCAGACCGTAGGTCCAGCCCGCGGCATCGACCGCGGACGAGAACGCCCCGGGGACGCGAAGCCCGTAGCGTCGGCGCTCCCCGTCTCGTTCGCGAGAGCCGTTGACGGCAAGCAGTATTCGACCCTCGTCTCCCCAGCCTGCGGGGGTGGCGAACAGTTGCAGGGTGCAGCCGGGGTTACCCGGGTCGTCGTCGGTGTCGACCAGTCGTAAACCGGCCTGGTCCAGATAGGAATCCCAGCCGATCCGTTCGATGGCGCTTCGCCGAATCTCGACGTTGCGTTCGACGGTGATGCGTTCGACCGTCGGATCATGGATCACCCAAGCGGGAATCACCGTCCCGTTCAGGACATGGACACCGCTGCCGTCGCCGAACTCGACCGCGGGGGAGGTCGAATGATGCAGTCGCACTTCGCCGTGCACCGGATCGGGAATCGGTTCGGTGTGCAGAGCCGTCGGCCGTTCGGACATCACTGCGATGTCGTCGAACGCCCACCACCATCCCGTCGACTCGATGAGGGCGGATTGAATGTCGAGAATCTCGTTGTCCTCGCGGCCGAACGTCATGAGGCCGAAAGAGCGATAGATGTCGTAGTAGGCGACGCGATGGGCTTCTTGTTGTCCGTACCAGCTGACGGTGCCGAAGGGGCGCGGAGCAAGGGTTCGGACAGCCGTGGCCACTCCGTCGAAGAGGCTGGTGTGCAGGGACTTTCGTACGGTTCGGCGAATGATCGGATCGGGACTGATGCCGGCGCGGGCCGCGTCTGTCGGTGAGCGGCGTGCGACATCGATACGCGCCTGCAGATCGCGCTGTGCATTGTTGTCGGAGTAATGGTACTGCTGTGGCCATTCGATCTGTCGTCGATCGATTCGCTGGTCCATCCGTCGGCGTGAACTCGACAGCAGTGTTGCGATGAGGGAGCCTGCACCTGCGTTGTCCGCTATCGGTCGAGATGTCATGAATTCGGCGGCGGCTGCAGGCGATGCCACCCACACGAATTGCGGCTCAGGACGACCCAATTTTCGATACAGCTGTGCCACAGCAGATTCCGCGGCTGTTCTGTCGGAGGGACCGGCCTTCAGGCCGTAGGCGAGCCATCGATCGCGTTGCGCGCAGATTGCGCGAATGCTCTCGGCATAATCTTCGGGATTGTCACTGAATGTGCCGCGACGGGGAAATGTCGACGGCATCGGCACGGCGCTCACGTGAGGGAGGCGGTGTCCGCCTTTCCGGTTGTCATGAAGAAAAGAGTGACACGAGAATCCAGTGAGCGCAAGGCGCACGTGCACGAAACTTCGTAGCAGGGGTCGAGGTGTCTTTTGGTCGTTCCTGCAGGCTCCACTCCTACCCACTCACGTGGGTCAGCCGCGCGAGCGGAGAATCAACTGGGCCGCGCTGATGTCGTCGATGACGAGGTCGGTGATCAATCCGCCGCGCAGCGCGGCGGTGAGGGCATCGAGTTTGGACGCCCCGGCGACGATGCAGACTCGGCGTGGCACCACCTTGAGTCGGTCGAGGCTCGGTCCACTCGATCTGTCGTTCAACGCAATTCGATCGTGGCTGCCGTCGGAACGCAGAAACACGGTGGCAATGTCTCCGACGACGCCGTCGCGCTGTAGCTCGGCTCGATCCTCGCGCTCGAGATAGCCGGCACTGTAGACGTGACTCGGAACGGCACTGCTCATGACGCCGATGCTGAACACGGCGAGGTTCATCCGGTCCTGCAGTTCCAGTACTCGCTTGATGCTCCGCTCACGCCACAGGTGTCGACGGGTTTCGGGGTAGTCGAAGAATGCGGGAACCGGAAATCCCTGCGCCACAGCACCGTAGGCGTCGGCGAAGGTTCGGACGATGTCGGTGGCGTAGGAGACCCCGGTGGTTCGGGTGTTCGCTGCGCCGTTGAGCTGCACGACGGTCGAGTTGTGGGTTCGTTTGGGTGCGAGCTTGCGACTGACGGCGCTGACGGTGGTTCCCCAGGCGACGCCCATCACCATGTCGGACTCGAAGAACGACGTCAGCAATCGGCCTGCGAAGGTGGCGACGCGGTCGAGGCGCTGCAATTCGTCGACGGTTTCCGACACGGGGACGACATGTGCACGAATGTCGTACAGATCGGCGAAAGCCCGCTCGATTCGTGGTGCCTGACCGAGAGGGGTGGAGATCTTGATTTCCACCAGTCCCGATGCCCGCGCGAACGTGATGAGCCGGGAGACCGTCGAACGAGATACGCCCAGCTCACGGCCGATCGCCGCCATCGTCATGTCCTGGAAGTAGTAGAGGCGGGCTGCCTGGGTGGCATGGCCGGTCCGCAGATCCGATTCGGGTGCGATGCGTTGGTCCGTCACCATCGCCAGTGTACGACCGCTTTGCACATATGTGCATCAGCTGTGCAACGCAGTGCAGGCCGTCTACCGTGGCAAACAGCACGCAATGTGGCGTGCATCACCAACTTTGCGGAGGCTACACAATGGCTCGTAAGGAACCGGAATGGGGACTACCGGCGCACATGGCTGCCGAGTTCGCCGGAACCATGATTCTCATTCTGTTCGGCGTCGGCGTCGTCGCGCAGGTCGTCTCGGGCGGTGAATCGGGAAGTCTCGGAGACCACGACTCGATCGCCTGGGCCTGGGGGCTCGGCGTGATGTTCGGCATCTACGTCGCGGGTCGGATCACCGGCGCGCACCTCAACCCCGCGGTCACGATCACGTTCGCACTCTTCCGCGGATTCAGCTGGAAGATGGTTGCGCCGTACATCCTCGCGCAGACCGCAGGTGCCTTCGTGGCCGCTCTGCTGGTGCGCTGGAACTACAACGACATGATCAACGCAGTGGACCCCGGGCACACCACCGCCACCCAGACGATCTTCTCGACGCTTCCCGGTAACGGAACTCTGCCGGTCAGCGTGTCCTCGGCACTGATCGACCAGATCATCGGTACCGCGATCCTGCTGTTCCTCATTGTGGCCGTGACCGATTCGCTCGGCACCGCGCCGATGGCCAACATGGCACCGCTGATCGTCGGCCTCATCGTCGTCGCCATCGGTTTCGCGTGGGCCACCAACGCCGGCTACGCGATCAATCCGGCCCGAGATTTCGGACCTCGCCTGGCGTCGTACATCACCGGATACGGTGGAGCCTGGCGAGATCAATACGGCGGCCTGTACTTCTGGGTCCCGATCGTCGGACCTCTCGTAGGCGGACCGATAGGAGTGTTCCTGTACGACCTGCTCATCGGAAAGAACCTACGCAAACAAGAAGGTTCGACGCCCGAGCCGCCATCACGACTCCCAGCAGACACCCAGACCACAGGAGAGAAGCCATGACCGAGTTCGCAGGAAAGTACGTCGCCGCGATCGATCAGGGAACCACGTCTTCACGCTGCATGATCTTCGATCACGCGGGCACCGTCGTCGCGGTCGATCAGAAGGAACACCAGCAGATCTTTCCGCAGGCCGGTTGGGTCGAGCACGACGCGTCGGAGATCTGGGACAACGTGCGCGCTGTTGCGGCCGGTGCCATGGCCGCAGCGGATCTGACGCGCGAGGACATCGCCGCCGTGGGTATCACCAACCAGCGCGAGACGGCGCTGGTGTGGGATCGCGCAACGGGCAAGCCGATCTACAACGCCATCGTCTGGCAGGACACCCGTACCGATCGCATCGCCACCGCGCTGGGCGGGGGCGATGCCAACAAGTACACCGCCAAGACCGGTCTGCCCCTGGCCACCTACTTCTCCGGCCCCAAGATCAAGTGGATCCTCGACAACGTCGACGGTGCACGGGCGAAAGCCGAAGCGGGAGAACTGTGTTTCGGGAACATGGACACCTGGGTGCTGTGGAACATGACCGGCGGTGTCGACGGCGGGTTGCATTACACCGATCCGACCAACGCCTCACGCACCCTTCTGATGGATCTCGACTCCCTGCAGTGGGACGAGAGCATCTGTGCAGACATGGGCATTCCGATGTCGATGCT
Source organism: Rhodococcus sp. NPDC079359 (assembly GCF_040702585.1). Lineage (NCBI taxonomy): Bacteria > Bacillati > Actinomycetota > Actinomycetes > Mycobacteriales > Nocardiaceae > Rhodococcus > Rhodococcus sp. NPDC079359. Next base: position 245,858 of record NZ_JBFBLH010000006.1, read on the forward strand.
GCCCGAGATCCGCTCGAGCTCCGAGGTGTACGGAACCGGCCGTGAGCGTGGACCGTTCAGTGGCGTGCCGATCGCCGGCATCCTCGGCGATCAGCAGGCGGCGACCTTCGGGCAGGCCTGCCTGTCTCCCGGTGAAGCCAAGAACACCTACGGCACAGGCAATTTCGTGCTTCTCAACACCGGTACCGAAAAGGTGATGAGCAAGAACGGTCTGTTGACCACGGTCTGCTACAAGATCGGCGACCAGCCGACGGTGTACGCGCTCGAAGGTTCCATCGCCGTGACGGGCTCGTTGGTGCAGTGGCTGCGCGACAACCTGGGCATGATCTCCTCGGCCGCGGACATCGAGACCGACGCACGGTCGGTGGACGACAACGGCGGTGCCTACTTCGTCCCCGCCTTCTCCGGTCTGTTCGCACCGCACTGGCGATCGGACGCCCGCGGTGCCATCGTGGGATTGACGCGCTTCGTCAACAAGGGCCACCTGGCGCGCGCCGTCCTCGAAGCCACCGCGTATCAGACGCGTGAGGTGATCGAGGCCATGAACGCCGACTCCGGCGTCGATCTCGAGGTGCTCAAGGTCGACGGCGGCATGGTGGTCAACGAACTGCTGATGCAGTTCCAGTCCGACATCCTGAACGTCGACGTGGTCCGTCCCGTCGTGGCCGAAACCACTGCTCTCGGAGCGGCTTACGCCGCCGGACTGGCCGTAGGCTATTGGGAGAGCGAAGACGACATTCGCCAGAACTGGGCCGAGGACAAGACATGGACCCCGTCCATGGACGAAGACCAGCGGGCGAAGTTGTACGCCGGCTGGAAGAAGGCAGTAACACGAACTCTCGATTGGGTTGATGAAGAATGAGTTCCACCACAACGGCCATGAGTCCTCAGGCACGCGCAGATGCGCTGGCGAGGATGGAAGCCGAAGAGCTCGACATTCTGGTGATCGGCGGCGGCGTCGTCGGTGCCGGAACTGCACTGGACGCCGTGACCCGCGGATTGAAAGTGGGTCTGCTGGAAGCGCGTGACTACGCGGCCGGCACGTCCAGCCGCTCGAGCAAGCTCTTTCACGGCGGTCTGCGCTACCTCGAGCAGTTCAACTTCGCGTTGGTGTTCGAGGCGCTCAAGGAGCGTTCGCTGGTACTGAACAAGCTGTGCCCGCACCTCGCTCGCCCGGTGCCGTTCATCTATCCGCTCGAGAAGGTGATCGACCGTCCGTACGTCGGGCTCGGCATCGGCGTGTACGACGTCATGGGTGCCGGACGCGGCGTCCCGAGTCATCACAAGCACCTCGGCAAGAAGAAGACGCTCGAGTCCTTCCCGTCGGGCAAGCGCTCGGCGATCCGCGGTGCGGTGAAATTCTACGAGGGCCAGGTCGACGACGCCCGGCACACGATGATGCTCGCTCGTACCGCGGCCGCCTACGGCGCATTGTGTGCCAACAGCACTCGCGTCACGGGCTTCCTTCGGGAGGACGACAAGGTCGTCGGCGTCGTGGCGAGCGACCTGGAAACGGGCCGTTCCTTCGAGGTGCGGGCCAAGCAGGTCATCAACGCCGCCGGGGTGTGGACCGACGAGGTGCAGCAGATGGTCGGTGGCCGTGGACAATTCCAGGTTCGCGCCTCCAAGGGGGTGCACCTGGTGGTGCCGCGCAACCGCATCAACAGTGCCACCGGCATCATCACGCGGACCGAGAAGAGTCTGCTGTTCGTCATCCCGTGGGGTAGTCATTGGATCATCGGGACCACCGATACCGACTGGAAGCTCGACCTGGCTCACCCGGCCGCGAGCCAGAGCGACATCGACTACATCCTGGGCCACGTGAACAAATTGCTCGCCGATCCGTTGGACCGCACCGACGTCGTCGGCGTGTACGCCGGACTGCGCCCGTTGCTGTTCGGCGAATCCGATTCCACCAGCACCCTGTCCCGGGAACATGCGGTGTCCAGCCCGGTCCGCGGACTGACGGTCATCGCCGGTGGCAAGTACACCACCTATCGCGTGATGGCCAAGGACGCAGTCGATTCCGCGGTGCACGGACTCGAACGCACGGTACCGAAGTGCGTCACCGAGGACATTCCGCTCGTCGGTGCGGACGGCTACCTCGGCGCGTTCAACTCCCGCGCTCTGACGGCCGAACGCACCGGTATGCGCGTCTCACGCGTCGAGCATCTGCTCGGCCGGTACGGCACTCTGATGGGTGAGCTGCTGGACTTGATCGACGCCGATCCAGAGCTCGGAAAGCCTCTCGAGAGTGCGCCGGAGTACTTGAAGGCAGAGGTGGTCTATGCGGCCAGTCACGAAGGCGCGCAGCATCTCGACGACATTCTGACCCGTCGGACCCGAATCTCGATCGAGGTTCCCGATCGTGGTGAAGCGGCGGCCATCGAGGTGGCTCGTCTGGTTGCACCCATCCTCGGGTGGGACGATCAGCATGTTGCCGAGGAAATCGAGCACTACCGGCTTCGCGTTCTGGCAGAACGCGATTCGCAGGAGCAGCCCGACGACGACACCGCCGATGCAGCTCGACTCGGAGCACCGGACGTGCGCGCCGGGGTGAGCTGAAACGAACAATGGCGGCAGTCCTCGTGACGAGGACTGCCGCCATTGTCGGCTGTTGCGGGGTCAGCCCTGCAGCAACGTGAACGAGTGTTCGCGAATCAGAATCGACGGCCCGCCTGCCTCGTATGCCTGATCGGGGTCGCTCGAGGTCGACTGAGTCCAATGTCCCTTCGGCAGAGTGAATTCCACGGTGCCGGGCGAGGCGTTGACCATCCACGCGAACGACGCATCGGACTCACCAGCGCGCATGAGGACCAGAATGCTGTGCGCATTGCCGTCCGACCAATCCTCGTCGGAGAGCTTCTCGCCGTCGGCGCGGTAGAAGTCGACGGTGTCCGGTCCGGCTCCTTCCTCGTCGGAATCGCTGTCGTGGCGGAACCACGTGGGGCGCAGAGCCGGGTGTTCGTCGCGTAGAGCGATCAAGTGGGTGGTGAAGTCGATGAGGTCCTGATCGGCTGTGCTCCAGTCGAACCAGGAGACCTCGTTGTCCTGGCAGTAGGCATTGTTGTTGCCGTTCTGTGTCCGGCCGAGCTCGTCGCCGCCGAGGATCATCGGCACGCCGGCCGAGAGCAACAGCGTCGCAAGGTGATTGCGCTGCTGGCGGGCCCGGAGTGCGTTGACGCCCTCGTCGTCGGTCGGGCCCTCGGCTCCGCAACCCCACGAACGGTTGTCGGACTCGCCGTCCTGACTGTCCTCGCCGTTCTCCTCGTTGTGCTTGTCGTCGTAGGAGTTCAAGTCGGCCAATGTGAAGCCGTCGTGTGCGGTGATGAAGTTGACGCTGGCCAACGTGGGACGACGAGTGCTCTCGTAGACGTCCGGGCTGCCGGTGACGCGCTGCGCCAGGGCCGGAAGCGCGCCGCTTTCGCCGCGCCAGAAGTCACGAACGTCGTCGCGGAACTTGCCGTTCCACTCCGACCAGCGGGCCGGGAAGCCGCCCACCTGGTAGCCCTGGGTGTCCCACGGTTCGGCGATGAGTTTGACAGGTGCGAGCGTCGGGTCCTGGTGTACCAGGCTCAGGAATGCGCTGTGCACGTTCAGGTCCGAGTCCTGACGCGTCAGCGTGCTGGCGAGGTCGAAGCGGAACCCGTCGACGTGCATCTCGGTCACCCAGTAGCGCAGCGAGTCCAGGATCAGTGCCAGGGCAGCGGGGTGGCCGACGTTGAGACTGTTGCCGGTGCCGGTGGTGTCGTAGTACGCGCTGCGGTCCTCGTCGACCAGACGGTAGTGCGAGCCGTTGTCGATTCCCTTGAGCGAGAGCGTCGGTCCGAGGTGATTGCCCTCGGCGGTGTGGTTGTAGACGACGTCGAGAATGACCTCGATGCCGTTCTCGTGCATGGCCTTGACCAATGTCTTGAACTCGTCCACCTGGCCGCCGGTGTCGCCGCTGCTGCTGTACTCGTTGTGCGGTGCGAAGAAGCCGATGGAGTTGTAGCCCCAGTAGTTCCGCCGCCCCTCCTCGAGCAGATGCGAGTCCTGAACGAACTGGTGGATGGGCAGCAACTCCACCGCGGTGACGCCGATGCGCTTGAGATGTGAGATCGCGGCGGGATGCGCCAGACCGGCGTAGGTACCCCGAATATCCTCGGGCACATCGGGATTGGTGGCAGTGAAGCCCTTGACGTGCACCTCGTAGACGACCGTGCGATCGAGTGGTGTGCGCGGTGACTCGTCGCCGGACCAATCGAAGTTCGACTCCACGGCAACGGAATACGGCATGTGGGGGGCCGAGTCCTCGTCGTTGCGGGTCTCCGGCTCGGCGTGGAGGTGGCTGAACACCGATTCGTTCCAGTCGACCTGACCGGTGATGGCGGTGGCATACGGGTCGAGGAGCAACTTCGCGGAGTTGTGCCGCAGCCCCGACGCGGGATCCCATGGACCGTCGACGCGCAGTCCGTAGCGTGTACCCGGCGTGACGTCGGGAACCAGATCGTGGAAGACGTGGCCGGTACGCAGCGTCAACGGTGTTGTACTGCGCTCTGTTCCGTCGTCGTTCAGCACGACCACGGACACCGAGTCCGCGGTTTCGGAGTAGACGGCAAGGTTGGCACCGTCGTTCGACAGACGCGAGACGCCCAAGGGATACGGGAGACTTGATGAGAGGGGCATGCTCGCGGCAGTACCCCCGTGGGGGATCAGCGAAACGCCTGCATACCGGTCGTTCGGCTAGTATCGATGCCGAGATCGCGCCCGCCGGACTGGAGCGGAACGACAGTACGAAGGACGAGGCGATGAATTCCCCACAACCCGATGGCAGTTCGGCCCAGCTGGACGAGCTGTTCCCGGGTGACAACGCCACCGACGCGCGATTCCGGGAACTGGACTGGGCGGCGACCGATCTGGGGCCGGTGGAGAGTTGGCCGCAGGAGTTGGTGACGGCCGTCCGCACCGTCATGCCGTCGACGATCCCGATGCTGATCTGGTGGGGCCCGCATCTGGTGCAGATCTTCAACCACACGTACACCGATTTTCTCGGGGACAAGTTTCCGCAGGCCGCAGGTCAGCGGGCCAGCGAGAGCTGGCCCGAGATATGGGACGACGTCGGCGTTCTCTGCGCCCACGTGGTCGAGGACCGCAAGCCCGTGCACGGCGTTCGGCAGCTGTTCGTCATGAATCGGTTCGGCTACCCCGAGGAGACGTACTGGACCTTCTCGTACAGCCCGATCTTCGGGGCCGGACGGACGGTACTCGGCGTGTTCGTCGCCACGACCGAGGTCACGATGCAGGTACTCGGCGAACGCCGCATGCACGCGCTGCTCGCCCTGGGCTCACTGACGGGTGACGGCGCCGAGGGGCCGGTAGGCATCTGCCGCGCCGCGGTCGAGACGCTGGGTGACGAGGCCCGCGAGTTTCCCCTCGTGGTGGCCTACCTGCGCCGCGACCTCGCCGAAGACGGGCAGCTCGATCACATCGCGACCTCGGGCGCACTCGGCTGCGACGACGCGACCTGGGACCTTGCCGACGTTCTCGACGTGTGCGACGGACGCGTTCCCTGTTCGACGGTCGAGATTGCCGGATCCGTCGCGCAGGCGGTCATCGTTCCGCTGACGCTCGCGGGACATGCTCAGCCCATCGGAGCCCTGTTGGTCGGAGTCGACGAATTTCGCGCCCGCGACGACTCCGTCGTGTCCTTCTCGATCGCGGTGGCCGAGCGGGTGTCCACGGCCCTGACCGCCTCGCATGCTTTCGAGATGGAAAGGCGACGCGTCGCGGCACTCGCCGAAGCGGACGAGGCGAAGACACGGCTGCTCGAGAACGTCGGACACGAGTTCCGCACGCCGCTGACCTTGCTCGCCGGCCCGTTGGATTCGGTGCGTGAGAGTGTCGACTCGACGCTGACCGACGTCGATCGTGAGTCCTTGGACGTCGTTCACCGCGCCTCGACTCGACTGCGTCGACTGGTCGACGATCTCCTGGACGTGGTCAGTGCCGATGCCGGTCAGCTGCGTCCCCGTCTCGAACCCACCGACCTCGGAGCGGTGACGCGCGACTGCGCGTCGCTGTTCGAGGCGGTGGCGTCGGGCAAGGGTCTCGAGCTCGTGGTCGACGTAGCCGACGATGTCGTCGTCCTCACCGACGGTGAGATGTGGACGAAGATCGTGTTCAACCTCGTCGCGAACGCCGTCAAATACACGCCGGTCGGTCGGATCTCCGTGCGCCTGCGTACCGACAGCGACGTGGTCCGCCTGGTCGTGGCCGATACCGGCCTCGGGATCCCCGCAGAGGACCTGCCGCTGATCTTCGATCGATTCCATCGAGTCGAACGATCGGGTGCCCACAGCATCGAAGGATCCGGTATCGGACTGGCGCTGGTATCGGACCTGCTCACCGTCTTGCGCGGCCGCATCGACGTCGAGAGCGAGGCGGGCCGTGGCAGTACCTTCACGGTCGTGGTTCCGCGCCTGCCCGCCGAGGCGGCTGCAGCCGTCGAACGGCCGGCCGCCCCCGCCGATTCGGTGTCGGCGATTTTCGCCGCGAGCGACTCGATGACGGTGACCACCGAGCGTGCGGACATTCTTCTCGTCGAGGACAACGTCGACATGCGTAACTACCTGGTGCGCCTGCTGACCGGCGAGGGCTGGTCCGTCACCACCGCGGGCGACATCGAGACCGCACTCGGCAGCGCTCGATCGACGATGCCTGGCCTCGTGCTCTCCGACGTTCTGCTGCCCGGACGCAGCGGTCTGGAACTCGTGGACGAGATCCGTCGCGACGACGCCTTGCAGCGGGTGCCGGTGATCCTGCTGACCGCGCGAGCGGGAACCGACTTCGTGCTCGACGGGCTCGGGCGCGGGGCCGACGACTACATCGTCAAACCGTTCCACGACCGAGAATTGGTGGCTCGAATTCGAGTGCACCTCGAACTCTCGCGCATGCGCGAACAACTGATCCAGGAAAGCGGCAACGAGGCCGCGACACTACGGACTGCACTCGACACCCGCGGATCCATCGGCCGAGCCGTCGGAATCCTGATGTCGGTGTACCGCATCGACGCAGACGCTGCCTTCACGCAGCTGACCGAGCTCTCGCAGAACACCAACCGCAAGACCCGCGACTTGGCGGCGATGATCGCCGACGATTTCACCGCCGGGCTCGACCGAGAGCGTCAGTGATTGCGGCGGTAGTTCTCTCGCTCGCGTTCCATCTCGGCCATCTTCTTCGGGCTCTTCAGATCGGCCGGTAGCCCGTGGATCTCGAGGCGTCGAGCGCGGTTCTGGTCCATGTAGGCGGCGGTGTAGAACAGCGCGAGCAGCAAACTGAGCAACACCATCGACGCGCGTAGCCAGATCGCTCCCGGAAACAGAACGAAGAATCCGATGAAGATCGGCAGGAACGGGATCATCGACCGCAGGATGTGACGTGGTGTCGCTCCTGGGCCGACGAGGTCGCGTCGAACCCAATCCTGCATGGAGTCAGGCAGTTTGCGGCCGAGGACGGCGTAGCCCAGCCACTGACCGAAGCGCGGGCGGGTGCGGGTAGAACGAGTGTTCACGACAGTGCTCCTGCTGCGATGGCCGCGTCGTTGACGCGGGTGAGGACGCGTCGTAGTTCGTCGAGTTCGGCGAGTGACGCTCCGAGTTTCGAAACGACGGTGGGTGGAATTTTCTCCGCTTTCTTGCGAAGCGCGGCCCCGGCCGGGGTGAGCGCGACGAGTAGAACGCGCTCGTCCTCGGCGCTTCGATTGCGGGTGAGCAACCCCATCGACTCCAGACGCTTGAGAAGCGGCGAGAGGGTGGGGGAGTCGAGTTGCAGGGCCGATCCGATGGATTTGACCGACATCGGCGATTCGCCCCACAGCGCCAGCATCACCAGATACTGCGGATGCGTCAGTCCCATCGGCTCGAGCAGTGGCCGATACACCGACAGCACGGCGCGGTTGGCGACGGCGAGCGCGAAGCAGACCTGGCGGTCGAGCGCGAGTGGATCTTCGGTGGTCGTCACGATGCCCAGGCTACCAGTATTGGTTAGTGCACTAACTATTAGTGAACGAAGCGATGCGGTGAAATTGGAACTGGATGCCCGAAAAGCGTTGCAAAGAAGGGTGAATGCTCGTGCAGTGATGTGTTGCCAGAGTCCCGGTCGGTCCGAATCGGGTGGATGTTCGTAGGGCGTTCCATCCGGTCGGTTGCTGTGCAATGCTCCATGCAATTCGCCGTTCCCCTGTGACAAATCCCGAGAGGATCGCCATGCGTCGTCGACGCATCTTCACCACGTTCGCCGTCGCCGCCGCGCTGTGCGTGTCCTCGGTCGGCATTGTCTCCGCCGATCCTGCCGTCTCGGCCGCCCGCATCGTCGATACCGTGATCGCGTCCGACACCCTGCGCACGCTGAGTGTGGAATCGCCTGCGATGGGGGCCGTTGTCGAGGTGCAGGTGCTGACTCCGGCAGCGAAGACCGGATCGCGGCCGACGTTGTACATGCTCAGCGGAATCGGCGAAGAGGATCCGAACAACAGCATGTGGCTCCGCAAGGGCGGAGCGGCCGAATTCTTCGCCGACAAGAACGTCAACGTCGTGCTACCGCTGGCCGGACCGGGCAGCTTCTACACCGACTGGCAACGGGACGATCCGAAACTCGGCCGCTATCAATGGGAAACGTTCCTGACCGAAGAGCTTCCTCCGCTGATCGACGCGTCTGTGGACGGCAACGGACGCAACGCGATTGCCGGACTGTCGATGGGGGCACAGTCGGCCATGATGCTGGCCGCACGTAATCCCGATGTCTACTCCGGGGTGGCGTCGTACAGCGGGTGTTTCGCCTCCTCGGAGCCCATGGGGCAGGCGAGTATCCGCGCGATCGTCGGAGCATTCGGCGGAAATGCCGACAACATGTGGGGCGGTCCTCTCGATCCTGCCTGGGCGCAACATGATTCGGTGGTCAATGCCGAAAGCCTGCGCGGCACCGACGTGTACGTGTCGGTGGGAACGGGAGCACCGGGTCGCCACGAAAGTTTCGACAGCGCGTCGGCGCTCGACGTGGTGGTGGTCGGTGGTCTCATCGAGGTGGGCGCGAACTACTGCACCCATCGACTTGCGGATCGACTGAGCCAGTTGAACATCCCCGCGACGTTCGACTTCACCGAGACCGGAACCCATTCGTGGCCTTACTGGGTGGAGCAACTGCCCAAGAGTTGGCCCACGCTGGCGGGATCGCTCGGGATCTGAGCTCACCCGCGGTTGGTGTCGCGAAAGTCCTTGGGGGTGCAGCCGAAGCGGGCCCGGAAGGCACGGCTGAAGTGCGCCGGGTCGGTGAATCCCCAGGACGCCGCCAGGGCTCCGATGGTGGTGCGGGAATTCTGGGGTTCGCACAGAGCGCGTTTGACGCCGTCGAGTCGCTGCATCCAGATCCATTCACTGGCGGTGCACGGTTCACCGGCGAACGCTCGATGCACCGTACTCAGCGACAAGTGCAGCGAGGCTGCCACTTCCGTCACGGTCAGATCCGGATCTCGCAGCCGCGCGGTCATCGCACGCTTGATTTCGCCCAGCCGTTCGGAGGCTGCGTAGGGTGCAGGCTTTTCGACACCGGTCAGCCCGACCAGGCCTGCGACCAGGATGTACTCGACGCTCTGCGACACGGCCTCGGCCGACGCGGTACTCATGTCGGCGTCGTCCATGATCGACGAGATCATGCTCACGAGCAGTTTCCCTGCGCCTTGCCGTCCGGACACCGCCCGCGCGGTCAGCGAACCCGTGTCCTGGACGAGCGTTCGCAGTGTTGCGCCGGGGAGCATCAGCACGTACTGGGCAAACGGGTCGTCGAAGCGAAGACTGTACGGCCGGGTGGTGTCGTAGAGCGCGAAGTCTCCCGGTTGCAGGACCGCCGTTCGGTCGTCCTGGACGACGAACCCGGTCCCCGACGTCTGGACGCTGACCAGGAAGTAGTCGTCACTGGTTCGGGAGATACCTGCGGGCGTTCGTAGGACGGTCTGAGCTGTCGCAGATACCCGCGACAATCCGAGGGTCGCAAGTCCGGTCGACTCGATATGCCCGGTGATGGCTGACGCGTTCTCTGGAATCGTGCACTCGAGATCGACGTACGTCCGACTCACCGCAGCGGTCCAGAAATCGACGCTGTCGGCCAGATCGACGGAGTCGGTGCGCAGCGGATCGGCCATGTCAGGTACCTCCCGTCTCCTCACAGGGTAGAACGCTCCGCAGCGGTACGCAGTAGACCCGTGCGGTCGTGGCAGCCGAAATACTCGAAGTACTGCTCGTCCGCCGCCGCGACGGTCACCTCGTGATAGAGCCGCAGCGACGCAGCGGGCCCCATCGTCGACAGATACTTCAGCGCGGCACCGAAGATGGCGACATGCGTCGGATGCGACTCGGCCCACGCTTCGAGGTCGCTCAGGCTGCGCCACCAACTCATGCCGAACGACTTGTCGGTATCGGTGCCGTTGTCGTCGACCACGGTCATGTACCGGTTGGCGAAGCAGCCGATGGCCAGTCCGTCGTCGCGAAGAAAGTCCATGCCGGCGCGCAACACCGGTTCGACGTCCCGCAGGTACATCTCTCGTTCGGACCCGGCCGTATCGGCCCAATCCTGCCCGGATCGGATGAGGCAGAGGTTCTCCTGCGGCACAATTGTGACTCTGTCGCCGTCGCTTACGACCTGAGGCTTCCCGCCGGGAGCAAGTGAGTCGTTCTGCGACAGGGGGATTCGATCCCGGACCCCACCCCAGTAGGCATGTTCCTCGATGGAACCACTGAGCGAATCCGTCAGAGTGGCAACACCTTCCATGCGGCCGATGGAGGAGAAGAGTGTCTCGTATCGGTCGACGGTCGGTCTGATGATTTCGACGAAGCGGCCTCCGACGCTGGTCCAGTGCCGACCGACGGTATCGAACCAGCGGTCGAACACTGCGACGTCGTCCCAGTAGCCGATGAACACCGTCGTGTCGATGCCCTCCTCGTCGGTGTAGCGGGCTCGGTCCCTTCGAGAGGGACCCTCGTCACCCCACGGGGAAGCGTCGGGCATGCCCTGTATTCCGAAGTAGCCCATCACGACTCGTTCGGTGGATACCGGAAAGCGGGCGACGTACGACGGGAAGGGTGGCTGGTAGCCCTCGGGTGTGCGACGCGGACACGACCGGGGAACGACGAGATGGGCGGGAATTGCCGACTCGAGTTCAGACACGAGCGGCGCCCTCGTCGAGAGCGAGCTGCTCGGTGATCTCCAGACGTAGCTCGGCCGCGACGTCCTCGGTGAAGTCGTAGCGCGTATTCGCATAGGGCTGCGTCCCCTGAACGACGCGGTCGCCCGGAGTCTTGTTGAGCCACAACCGTGTCACGTCGGGACGGGAGTAGTGGCCGGCCGGGTCGGCGGCGGCCTTGGCGATCGAAATGAGGCTGGTGTCGATGTCGGCGTAGACGATGCCTTCCGCGTCGGGTGCGAGCGGCTCGTGCATCAGTTGGCCGTCGGGCGCGAAGATGCGGGCATGACCGCCGCCTGCGGTGAGCATCGCGCGCTTGGCGTCGTCGGTGCACATGATGTCGATCATCTCGGGGGAGACGGTCGCGCAGGGGCTGATGACGAAGCAGCCGCCTTCGACGGCGTAGATGCGGCTGGCAGCGGTGTTGACCTCCGGCCCGAGGGCATAGGCCGCGCCGGTGTAGAGCGAGAAGCTGGGCCAGGCACCGATGTGCACCTGCTCGTTCTGGGCGTACATCGCGTACTTCGACAACGGTTGCAGGTGCTCCCAGCAGCACAGTGCGCCGACGCGTCCGAGGTCGGTGTCGTATACCGACAGGTCGGAGCCGTCACCTTCGCCGTACACGGTGCGTTCGACGTGAGTCGGCTTGAGCTTGCGGCGCATCGCGACGGTCTTGCCTTGGGCGTCGATGATCCACTGCGCGATGTAGAGGCTGGCCTTGTATCGCTCGCTCAGGCCCATCACGACCATGATGTGATTGTCCTTGGCGGCCTGCGCAACTCGAGCCGCCTGCGGTGTTCCGTACTCGAGTGAGTTGTCGAAGTAGCGCTGCGTGAACTGAAACCCCCAAGCCGGTGCGTCGAGCCAGATGTACCAGGGATAGCCGGGCAGGTAGGTCTCGGGAAATGCGATGAGCTCGGCTCCGGCGCGGGCCGCGTCCTCGATCAGGCCGATCGCCTTGTCGATAGACGCGTCGAGATCGAGAAATACCGGCGCGGCCTGGACTGCTGCGGCGCGAAACTGGTGGTGTGTCATTGCGGGCCTTTCGTATGGGAGGGCACCAGTTTTGCCTGCTGAGAGGCCGATGGATGGCCTCGAAGTGTCGGAATAGTTGACTCTCCGTCGCATGCCAGGGCGGTGAAACACGGCGGTAACCGGGGCCCGGTGTGTCGACACATATTCGTCATACCGACTCGTTGGCTCGGGGCTGAGAACGGTGCGCATCTGCCGCACAATGTGTGCGCGATCACACAAGACCTTCTCGCCTGTCCGGGCGCAGTCTGGACCGGACACGCCACAGGTGCCGCGATCGGCACCCGAGAAGGAGCCAACACACATGACTGCAGTCCAGGAATCGGCCGCACCGTCGTTGCCGACCGACACCGCCACCGAGCTCTACATCGCGGGGCAGTGGCACGGCGCTTCCGACGGAGGCACGTTCACCGATATCAACCCCACGACGGAACAGCCGTTGGCCGAGGTTGCTGCGGCCACGGCATCGGATGTGGACGCAGCGGTACGCGCAGCGCGTGCTCAGCTGGGTGGGGAGTGGGGCGCAACCCCCGGAGCAGTGCGCGGGAAGCTGCTCAACCGGATTGCCGACCTCATCGAACGTGACGGGGACCTACTGGCCCGGCTCGAGGCTCTCGACGTGGGCAAGCCCGTGGGTCAACCGGCCATGCTCGACATTCCCAATGCCGCAGCCACGTTCCGGCACTTCGCCGGCTGGGCCGACAAGATCACCGGCAGCTCCATCCCCACTGCGGGATACTTCGGCCAGCCGACGCACTCGTACACCGTCCGTGAGCCGGTGGGCGTCATCGGCATGATCGTTCCCTGGAACACCCCGCTGATGATCGCCGCGTGGAAGCTCGCGCCCGCGTTGGCCGCCGGAAACACCGTGGTCGTCAAGCCGCCGGAGGATGCGCCGTTGTCCATCCTGCATCTGGCTCGTCTGATCGACGAGGCGGGAGTACCTGCCGGAGTGGTCAATGTTGTTCCAGGGCTTGGAGAAGTGACCGGCGACGCGTTGGTCGGGCATCCGGACGTAGACAAGATCAGCTTCACCGGCAGCCCTCGGGTCGGCAAGCTCATCGCCAAGAAAGCTGCAGATACGTTCAAGCGAACCACGCTCGAACTCGGCGGCAAGTCCCCGCAGATCATTCTCGAGGACGCGGATCTCGAGGCGGCGATCAACGGAACCGCGATGGGATTGTTCTTCAACCAGGGCCAGGTGTGTGCGGCCGGTACGCGGGTTCTGGTGCATCGCTCGCTGTATTCGCAGGTGGTCGACGGTCTGGCCGCTGCGGCGTCGGCTCAGGTTCTGGGTGATCCGTTCGATCCGTCGACGACGATGGGTGCGCTGGTCAACGCGAAGCAGCGCGACAGCGTTCTGGGGTACATCCAGGCCGGACGCGACGGTGGAGCGCGAGTGGCGGCGGGTGGCGGACGGCCCGACGGCGCAGGGTATTTCGTCGAGCCGACGATCTTCACCGACGCGGACAACGACATGAAGATCGCGCAGGAGGAGATCTTCGGCCCCGTGGGCACGGTGATTCCGTTCGACACCGCCGACGAGGCCATCGCCATCGCCAACGGCACGGTGTACGGACTGGCCGCCTCGATCTGGACCCGCGACGTGTCGCGGGCGCACACCCTTGCTGCGCAGGTTCGATCCGGCGCGGTGTGGGTGAACGGTTGGGCCGCAATCGATCCCGCCCTCCCCTGGGGTGGCATGAAATCCAGTGGTACGGGCCGTGAACTCGGATGGGCCGGAATCGAGGCCAACACCGAGGAAAAAGTCGTCACGATCGTTCTGTAGAGCTGACGCAGGTGAGCGGGAGTGGAGCCTGCGGAACGACCCAGGTGAGCGGAACCTCGTAGCAGGGGTCGAGGTTCCGCTCACGTGGGGTAACGCGGTGTTTACCGAGGGAAGCGCGATTCGTAACGAGCAGGTCGGAAGATTTAGTTCAACGGACGTAGAACAACGTTCGAACGGATCGGAAGGCGATGATGACGATGCCCGAACCCTAGGTCCGAGCAGGGAGCCGCTACCGTAGGGCTGTGCCGAAGCTCGTGGATCACGACGAACGCCGCCGCGCGATCACTGCGGCAACCTGGCGTTTGATCGCTGCCAAGGGGATCGATGCCGCGAACATGCGGGACATCGCGACCGAGGCGGGATACACGAACGGTGCACTGAGCCACTACTTCGCGGGCAAGGACGAGATTCTCCGCACCGCATTCGAGCACGTCTTCGAGGCAACGAACCGCCGTATCGACGAAGCTCTCGGCGATGCAACGGGATTCGATGCCCTCCGCATCTTTTGCCGAGAAGTGATGCCGACGACCGAAGAGACTTTGCTCGAGGCGAGAATTGCAGTCTCGCTGTGGCAACGCGCGATGTACGACGAGCACATGGACGACACCAACCGTCGATCCTTGGTGTCGTGGCGGGCGCGGATGGCGGAGTTTCTCGAGCAGGCTCGCGCAGAAGGCGACGCCGGCGACTTCGACGTCGATCTCGCCGTCGAAACGTTGCTCAACATGATGATGGGTATGCAGATTCTCGGCGTGCTCACTCCCGATGACACCACTGCCGACCGGCAGTTCGAGATGCTCGACCGGTTCATAGCTCAGCTGTAGCCACCCTGCGGGCGGGCGATTCGGCCCTGCCTGCATGCCTTCGTTATTCAACGTCTGTAGAACCAACACCCGACCTCGAGGAACATCCATGCCAACCCTCACGCCCCACGCAATCGACCACGCCTTGTCGTTGCCCACCGAAGACGAGATCGCACAGGTTCGGAATGTCGTCGACGCCGCCGGATTCGTCACCGCCGCAACGCGGTTCGTCTATGTCGGACTGGACGAACCGGACAAGGCCGAGTTGTATGTCGCCGAACCGTCCACCCGACGCACCTTTCGGGTGCTGTTGCACGACATCTCGACACCCGATGCCGTCGACCTTCTCGTCTCCCTCGACGAGCGTCAGGTGATCGGCTCCACCCGGCTCGACGCGATTCGTGACGGCCAGATGCCGGTGCTCGACGAGGAATTCGAGCTCGTCGAGAGTGTGCTCTCCACCGACCCGGACTGGCTTGCCGCGTTGGCCGCCCGCGGATTGGACGTAGCCGATGTTCGAGTGGCGCCGCTGTCTGCCGGGGTGTTCGACTACCCGGGCGAGCATGGCCGACGCATCCTGCGCGGCTTGGCATTTCGTCAGGACTACCCCACCGATCACGCCTGGGCGCATCCCATCGACGGTCTGGTCGCGTTCGTCGACGTGATGAATCGGACGGTGGACAAGGTCGTCGACTTGGGTGCGGTTCCGATCCCGGAGGAGTCGGGAAACTTCGACGATCTGTCCGTCACCGGCCCGCTGCGTACCACGCAGAAGCCGATCGAGATCATCCAACCCGATGGTCCGAGCTTCACGGTTCGAGGCAATCGCGTCGACTGGGAGAAGTGGTCCTTCCGAGTCGGCTTCGATGTGCGTGAGGGTTTGGTACTGCACCAGATCGGGTTCGAGGACGGGGGTACCGTGCGCCCGATCGTTCACCGCGCTTCGATCGCCGAAATGGTTGTCCCCTATGGAGATCCGTCCCCGGTTCGGTCGTGGCAGAACTATTTCGACACCGGTGAGTATCTGGTGGGACGGTACGCGAATTCACTCGAACTCGGCTGCGACTGCGTCGGGGACATCACGTACTTCGATGCCGTGATCGCCGACGAATTCGGCAATCCGAAAACGCTGACGAATGCCGTGTGCATGCACGAGGAGGATTTCGGGGTGCTGTGGAAGCACACCGATCTGTGGTCGGGCTCGCAGGAGACCCGCCGCCAGCGCCGACTCGTGATCTCCTTCTTCACCACCATCGGTAACTACGACTACGGATTCTTCTGGTACCTGTACCTCGACGGCACCATCGAATTCGAGGTCAAGGCAACGGGAATCGTGTTCACGTCGGGGCATCCCGGTGGGGACTACCCCTACGCAACAGAGATCGCCCCTGGACTCGGAGCGCCGTGCCACCAGCACCTGTTCAGTGCCCGACTCGACATGATGCTCGACGGCATCGGCAACTCCGTCGAGGAGATCGAGACTCGCCGAGTGCCGATGGGGCCGGACAACCTGCACGGCAACGCCTTTGCTCTGCAACACACCCCACTGGCCACGGAATCCGACGCACAACGCATCGCCGACGGCACGGTGGGCCGCGCCTGGCATGTCACCAATCCGACCTCGCTGAGCCGGCTCGGAAAGCCCGTCGGATACACGCTGCATCCCGAAGGTCAGCCGCTGCTTCTCGCAGACGACAACTCGTCGATCGCACGACGCGCCACGTTCGCCACCAGGCATCTCTGGGTGACGCAGTTCGACCGGAGCGAACGTTATGCCGCAGGCGATTTCGTCAACCAGCATCACGGTGGTGCGGGTCTGCCGGCATTCGTCGCATCGAACCGTAGCCTCGTCGACGAGGACATCGTGCTGTGGCACACGTTCGGGCTCACCCACTTCCCGAGACCGGAGGACTGGCCGATCATGCCGGTGGACTACACCGGGTTCAAGCTCAAGCCCTCGGGGTTCTTCGACCGCAACCCCACCCTCGATGTGCCGCGCACGACCTCTGCGCACTGCGCCTCCTCGAGCTGCGCGGGCGGTGAGCAGAATGTCTGAAACGCAATCGAATTCGACGGCAGGTGCGCTACGCGGTTCCATCGGCGTGGTGGGGATCGTGTTCCTGGTCATCGCCGCTGCAGCGCCGCTGACGGCCATCGGTGGGGCCCTGCCGGTCATGATAGCCACAGGTAACGGAGCTGGCGCTCCGCTCGCCTACATCGTCGCGGCGGTCGTCCTGCTGATCTTCAGCGTCGGGTACGCGGCCATGAGCCGACACATGGTGGACACCGGTGCGTTCTACGCCTACGTGGAGAAGGGGCTCGGGAGAACCATGGGCGTCGGTGCCGCGGGTCTCGCGCTGCTGACGTACACCGCCATTCAGGCGGGTATCTACGGCCTCGCCGCATCGACCGTCGACAGCCTGGTCGTGAAGTACGGCGGACCCGACCTGCCGTGGTGGTTGTGGGCGCTCGGTCTCGTCGCGATCGTGGCGCTGCTCGGCTACCGCAGCATCGATCTCGGTGCCAAGGTGCTCGGGGTGCTGCTGGTGCTCGAGATCGGCATCATCGTGATCCTGTCGGTCGCCGTGTTCGCCAAGGGTGGCGCCGCGGGCATCGACGTCGAATCGTTCACTCCCTCGGCCTTCTTCAGCGGATCGCCGGGAATCGCCCTGATGTTCGCCATCGCGTCGTTCATCGGCTTCGAGGCGACCGCGATCTACGGCGAGGAGGCGCGTAACCCCACGCGGACCGTTCCGATCGCGACCTACGCCGCTGTCGTCACCATCGGACTGGTGTACGCGGTGTCGAGTTGGGCCGTCGTACTCGCTTTCGGCAGTGCATCCGTCGCGCAGGCCGCTGCCGACGACACGGCGGGATTGACTTTCGCCGCTGCCGCCCAGTACTTGGGCCCGATGTCGGCGGACATCATGGAAATCATGTTGGTCACCAGTCTCTTCGCCGCTCTGCTCGCGTTCCACAACGCAATCGGACGATACGTATTCGCACTGGCCCGAAAGGGCGTCGCCCCGTCGATGTTGGCACGCACCCACTCTCGGCACGGCTCCCCGCACATGGGGTCACTGTTCCAGACCGCCTCGGCAGGAGTGGTTCTCATGGTCTTCGCTGCAGCAGGCGCAGACCCGGTGCTGGAACTGTTCACCTGGATGTCCGGACTGGCCACCGTGAGCATCCTGGTTCTGATGATCCTCACGGGCGGCGCGATCATCGCGTTCTTCCGTCGATCGACCGTGGATACGCGCACCTGGCACACCGTCGTCGCCCCGGCACTGGGAACCGTGGGGCTGGTGGCGATTCTGGGTCTCGTGCTGGACAACTTCACGCTGCTGATCGGTGGTTCGGGAGTGCTCGCCGCCCTTCTGTTGATCGTCGTCGTGGCATTCTTCGTGGGAGGAACAATGACGGCGCGAGCGACTCGGAGTCGAACTCTCGAGACGACGGAGGTCTGACACCGATGGTCATGACGGTGCTGATGGCGCTCGGTGCAGTGGGTGCTGTTCTCCCGCTGCTCGGACGTGGCAAGCACACGGGGCGGGTCCGGTGGGCTCACCTCTGCATGGGCATCGTCATGGCAGCCATGGTGGCCTTCGGTACCGACCCATCCATGGCGCTGATTTCGATACTCGCTCTCGTCGCGGTTGCCGTACACGTCACCGCAGACGTGCCGAACAGAACCCGATCTATTCCATGCGCGGTGGACCTGACGTGCATGGCCGTGCTGCTGATGATGCTGCCGCCCATGCACTCCCACGCGGAATCGCAGTCGACGACGCGGCACCGGCACGGAGTCGAGGCAGATCCGAGGATCATCGCCGCGCTACTCCTGGTGGGGTGGATGGCCGTAACGATCCACCTGTTGCGCACCAACCCGCCCGGACGACGAGTGACGGCAGGTTCCGCATTGATGATCCTGGGAATGGCGCCGATGGCCTTCTGACCGAGCTCGCTCATGGTGGTGCGCATCTGACCCAGAATGTGTGCGCTCAGCGACATGTTTGTGTTCGCGGATTCGGCCACTGTTGTGTCGACGGTCACAACAGAAAGAGGCGGCGCATGTCGACGGACTACATCGTAGTGGGAGCAGGATCAGCAGGAAGCGTCATCGCCAGGAGGCTTCTCGACGCCGGGCATACCGTGCACGTGATCGAGGCCGGACCGGTGGATACCGACCCGGCGATCCACTCACCCCAGGGCTGGCCGACACTGCTCGGCGGATCGCAGGACTGGGGACTGTTCACCACCCCGCAGAAGCACGCCAACGATCGGCGGATCTTCTGGCCGCGTGGACGCGTACTCGGCGGCAGCTCGTCCCTCAACGGAATGATCTACGTCCGAGGACATTCCAGCGACTACGACGGGTGGGCGTCCGCCACCGGCGATGCCGGGTGGTCGTGGGAGAACGTACTGCCGCTGTTCAAGCGCTCGGAGTCACACGAGCTCGGAGCCAACGAGTTCCACGGCGGCGACGGGCCACTGCCGGTGTCCATCATGGGCACCCCGCATCCCCTGGCGGCTGCCTTCGTGGATGCGGCAGTCGAGCACGGGCACAAGCTCATCGACGACTTCAACGCCGACGAGATGGTCGGCGCGGGCTACAACCACACCACCACCCGTGACGGTGAGCGGATGAGCGCGTGGAAGAGCTTCGTCGGGCCGGTGCTGAACAATCCCGATCTGACCGTCACCACCGGTGCGCTCGTCCACAAGGTGGTGCTCGAGAACGGTCGAGCGGTGGGAATCGAGTTCAGTCGCGGCGACTCCGAAGTACAGCGTGCGTTCGCCGACCACGAGGTGGTCCTGTGCGGTGGAGCACTCGGCTCACCGAAGACGTTGATGCTCAGCGGAATCGGGCCATCGGATCACCTGTCTGCTATCGGGGTCGACACAGTCGTGGACTTGCCCGGCGTCGGCGAGAACCTGCACGACCATCTGCTACTGAGCAACATCTACGAGTCGCTCGAGCCGCTCGCGGCCGGCACCAACAACCTGCTCGAGGCGCAGCTGTACGCCCGCAGCACAGGATGGGTCGGCGCTGCACCGGATCTGCAGCCGTTGTTCATGCACATTCCCTATCCCGCAGACGGATACCCGGTGCCCGAGAACGGTTACACCATCGCACCCGGCATCGTCGCACCGCGCTCGCGCGGCACCCTCCGGTTGGCGTCCTCGGACCCGAGTGAACTACCGCTGGCGGATCCGAACATCCTGGCCGATCCGTACGACCTCGAAGCGATGGTCGACGCGGTGGAGATCTGCCGCGAGATCGGTGCCTCCGACGCGTTCGCACCGTGGCGCAAGGCCGAGGTGGTTCCGGGGCCGAGCGCGCGTACCCGCGACGACCTGCGAGCCTACGTTCGCCAGACCGCCGGTACGTACCACCACCAGGTCGGCACCTGCAAGATGGGTGCGGAATCGGACGCGAATGCGGTTGTTGGAGCTGACCTTCGAGTTCGAGGAGTCGACGGCCTACGGGTCGCGGACGCGTCGATCATGCCGACGGTGCCGTCGGGCAATACCAATGCACCGTCCATCATGGTGGGAGAGCGGGCCTCGGATCTGATCCTGGGAAGCTAGGGGATCGGACAGGCTTGTTGCACCCGCGAAACGTGGAGGTGACGTCACCGAAGTGCAGTGACGTCACCATGGATGGTGCATGCCTCGTGCGGAGGTCATCGGTAGTCGAGCGGAGTCGACATGGTCGTGCACGATTTGTCCACCCACCGTCGACGCGATCGATTCGAGGTGTGGCGGGAGGTGATCTGCCGCGAATTCACTCCGCTCACACCCGAGGTCGGGTCGATCGTCGACGGCGGTTTCGATGCCCGCGTCGAATTGAGGCCACTCGGATCGACCAATCGCGCCGTGCTCGAGTCCGTGGGGCAACGCATCGCGCACGGAGAGACAGAAGTAGCGCACACCGGTGACGGCGTCTACTTCGTGAACATCCAATTGTCCGGTATCTGTCGGGTTCGCACGGAATCTGCAGGTGCCGTCAATGTCGTGCCCGGTCAATTCACCGTTGTGGACACCACTCGCCCGTACTGGTTCGACTACGAGGGTCCTTGGCGCGTCATGTCCTATCAGGTCCCGCACAGTTGCCTGGCGCAGGCGGGCCTGTCGCAGGCACCGACGATCGGGCGTCCACTGGATACGGGTGCGGGTACCGGCCTGGCACTGACATCGATAATGAAGGCTCTGTGGGAGCTGGGCCCGGACGAGTCGACGTCGTCAGGCGTACATCTCGAGCGCGCCTTCCATGCCACCGTGGCGGCAGTTCTCGGTGAAACGTGGGGGACTGCCGCAGCTTCGTCGAGCGCGATCACAGCGGCGGCGACCGAATACATCCGCACGCATCTGGGTGACCCCGACTTGTCCGTTTCGGTTGTCGCGCGCGCGTTGTCCGTCTCGCCGCGGACCGTCCACTACGCCTTTTCCAAGGGAGCGTCGTTTGCCACGGTGTTGCGTGAGCACCGACTGGCTGCGATCGCCGCCGCTCTGCGAGATCCGAACAACTCGGCCGGTATCTCGCGTATTGCGTTGCACCACGGCATGATCGACGCGAGCGCGTTCAGTAGGGCCTTCCGACAGAAGTACTCGATGTCTGCACGCGACTATCGGGCCCAGGCGCGCTTCTCTGCGTGAGGACTCGCGGACGTTGCGCACACGGCACAGAGTCTTGCGCTGCACAGCAAGACCATCGGAGCGCTCCGGCGGTGAGATGGGAGTCTGCAACTCGCCGACTGGAAAAGGACGCCCCATGCCCATCAGTTTCGATCTCACGGACCAGCAGGAAGCACTGAAGAAGGGCGCGCGTCAGTTCGCCGACACCTATCTCCACGACCTGTCCGCACAGGTGCGATCCACGCCGGACCCACTCGAACGCGCTCTGTTGGCGCGACCGGTATTCGAGAAAGCGGTGGAA
Organism: Rhodococcus sp. NPDC079359; assembly: GCF_040702585.1. Classification (NCBI taxonomy): domain Bacteria; kingdom Bacillati; phylum Actinomycetota; class Actinomycetes; order Mycobacteriales; family Nocardiaceae; genus Rhodococcus; species Rhodococcus sp. NPDC079359. The sequence continues at coordinate 267,637 of NZ_JBFBLH010000006.1, forward strand.
GCGGGATTTCTGAAAGGCTTGATTCCGATTCCCTTCGGTGGACTTGCCGCGAGCGGTGTGGACGCAGCGCTGTTCGTCGAGGAATTTGCCTCTGCCAGTCCGGATTTCACGATCAGTCTGGCGGGTCCCCTGATTGCTCTGGCTCCGGTGTACGAGGCCGGGACCCCGGAGCAGATCGCCCGTTTCGTCGCGCCGTTCCTGGTCGACTCCGGCAGCCCGGTGGCGGCCATGGCGTACAGCGAGCCCGGTGGCAGTGCCAATTTCGATGCGCCGCCGCCCGCCGAAGGGACCCGGACAACCGCAATCCTCGACGGCGATCACTGGGTTCTCAAGGGCGAGAAGGTCTGGGCGTCACATCTGGGAGGGTGGGACGGATTGGGACCCGACATCATGACGGTCGTGTGTCGGACTCCCAGTGGCGTCTCGATCATCGTCGTCGAGCGCGAACAGCTCTCGACCGGGTTCTCGGTGGAAGAGGTGTACGACCTACCCGGCCTCAAGGGGTGCCTGACCTCGCGCGTCAGATTCGACAACGTCCGCGTCCCGAAGTCCAACCTGATCGGGGAGGAAGGGCAGGGAGTGCAACTGACTCGCAACGCATTCTTGGCGAGCGGTGCATCGATCGGAACGTTCTCCGTCGCCGCCATGCGCCAGGCCTTCGCTGCGGCATTTGCGTTCGCCACGTCGGAGAAGAGGGGCGGGCCGGTGCCGATCATCGACCATCAAGCGGTCGCCGACGTGCTCACCGACGCGAAAGGCAAGATCGAAGCGGTTCGACTGCTGTCGTGGCGCGCGCTCGACGCAGTGATGTCACAACATCCGAGCGCACTCGAAATGGCCCTGCACGCCAAAATCTTCGGATCCGAGACCGCGGTCGCGGTCATCAACGACCTGGTCAAGATCGTCGGCGTCGAGGCGTACAACCCGAGCTTCCCGATACTGCGGTATCTGGCGGACGCCACTGCGTACCCGATCATCGAGGGCAGTAATACCGGTGTACGTCGTCGGCAGATGCACGACGTGATGCGGACTGCGGGATGGGACCCACTCGCTGCGTCCGGGATGGCGTGAGGGCTCCAGCTCAGCCGGCGCGATACGCGCGCGGTGACATGCCGTACGTCTCCTTGAACAGCTTCGAGAAGTTCGAGGAATCGATCAAACCGTGACGCGCACAGATGGTTCCGATACTGTCTGCGGCGAAACGGGGGTCGCGGAGATCGCGGTGACACCGATCGAGTCGTCTGGATCTGATCCAGCCGGCCACCGTGCGACCGTCGGACTCGAAGAGCTTCTGCAGGTATCGCACCGAGATGTGCATGCGCGCAGCGAGAGATGCAGTGGTCAGCGTGGGGTCGTCGAGATGCGCTTCGACGAGACTCTTGGCCTCGATCAGCAGCGTCGAACCCGGGGCGTCGTGGGGTGCGGCATCGTCGAGGGCGGCGCAGAGCAGATCGAGGACGGCGTTCTCCAGCATGGGAGTCGTCGGTAGCGTCCCATCGACGGTGGTGCGTCGCAGGCCGTGCAGAAACGGTGAGACCAGTGCGCCGACACCATTGTTTCCATCGATCCGGCGGGCGGCGACTGCCGTCAGCTCACGAGAATCGATGCGTAGTGCCTCCCGGGGAAACATCACCACGAACATCGCGAAGTCCCCGGCGAAATGCAGATCGTACGGGGCGCTGGTGTCGTACACCGCGAAGTCACCCGGGTTCAGCACGGCCTCGCGATCGTTCTGCACGATAGTGCCGCATCCGCTCAACTGCAGGCCCACCTTGATCAAGCCTGGATCGGACCGCTTGATGGTGGCACGAGTGCGCCGAACGTCGACCTCACGGCCCGCGACCTCACTCAGTTGCAGTGATCCCAAGGTCGACGACACCAGCGTGCCATCGAACGACGACGGCCCGGTGGACACAGCATCGAGCGGCACGAACGCCGTCGAGACGTTCTCGCGCCAATGCTCGAAATCCTGTGCCACCGGGCTCATCTCATACGGTCGGACGATTGTCGATCAGACGGCGGGCCTTACCGATGGACCGCTCGAGGGCAGCCGGAGCGACGACGTCGACCCCAACGCTGACGCCGATTCGATCCTTGACCAGTTTCTTCAGGGCCGCCGCGGCGATCGGATGCGCGTCGAGTGGGGCGTCGGGGCGGGCTTCGACGAGGACGGTCAGCGAATCCATGCGTCCGGCGCGTTCGAGCACGCACTGGAACTGCGGAGCGAGGGCGGGAACGGTGAGAATCAGCTCCTCGATCTGCGTCGGGAAGAGATTGACGCCGCGCAGAATGATCATGTCGTCGGTGCGGCCGGTGACCTTCTGCATCCGACGCATCGTGCGGGCCGTGCCCGGCAGCAGACGCGTCAGATCGCGGGTCCGGTAGCGGATGATCGGCATCGCTTCCTTGGACAAGGACGTGAACACCAATTCACCCTCCTCGCCGTCGGGCAGAACCTCGCCGGTCACCGGGTCGATGACCTCCGGGTAGAAATGATCCTCCCAGATGTGGAGTCCGTCTTTGGTTTCGACGCATTCCATCGCGACACCCGGTCCCATGACCTCGGACAGGCCGTAGATGTCGACGGCGTCCATGTCGAGAGTCTTCTCGATCTCCTTGCGCATCTCCTCGGTCCAGGGTTCCGCGCCGAAGACGCCGGTCCTCAGTGAGGTCTTGGCCGGATCGATACCCTTCTTGACCATCGCGTCCACGATCGTGAGCATGTACGACGGCGTGACCATGATGGCGTCGGGCTCGAAGTCCTCGATCAGCTGGATCTGACGATCGGTCATGCCACCGGACATCGGAATCACCGTGCAGCCCAGACGTTCTGCACCGTAGTGTGCGCCGAGGCCGCCGGTGAAGAGTCCGTAGCCGTAGGCGACGTGCACCTTGTCCGACGGCTTGACGCCACCGGCCCGGAGACTGCGAGCGATGAGATCGGCCCAGTTGCTGATGTCGTTCGCGGTATAGCCCACGACGGTCGGCCGACCAGTGGTGCCCGAGGACGCGTGAATGCGCGAAACCTGGTTCTGCGGCACCGCGAACATCCCGAACGGGTAGTTCTCGCGTAGATCCTTCTTGGCGGTGAAGGGGAACTTCGCGAGATCCGACAGATCCTTCAGATCGGTCGGGTGCACACCGGCGTCGTCGAAGGCCTTCTTGTAGTGCGCAACGTTGTCGTACGCATGCTGCAGCGACCACTGCAGGCGCTCCAGTTGAAGGGTGGATATCCGGTCCCGAGATGCGAACTCGATGTCGGGGGTGTCGGTGGGGGTGGACAGCACACTGGTCATGAGGGTTCTCTCGGTCTCAGGCGTCGAAGTCGACGGTCACGGTGTCGCTGACGGGGAAGGTTTGGCAGGTGAGTACGAAGCCGGCGTCGACCTCGTTGTCCTCGAGCGCATAGTTGCGACGCATGTCGACATCGCCGAAGGTCACCTTCGCGCGACACGTGCCGCACACTCCGCCCTTGCAGGCGAACGGAAGATCGGACCGCAGCTGCTCGCCCGCATCGAGAATCGACTCGTCCTGAGGCAGTGCGCCTTTCACCTCACGGCCGTCGAGGATGATGGTGACCTCGCTGCTGGGCCCGGTGACGCCGGGCTCACGGTGCTTCTCCTGCGGCGGCGGAATGTCGTCGACGTAGAACAGTTCGTGGTGAATGCTGCTCTTGGCGACGCCGAGTTCCTTCAGCACGTCCTGTGCGTCGTTGACCATCCCGAACGGACCGCAGAGCCAGAAGTGATCGATGTCCGGTGTCGCGACGACAGTGTCGAGTATCTCGCGCAAGCGCTCGGCATCGAGCCTGCCGCTGAACAACTCGACCTCACGCGGTTCGCGGGACAGGACATGAATGATGTCGAATCGACTGCCGTACTGGTCTTTGAGGTCGGCTATCTCCTCGGCGAACATCACGGTGCGTGTGCGCCGATTGCCGTACAGCAGAACCACTTCGGCATCGGGGTTGGCGAGGACGGAGGCCGCGATCGACAGCATCGGAGTGATGCCGGATCCGGCCGCGATGAGAACGTGCCTGCCCGCCACTGCCGGGTCTGCATGGAAATTTCCGGTCGGACCCTGAACGTCGACGCGGTCGCCGGCCTTGACCTCGCGGACGAGCCAGGATGAGAACAGGCCGTCGCTGACCTCGCGAACGCCGACGCGTGGACGCGAGCCCGCGGGTGCACAGATCGAGTAGGAGCGGCGATGCTCCACACCGTCGATCGTGCGGCTGAGCATCAGCGACTGACCCGGCTTGAAATCGAATTCCTCGCGCAGATCCTCCGGTACGTCGAAGGTGACGGCCACCGCATCGTCGCACAGTGATTCCACATCGGCGACGGTCAGGGTGTGAAACGGCTTGTTGCGTTGGGTCTTCTGTACGGGCTCGGCGGTGACGGTCATCAGATTTCCTTGACGTGGTCGAAGGGTTCGAGGCAGTCGTCGCACCGATACTGGGCCTTGCACAGCGTCGCGCCGAACTCGGACGTCAGACGGGTGTTGACGGAACTGCACTGCGGGCAGGCGATCTCACGGGGTTTGACCGTCAGGGTCAACGGAACCGGGCCGGAGGTTCGGGTCGGAGCAGGACCGGGCGTCGAGTAACCGGATTCGCGTAGCTTGCGCAGCCCCTCCTCGGAAATCCAGTCGGTACTCCACGCCGGGGTCAGGCTGGTGACGATCTCGACGTCGGAGTACCCGTGATCGGTCAGCTTGTGCGCGATGTCGTCGCGCATCGTCGCCATCGCCGGGCACCCCGAGTACGTCGGGGTGATGGTGACGAGAACACTTCCGTCTTCGCGGACTTCGACGTCACGAAGGACGCCGAGGTCGTCGAGGGTGAGCAGCGGCATCTCGGGATCCATGACGGTAGCGGCGATCTCACGCGCCGTTCGTTGAAGTGTGGTCACCAGACTCCCTCCGGATGTGCTCTGGCCACTACCTGCATCTCGGCGATCAACGGTCCGAATGCCTCGGTGTGGATTCCGCGTCGGCCACCGCGGCCGCCGATGGTGCCGACGGATTTACCCTCGGGTGCCTCGAGCTCTGCGGCGTGCAGAACCTGTGCGAGAACGGAATCGAACTCCTCGCGAACATCCCGGGGGTCGACGGCGACGCCGACCTTCGCCAGGGCGATTTCCTCGCCCGTGGGTACGAACAGTTCGGAGACGTACGGCCAGATTCCGGTCACGGCGTCGCGCACTCGTTGCTTGGATTCATCGGTTCCGCAACCCAGCGTCACGACCCAGCGCGCGGCGTAATCACGATGGTAGGTCAGCTCTTTGACGCCTTTGCTCGCGACAGCGGCCAGAACCGGATCGCGAGACTCCTGCAGACGAGTGAAGACGGCGAGCCGCCACGTCGCGAACACCAGCAGGCGGACCTGGGATTTCGCGAAGTCACCGTTGTCGAGTTCGGTGAGTCGCACGCACCGGAAATCTGCCTCGTCGCGGAAGAACGACAGTGCATCCTCGGCCGGTGCGGGAGAGGTGTCCGAAATGAACGGCACCACCGTCGGGTCTGCTTTGGCGGCGCGGGCCAGCAGCAGCCGAGCCTGGCCGAGGAGATCGAGGCCGACGTTGGCCAGGGCCACTTCCTCTTCGAGCTCCGGTGCGCGGGTGCTCCACTGCGCCAGTCGCTGCGAGCTGATCAGCGCGTCGTCGCCGAGCATGAGGCAGTATGCGGCAAGGGCTTTCAGGTCGACGTCGTCGGGGACGGTGGTGTCGACTCCGGCGAGCGGATCGTCGAAACTCGTTCCGAATGCCCACTGCCCGTGTGAATCCTCGTCGACGAGGCCCTCGTAGGCGCTGTCGTGATCAGTCATCAGTGCTTGTCCTCTTGAAGAATGGGTCTCACATGTGCGGGACGTTGTCGGGGATCTCGTAGAACGTCGGGTGGCGGTACACCTTGTCGCCACTCGGTGCGAAGAAGGGATCCTTCTCCGACGGGGACGACGCGACGATGGAGTTGGACGGAACCACCCAGATGCTGACGCCCTCGTTGCGACGGGTGTAGACGTCGCGGGCGTGCCGCAGTGCCATGTGGTCGTCGGCGGCGTGCAGCGATCCGACATGCACGTGGTTCAGGCCGCGCTTGCCGCGCAGGAACACCTCGTACAACGGCCAATCGGCCTTGACGGCTTCTCTTTTCGGCTCGACCGGAACGTTGTCGGTGGGAACTGCTCCGTGGCCGCCCTCGGCGGTGAACTCGTTCATGATGCTGCGTTCCTTGCTGCGAATGCGGTTGCGGCCTCACGGACCCAGGCACCGCCGTCGTGCGCTGCGCGACGGTTCGCGATGCGCTCGACGTTGGAGGCGCCGTTGCCCTTGATCACCTGCATGAACTCGGACCAGTCGGGCTCGCCGAAATCGTGCGACTTACGTTCTTCGTTCCACTTCAGATCCGGGTCCGGGAACGTGACACCCAGAGCCTTTGCCTGCGGGATCGACATGTCGACGAAGCGTTGGCGCAGTTCGTCGTTGGTGTGACGCTTGATGCCCCACTTCATCGACTGCTCGGTGTTGGGGGACTCGTCGTCCGGCGGACCGAACATCATCAGTGCCGGCCACCACCAGCGGTTCACCGACTCCTGGACCATGGCGCGCTGCTCCTCGGTGCCGCGCATCATCGTCGCCAGTAGTTCGTAGCCCTGGCGCTGATGGAAGGATTCTTCCTTGCAGACGCGGATCATCGCGCGTGCGTACGGTCCGAAACTGCTGCGGCACAGGGGAACCTGATTGCAGATAGCTGCGCCGTCGACGAGCCAGCCGATGGTGCCCACGTCGGCGTACGTCAGGGTGGGGTAGTTGAAGATCGAGGAGTACTTCTGCTTGCCCTCGATGAGCTTGACCGTCAGGTCGGCGCGGTCCGCTCCGAGCGTCTCCGCGGCGGAGTAGAGGTAGAGGCCGTGGCCGGCCTCGTCCTGCACCTTGGCCATCAGAATCGCTTTGCGGCGCAGCGACGGCGCGCGGGTGAGCCAATTGCCCTCCGGCTGCATTCCGATGATCTCGGAATGCGCGTGCTGGGCGATTTGCCGAATGAGTGACTTGCGATAGCCGTCGGGCATCCAGTCTCGCGGCTCGACGCGCTGCTCACGGGAAATGGTGTCGTCGAACCCGTCCTGAAGCGTTTCGGCGGACAGGGTGTTTGACGTGGTCATAAGTCCTACTTTCATTACCGAATGATCGGTTGGTAACCAGTATGCCTCGAAGTGACCCCGGGCACAAGAGCGGCTGCGCCGCACGTGCGCGAAACCTCGTAGCAGGGGTCGAGTTTCTGTTCACATGCCGACGAAGGAGGCTCTCGTCTTGTTCAGGAAGGCGTCGACGGCGGCCTTGTGGTCCTGCGTCTGTCCCAGAGCCGTTTGTGCCTGCGCCTCGCGGTCCAAGGCGTCGGACAGTCCGGATCGAGCGATCAGAGACTTGACCTGCCTGTAGGCCTGGGTGGGCCCGGCAGCGAGGGAGGTGGCCAACGTGCGTGCGGTCTCGAGTACGTCCCCGTCCTCGACGACGCGGTGCACCAGCCCCCAGTCGAGGGCCTGCGCGGCGGTGACCCTGTCGCCGAGCAGCATCAGACCCGCGGCCCGGCTCGATCCCAGCGCCTCGACCAACGTGTAGCTCAACCCCGAGTCGCTGGCCAGGCCGATTCCGGTGAAGGCCGTTGCGAACGAGGACTTGGTGCCCGCAACCCGAATATCCCCGGCCAAGGCAATCCCGAGACCCGCGCCGACGCACGCGCCGGGTATGGCTACGACGATCGGTACCTCGAGCGCAGCCAGTCCTCGGATCACCGGGTTGTAGTGCTCGCCGACGGTATCCATCGCCGTGGCCGGATCGGCCTTGAGCGCGGCGACGTGCTCGCCGAGATCCTGACCGACGCAGAAGTTCTTGCCCTCCGCGGTGATCAGCACGGCGCGCACCTCGGGTGCAGCGGCCTTCTGGACGGCCTCCGCCAACGCGAGTTTCGTCGCGACGTGGAGGGCGTTGTGTGCCTCGGAGCGCGCGAGGGTGATGGTCGCCAAGCCGTCGGTGATGTCGAACCGTACCGTCATGTGTTCGTCCAATCGTGAAAGCCGCGACCGGACTTGCGTCCGATGTCGCCGCGAGCAACCATGTCTCGCAACAACTGCGGGGGAGTGAACCTGTCGCCGAGGGTCGACGCCAGGTGTTCTGCGATGGCGAGCCGAACGTCCAACCCGACGAGGTCGGTCGACCGTAACGGTCCCATCGGATGCTTGTAACCGAGTTCCATGGCGCGATCGATGGATTCGGCATCGGCTACGCCCTCCTCCAACATTCGGATGGCTTCGAGCCCGAGGCAGACGCCGAGCCGCGAGGTCGCGAAGCCGGGGGAGTCGTTGACGAGAACCTCGGTCTTGCCCAGGAGTGACACCCACTGCTGCACTCGCTGCACCACGTCCGCGGAGGTGGCGGGCGCGCGCACGATCTCGACGAGAGTCGACGCCGGAACCGGGTTGAAGAAGTGCATCCCGATGAAGCGGCTCGGATCACTCAGTGCTGCGCCGAGTTCGGCGATGGAGATAGAGCTCGTGTTCGACGCGATGACCGTCTTTTCGGATGCGACTTTGTCTATCAGAGCCAACACCTCGACCTTGAGGGCCGGAATCTCGGGCACGGCTTCGACCACCAGGTCGAGGTCGGCGGGTAGGTCCGCGGGCCCGGCGACGGTGGAGACCCGCGCGAGAATCGCAGCGGGATCCTCACTGAGTTTGCCGCGCTCGTGTGCCCGATCCAACCCGGTCGAGACTCGACCGAGGGCTGCTTCTCGGTCGGCGGCCTCGGCAATGACGACGGTGGAACCGAGGGCGGCGAATACCTGCGCGATGCCTGCACCCATGCGGCCGCCACCGACCACTGCCACCTTTGATGGAGCTGTCATTTCTTCTTCTCCAGAAATGCCGTCATTCGGCGTTGTTTGTCTTCGGTCTCGAACAGAACAGCCTGCGCGATGTCGTCGGCCCACGGGTGTGAACCAGGCGCATCGAGAATTTTCTTGGTCAGCTTCAGTGCCAGAGGTGCTTGCTTGGCAATGCGATCCGCGAGGGAATGCGCCGCAGCCAACGGCTCGTCGACGACGTCCAGTACCAGTCCAGAGCGGAGCGCCACCTCGGCGTCGAGCGTCCGGCCACCGAGAAGTACCTGCTTGGCGACGGACACTCCCACCAAAGTCGGCAACCGGTAGCTGGCCCCGGCGGCCGCCATGATGCCCAGCCCCGGTTCGGGATTGCCGAACACCGCCGTCGGCGACGCGAGACGGATGTCGCAGGCGTAGGACAGTTCTGCGCCACCGCCGAGGGCGTAACCGCGGACCGCGGCGATCGTCGGCAGGGGCAGTGCGGCGATGCGGTCGAACAGGTTTCGGTTGATGCCGCGCAATGCGTCGTCGCGGGTACGGGCCCGCAGCTGGTTGATGTCGGCACCGCCGGCGAAGTGCTCGCCCTGCCCCGTCAGGATGACGATCTTGGGATCCTGCTCCACGAGCGCGCACACCTCGTGCAACTCGCCGATCATCTCGGCATCGATTGCGTTGCGCTGCTTCTCGCGATTCAGGGTGACGACAACCCGGTCGGTCAGCTCCTCGACGACGAGCGTGTTCACGGTGCCTCGATCAACATCGACACGCCTTGCCCGACGCCGACGCACAGCGTCGCGAGCCCACGGGACGCCTTCTCACGTTCCATCCGGCCCAACAGCGTCAACAGGATTCGAGCACCGGAGGAACCTAGGGGGTGGCCGAGGGCGATGGCCCCGCCGTCGGCGTTGACGATGTCCTCGTTCAGCTTCAGTTGACGGATGACGCCGAGGGACTGGGCCGCGAAGGCTTCGTTGAGTTCGACGGCACCGAGGTCCTCGACAGACCACCCGGCGCGAGCGAGGGCCTTCTGTGTGGACGGCACGGGCCCGAGCCCCATGATGTGCGGCGCGATGCCTGCACTCGCACTGGTGACGATGCGTCCGCGAACGTCGAGGCCGTACTTGTTCACGGCCTCCTCGGAGGCCACCACCAATGCCGACGCACCGTCGGTGAAGGGAGATGACGTTCCGGCAGTGACGATGCCGTCCTTGCGGAACACGGCCTTCAACGTCCCCAGCTTGTCCACTGTGGTTCCGCGTCGCGGTGTCTCGTCGCCGGTGACCTCGCCGTTCTTGGTCGTGACGGCCACGATCTCGTCGGCGAAGCGTCCGGCATCCTGGGCGGCGATGGCACGCTGCTGGCTGCGGAAGGCGAAGGCGTCGGACTCCTCGCGGGTGATGCCCTCGCTGAGCGCGACCTCCTCGGCGGTCTCGCCCATCGACAGGGTGATCTTGGGATCGGTCCCCGCGTCGTGGGAAGCGAAGGTCGGATTGGTGAATCGCCAGCCGAGGGAGGTATCGAAGATCTCCCCGGGCTTGGCCCATGCGGTTCCCGGCTTGGCCATGACCCAGGGCGCGCGCGTCATGGACTCGACGCCACCGGCCACGATGATCTCGGCCTCACCGCTGCGAATGGTGCTCGCGGCGTTGGCGACTGCGGTCAGTCCGCTCGCGCACAGACGGTTGACGGTGTATCCCGGCACGGTATGGGGGAGTCCTGCGAGCAGAACTGCCATTCTGGCCACATCGCGATTGTCCTCGCCGGCCTGGTTCGCGGCACCGAGAATCACCTCGTCGATTCGGTCGACGGGAACGCCCGAGCGCCGGACCGCCTCGGCGACGACGATCCCGGCCAGATCGTCGGGGCGCACGGTCGACAGCGCACCACCGTAGCGCCCGTGCGGGGTGCGTGCGCCGGCCACCAGAAATACTTCGCCCACTTCGAACTCCTTCGTACGGTTGCGTCATTGATAACCGAACATTCGGTCGTTTGGCAAGGCCTGCTGCCCGTGGTGCTGTGGAATCGGCCATCGGCTGAGAAGATGTGGCAATGACAACCGCACGCGCGCCGCGCAAGACCGGACAGCCAGGGCGGCCGGGATACGACCTCGATTCCCTCCTGGCAGTGGCGGTCAAGGTCTTCAACGACCGCGGATACGACGGCACCAGCATGGAAGTTCTGGCGAAGCGGCTCGGCATCACCAAGTCCTCGATCTATCACCACGTGTCCGGCAAGTCCGAGTTGCTCGAACTCGCGCTGTCGCGGGCTCTCAATGCACTGTTCGCCGTCACGACCGAGGATCGGGCCACGACCGGGCGATACATCGACCGCCTCGAATACCTGGTGCGACGCAGCGTGGACATCCTGTGCGCGGAACTGCCCTACGTCACGCTGCTGCTGCGAGTCCGCGGCAACACCGACGTCGAGCGACGCGCCCTCGCCCGTCGCCGCGAATTCGATTCCTTCGTCACCGGGCTCGTGGTCGCCGCCGCCGAGGAGGGCGACCTGCGTCCCGGTGTCGACCCGGCGCTGGCGTCGAAGCTGGTGTTCGGCACGGTCAACTCCCTCATCGAGTGGTACCGCCCGCGCACCGGCGGATCGGTCGAGGAATTGGCCGACGCGGTCGTGGCGCTGACCTTCGACGGGTTGCGTCGCACGTAGCCGGACAAGTCTTGACATCTCGGCGTTCGACGGCGATGGTAATTACCGACCGAACGTACGGTGAGATGGAGGCGTTGTGAGCAGACTTCTGGAAAGCTATGCCCAGGGAGCGTGGTATTCCGCGACCGACGAGGGAACGCCGCTGCTGAGCGCCGTCGACGGCAGCGAGATCGCTCGGGTGTCCTCCAGCGGTCTCGACGTTGCCGGCATGGTCGACTACGCCAGAACTGTCGGCGGCCCGGCCCTCGCCGCCTTGACGTTCCACGAGCGCGCGGCGCTGCTGAAGCAGTTGGGCCTGACGCTGATGGCCGGCAAGGAGGAGTTCTATCAACTCTCCCGACATACCGGAGCCACCGTCCGTGATTCCGGCGTCGACATCGACGGCGGCTTCGGCACCGTGTTGAGCTACGCGAGCAAGGCTCGACGCGAGCTGCCCAACGACACTGTCTATCTCGACGGTGCGATCGAACAGCTCGGCAAGAAGGGCACCTTCCTCGGTCAGCACATCTACACCTCGCGGCGCGGTGTCGCGGTGCAGATCAATGCGTTCAACTTCCCCGTCTGGGGATTCCTGGAGAAGCTGGCACCCGCGTTCATCGCCGGCGTGCCGTCGATCATCAAGCCCGCCAGCCAAACTGCGTACCTCACCGAGCTGGTGTTCCGCCGCATCATCGAATCGGGACTCTTGCCCGAGGGCTCGGTACAACTGCTGTGCGGTAGTGCCCGCGGCGTCCTCGATCACCTCGGCGGTCAGGACTCCGTAGCGTTCACCGGAAGTGCCGATACTGCAGCGACTCTGCGCTCGCACCCCAAGGTCGTCGGCGAGGGACTGCACTTCACGGCCGAGGCCGACTCTCTGAACGCGTCGATTCTGGCTTCCGATGTTGCGCAGGGCGATCCGGAGTTCGATCTGTTCGTCAAGGGCGTCTTCGCCGAGATGACATCCAAGGCGGGACAGAAGTGTACGGCCATCCGGCGCGTGTTGGTCCCGCAGGACTCGGTCGAGCCCGTCATCGAGGCGCTGAAGGCAAAGCTGGAGAAGGTCGTCGTCGGTGATCCGGCAGACGAGGGCGTCACCATGGGTGCGCTGGCGAGCATCGAACAACGCGACGAGGTACTCAAATCCATTCGTGGACTGACCAAGTCCGCTTCGGTGGTCTTCGGCGATCCGGAGACGGTGGATCAGCGGGCCGGCGCGTTCATGGCACCGGTGCTGCTGAAGGCCGGAGACAAGACCGCGACCGAACCGCATGACATCGAGGCCTTCGGGCCCGTCTCTACCGTCATCGGTTACGACAGCACCACAGACCTCATCGATCTCGTCTCCCGCGGCAAGGGCTCGCTGGTCGCCTCTGTCGTGACCAAAGATTCGGCCATCGCACGCGAGCTCGTACTCGGGTGCGCTCCGTACCACGGGCGCATCCTGGTGTTGAACTCCGAGGATGCGAAGGAATCGACCGGCCACGGATCTCCGCTGCCGGTCCTGGTGCACGGCGGTCCCGGACGGGCCGGCGGCGGTGAAGAACTCGGCGGTATCCGCGGCGTACTGCATCACATGCAGCGCACGGCAATTCAAGGAACCCCGGATGTGCTGACTGCGGTGGGCAACAAGTGGGTGGCCGGTTCTGCGCGCATCACCGGCGATGTGCATCCGTTCCGCAAGAATCTGGGCGAATTGAAGCTCGGCGACACCATCGTCGGTGGGCCCCGACAGGTCACGCGTGCAGACATCGATCACTTTGCCGAGTTCACCGGCGACACGTTCTATGCGCACACCGATCCGGAAGCGGCAGCGGCCAACCCGCTGTTCGGCGGTATCGTCGCGCACGGATACCTGGTGGTGTCGTTGGCAGCCGGGCTGTTCGTCGATCCGGCACCGGGCCCTGTACTGGCGAACTTCGGCGTCGACAGCCTTCGTTTTCTCACGCCCGTCAAGGCCGAGGATTCACTGACTGTCACGTTGACGGCCAAGCTCATCACACCGCGCCAGAGTGCCGACTACGGTGAGGTGCGTTGGGACGCAGTGGTTGTGAACCAGAACGACGAACCAGTCGCCACCTACGACGTGCTGACCCTGGTTGCGAAGCCCGAGGACGCATCATGAGTATTCGCGTTGCCGTCTGTTACGGAATGCCCGAGGACCCTGCCGCATTCGATCGGCACTACGCCGACGTGCACGTGCCCCTCGCTCGTGCAGTCCCCGGTCTGGTCGACTTCACCTGGGGCACCCTGGACTCGCTCGACGATTCACCGCCTCCCTACTACGCGATCGCCAGCCTGTACTTCGCGGACGAGTCATCGCTGAAGGCAGGACTGGCCTCGCCCGAGATGAAGGCGGCAGGCAAGGATCTGCGCAATTTCGCGACCGGAGGCGTCACGATGTTCACCCAGAATGAGCGATCGGTGTTGCAGCCGTGAACGATTCGATGATCGCGCGAGAGATGTTCGAGGTCGACGCCGCGTCCCGCAAGCTCGGCATCGAATTGATCGAGCTCTCACCCGGGCACGCGAGAATGTCCATGGTCGTCACCGAGGACATGGTCAACGGCTACGCCATCACGCACGGCGGCTATGTCTTTCTGTTGGCGGACACCACGTTCGCGATGGCCTGCAATTCACACGAGGACTCGGCCGTGGCGGCGCGATGCGACATTCGCTATCTCCGTCCGACGAAGGCCGGTGACGTCCTGGTCGCCGACGCCGTCGAGCGTGCGAGGTTCGGCCGCAACGGTCTGTACGACGTGTCGGTCACGTGCCGAGACGAGCTGATCGCCGAGTTCCGAGGTGACAGTCGCACCGTGGCCCGGTAGCGGCACCGCACATGGAAGTCACCGCACATGGAAGTACTGTGAATCGGTGAGTACTGCGGATCTCTCGGCGCTGGCGGACGCAACCGCCACCGCGGTGGGCGGCGCTGTGTCGGTGATGGATCCACTCGGCTTCGTCATCGCCTACTCGTCCGTACCTGGTCAGCCGATCGACGACGTCCGTCGAGACGGGATCCTCGGGAAGCAGGTTCCGGCCGAGTACATGGTGCATCACCTCGACCCCGACTTCCGGCAGAGCTCGACGGTGCACGTGGTCGACGTTCCCGGAGTGCTGCCCCGACTCGCGGTGGCCGTCTCGGTGGACGGGGAGTACCTCGGCTCCATCTGGAGTATTGCTACTGGGGTTTCCTTACGTCCCCCCGACACCGGCGTGGTGGCGGCCATGACGCGTGCGGCAGCAGCCGCGGTGCCCCTACTGCTGGCCCGGCGTCAACCGGCCGGTGCCGACAATCCGAGGGTGCGTGCGCTCCTGACCGACCCAGAGACCGTCACACCGCCCGGCAGCCTGTACGTCGTGCTGGCAGGGAGGGGCGAGTTTGCGCAATCGGAGGCTCAGCTGGTGCAGTTGGCCGATCTGTTGGAGCTGACGTTCGGCACTGCATCGGATTCGGGCTGTGTCATCGAGGATCACACCGTTTGGCTGGTCACGGCGGCCGAGGACGAACGCGGTGTCGCCGTTGCGGCCGAGGATGTTCGACGCAAGGCGGAGGCCGCGTTCGGTGTATCGGTCACCTTTGCGATCGGCGGTCCGGACTCCCGGCCGACAGTGGCACGCCGACATGCGCAGTGGGTACTCGACGCAGTCGGGGACGGTGTGACGACGACCTTTCGGCAGAGTCGGGTGTCGGTCACTCTACGTAGAGCGGCGGATGCACTGTATGACGTCCCGTTGGCCATACCGGCCGTCGAGAAGATGCTCGCCTGCGACGCCGCGGAAGGTACCGAGTACTCCGCGACGGTGCTGGCGCTGTTGGCGCACGAGTCCAATGTTGCTGCCGCGTCTGCATCGTTGTATTTGCACCCCAACACTTTTCGCTATCGACTGCGGCGTACCAAGGAGCTGTTCGGTCTCGATCTCGACGACGCGGACACCCGACTGCTGGTGTGGATGGCGCTCCGGCTCACTTCCGGGCGGTGAGCACCTTTCCTGGGTTGAGCAGGTAGTGCGGGTCGAGCAATTCCTTGATGCCGCGCTGCAGTTCTGCTGCAACCGAATCGAGTTCGGTCTCGAGTAGGTCTCGCTTGAGCAGCCCGACTCCGTGCTCGCCCGTGATGGTTCCGCCTAGCGAGAGGGCGAATGCGGCGATCTCGTCGAACGAGCGGTGAGCGTCCATCAACGACTGTGGGTCCGTCGGGTTGACGATGACCGTGGGATGGATGTTTCCGTCCCCCGCGTGGCCGACGACGCCGATGACGATCCCGATGCGCTCGGCGATGCGTCCGACCTCGTCGATCATCGCGGCGAGGTGCGAAATCGGAACGGACACATCGTCGACCAACGGAGAACCGAGACGCTCGAGTGCGGGGTACGCCAGCCGACGGGCCTGCACGAGCTGCTCCGACTCGACCTCGTCCTCGGCGACGGCCACATCGGTCGCACCGGATTCGGTGCACAGTGCGGCGATGGCCTCGAGCTCCTCCACCGCGCCTGCGCCGATGTCGGATTGGGCGATCAGCACGGCCGCGGCATCGGTACCGAAGTCCATCCGGGCGTAGGCGTCGATCGCGGCGATGGTGGTGCGGTCCAACAGCTCGAACAGGCTCGGGGTGATACCGGCGGCACGAATCCGCGTCACAGCCTCTCCGGCAGCGACGGTCGAGGGAAACGTCGCGGCCATCGTCAGCGGAGTGGCAGCCGGAAAGTCGAGGCCGACGGTGGCTTCGGTGATGATGCCGAGTGTGCCCTCGGAGCCGACGAACAGATCGGCGAGGGACAGCCCGGCCACGCCCTTGACGGTGCGTCGGCCGACGAAAGTCGCCCGGCCGTCGGCGAGAACGACACGCAGGCCGCGGACGAATCGTGCTGTGACGCCGTACTTCACGCAGCACAGGCCGCCGGCGTTGGTAGCGATGTTGCCGCCGATCGTCGACGCCTCCCAGCTGGACGGGTCGGGTAGATACGTCAAACCTTGCTGCAGGGCAGCATCTTTGAGTTCCTTGTTCGTCACGCCGGGTTGCACGACGGCGGTGCGGTTGACGACGTCGAGCTCGATGATCTTGTTCATGCGGCGGGTGTTGAGTGCGATGGCTCCGACGCTGGCGTTCGCGGCTCCGGCCAGGCCGGTCAACGCTCCCTGTGGGACAACGGGAATGCGGTGTGCCGACGCAATGCTCATTATCGCCTGGACGTCCGATTCCGTGGTCGGCAGCACCGCGGCCAGCGGAAGCGCGGATTCACACAGAGCGGCTGCGTCGTGACGGTAGCTCTCGAGGATATCGGGGTCGGTGATCACCGCGTCGGAACCCAGCGCACGCATCAGTTCGTCGATGATCGGAGAGCGCTGAACGAGAGTCGACGTCGGTGCAGACATGAGTTCGAGTATGACCTTCCGTCACTTCGGATGTCTGCGTCGTTTCGAACGAACCCGAGGGCTCGGATCGGTAGTTTCCGACGAACTGCGTCCACCGCCTTGTTATGTCCGCTACCACCTTGACAAACTGTGGTGGCGCCGGTCACAGTAATTACCGACCGAATGGACGGTGAGTTTCATCCGCTTCTGCGGTTGCAGTAATCGCCGACCTTCACCCATCACAACCCCGCCCCACATCACTCCGAACTGCCGCTCGATGCCCGAGTGCCGGAGCCCGAACGAAACGAGACAAGTCGATGTCAACCCAGGTCGAGACGCCCACCGGGGTGTCGCGTGAGCATCGCCGCGCCGCCATGGCCAGCATGGTCGGCACCACCGTCGAGTGGTACGACTTCTTCATCTACGCGCAGGCGGCGTCGCTGATCTTCGCGCAACTGTTCTTCGCGCCCATGGGCTCGTCCGGACAGCTCGTCGCCTATGTCACGATCGGCATCAGCTTCATCTTCCGTCCACTCGGGGCCATCGTCGCCGGCTACTTCGGTGACAAGATCGGCCGCAAGAAAGTCCTCATCGCGACCCTGACATTGATGGGTGCGGCCACCGTGGGCATGGGTCTGCTCCCCACCTACGCGACCATCGGCATCTGGGCCCCGATCATTCTGATCGTGCTGCGCATCCTGCAGGGATTCTCCACCGGTGGCGAATGGGGCGGCGCGGCACTGATGGCCGTCGAGCATGCACCGAAGGGCAAGCGCGGAATCTACGGCGCGGCAACCCAGATGGGCGTTCCGCTCGGCATGCTCATCGCAGTGGGAACGTTGGCGCTGTGCACCGGCCTGCTCAGCGAAGAGCAGTTCGAGGCCTGGGGCTGGCGCATCCCGTTCCTGATCAGCTTCGTGCTCATCCTCGTCGGCTTCTACATCCGACGTCGTGTCGAGGAGACTCCGGTGTTCAAGGAGCTCGCAGAACGCAAGGAGCGCAACCACACTCCCGTCCGCGCACTGTGGCGCACCAACAAGAAGCAGGTCATGCTGGCCGCGCTGTCTTTCATCGGCACCAACGGCAACGGCTACATCATCGTCGGTGGCTTCATCGTGGCCTACTCGACGCGTGAACACGGACTCGCTCGCGTGGATGTGTTGGTGGCCAGCTTGTTCGCAGCCATCGTCTGGGGAGTGTTCACTCTGCTCGGCGCGCACCTGTCCGATCGCTACGCCCGGACCACGATCATGAACGTCGGAAACGCGGCAATGGTGTTGTGCGCCATCCCGTTCTTCCTGCTCGTCGACACCGGTGAATTGCACTGGATCTACGTGGCCCTCGGGCTCTTCGCCGTCGGACTCGGCCTCTCCTACGGACCACAGCCGGCTCTGTACGCCGAGATGTTCCCCGCTGCAGTCCGATTCAGTGGCGCATCCATCGGATATGCCATCGGAACCGTGCTCGGTGGAGCATTCGTCCCGACCATCTCCGAGGCACTGTTCAACGGAACCGGCACCTCGATGTCGATCTCGATCTACCTGATGATCCTGGCGGCAATCTCCTTCGTGGCGACCTCGCGCATCAAGAACCGTAAAGACGAGGATCTGAACGTCTGACGTCGCATAGACGAAGGCCCCGAGACCGATGCGGTTTCGGGGCCTTCTTTGTTTACTGGGCGGTCCACCGTGGTGCAGAACTGCTCTGATGCGATTCCTGATGAAGTAGCGACGTCGAATAATCGAGACAGCGGGACTTCGTGTCAGCTGTCGATGGTTGCGCCGACGTAACTCGCCCCGGTACTTTGAAGCTCTTGCCGCCCCATCGAGGTGGGGCTGGAAGTGAGCCACAGAATCACTCGCCGGATGACGAGGTCTGTGGCTTGCGTCGTTTCAGGGTCATAGGTGGTGGATTTCGACAGCATCGCTGATCTTGTCCAGATAGCTGCTGTTTCCCACGCGGTCTTGTACCACCGCTCCGCACACGATGTCGGCCACCCAGAGCGCAGGTCCGATTCGACCGACGCTGTGATGCAGACGTAGACCTGAGGTAACCATTTTTTGTGCGCGGAACTTCTGAAGTAGATCGAGATCGCTTCGGTCCTGGTTTCCTCCCGATTCCAGCGTAACGCGGGCGCATTGCATCTCGGCGAGGTTCGGTAACAGCAATCCAAGCACTTTCGGCGATGCCGGCGATCGCTTGCTTCAGTAGTGTGTACGAGCACCAAGCCCATCATCGGCAGGGAGGCGATTGCCTCCACGAGAAGGTGGCGGCAATCGGGACTACTTCCATGCCAATGCACCTTGGGCTCGGTGACGAGGCGGACCTGTTCCATGGTGTTGCGCCATTCCGGCACATCACCTCCGTCGCACAGGACCGCCGCCATCAGATAGGTGTGAGGATCTCGGCCGGGCTGAGACCCGCTCTCGTCACCCCACGCAGTCAGCATGGGCGGCGAGTTCACGGACCGGGACCGACCGAATCCTCACTCCGAAAAGGCCATGGCCCTGGGACCGGCCGTTCCCGCTCAGCTATGCGCGTGCAACGGCCGTCCCGACAGTGCCATCATCGCTTCACCGAGTGCCTCGTTCTGCGTGGGGTGCGCGTGCACGAAGGTCCCGACCTCCGACGGCAGTGCCTCCCACGCGACCGCGAGTTGTGCCTCACCGATCAGCTCGCCCACGCGGTCACCGACGAGGTGGACGCCGACGACAGGACCGTCCTCGCGTGCGCGAATAACCTTGACTCCGCCTGCGGTGGCGAGAATGCGACTTTTGCCGTTGCCGCCGAGGTCGTAGACCACCGACGTCACGGCTCCGTACTTCTCCTCTGCGGCCTTCTCGGTGAGACCGACCGACGCAACCTCGGGATGCGAATAGGTAACGCGTGGAACGAGATCGCCGTCTATGCGTGCGGGTGCGAGACCGGCGATGTGCTCGGCAACGAACATGCCGTGCTGAAAACCGCGATGAGCCAACTGATACCCCGCCACGATGTCGCCGACGGCATAGACGCCGTCTGCGGTGGTGAGCAGGTTGTCGTCCACAGTGACGAAGCTACGTTCGGTGGCGATGCCCTGCTCGGCCAGACCCAGTCCGTCGGTACGGGGTCCGCGACCGACGGACACCAGGACGAGATCCACCGAGAGGGTGTCACCGGACGACAGTGTCACCGAGACGTCGTCGGAAGATTCGGTGACGGTCTCGACTTTGGTCCCGGTTCGAATGTCGATGCCGCGCTTGCGTAATGCTTTGGTCAACTGCTTCGAAGACCACTCGTCTTCACCGGGAACGATACGATCGAAGGCCTCGACGATGGTGACCTTGGCACCGAACGAGGACCAGATACTGGCGAACTCGATACCGATGACTCCGCCGCCTAGCACGACGACAGATTCCGGAACTCGATCGAGTGCCAACGCCCCGTCGCTGGTGAGAACACGAGGTCCAAGTTCGATACCCGGGATGGTGCGTGAATACGATCCGGTCGCGAGGACCAGTGAAGCCCCGGTGATGCGTCGCCCATCGACTTCGACGGTGCGAGGACCGACCACCTGGCCGCGACCGGACACGATTTCGATGCCCGGCCGCTTCAACAGCCCTTGCAGTCCGGAGTACAGGCCGGCGACCACGCTGCTTTTATAGTCCAGCGCCGCAGGCATATCCACACCGGTCAGCGAGGCCGTAACGCCGACGTGAGCAGCCCCGCGCACCGCATCGGCCACCTCGGCGGTGTGCAGCAGCGCCTTGGTGGGGATGCACCCGCGATGCAGGCAGGTGCCACCGAGTTTGTCCTCCTCGACCAGCGCAACCGAGAGACCGAGCTGCTCGGCGCGCAGGGCGCAGGAGTACCCACCTGATCCGCCACCGAGGATGAGAACGTCGACATCACTCATCGGACGGATCCCAATGCCACGACGGGGTTTTCGACAAAATCGGCAGCAGTGCGCAGGAACCCACCAGCGACTCCGCCGTCGCACACGCGGTGATCGAATGCCAACGACAGCTGCGCTACCTTGCGGACGGCCAATTGACCATCGACCACCCACGGGCGGTCGATGATGCGTCCGATACCCAGAATCGCAGCCTCGGGATGATTGATGATCGCGGCCGAGCCGTCGACCCCGAACACCCCGTAGTTGTTGAGGGTGAACGTTCCGCCGCTCAGGCGAGCTGCAGGGAGAGAACCAGTACGTGCGAGCTCGGTCAATTCGGCCAACCGCTCGGAGAGTTCTTTCAGATCGGCCTTGTCTGCTTGCGGCACAACGGGAACCATCAATCCGCGATCGGTCTGTGCGGCAATGCCGAGTCCGACGTTCTCGTAGCGCAGGATCTCGCCCGCGGCAGTATCGACCGTGCTGTTCAGCTCGGGGAACTTGGCCAGAGCGATCATCGTCAGCTTGGCGAGAACCGCCAACAGCGTCACCTTGACTCCGTCGATGGAGGCGTCGAGGTCGCGTCGGGCCTGCAGTAGAGCTGTTGCGTCGACGTCGACCCAGACGGTGGCCTCGGGAATCTCCGAGCGACTGCGAGAGAGCTTGTCTGCGATGGTCTTGCGAATCCCGGTGATAGGGATTCGCGTGACCCCGTCGGTAGTGGGAACGCTGGTGGAGAGTGCCCGTTCCACGTCCGCACGGGTGATGACTCCGTGGCCGCCGGCTGTCTCGATAATGGCCAGATCGAGCCCACCCTGTAACGCCATGCTCCGGACGACGGGGGAGAGCACCTTCGGTGCATGTGAGCGGAAACTCGTAGCCTGGGTCGAGTTTCCGCTCACCTGCGGCGCAGCCGCTCTCCGACGACGGCCGGTCGGACCGTGTCCCGTGCCGTAGCCGATCAGCACATTTCCCGAGCCGGCTTTCTCCTCTTCGCGGTAACGCTCATGGGCAGCGGACACATCGGCGACGGCACCGCCGGTGATGCTGATCAGCGGAGCACCGACGGCGAGTGACGTGCCCTCGGCGGCATGCAGTTCGCCGACGACACCCTCGAACGGGCAGGGCACCTCGACGGAGGCTTTCGCCGTCTCGACCTCCACGACAACTTGATCGATGGTGACGGTGTCGCCGGGCTTGACCTTCCATTCGACTATCTCGGCCTCGGTCAGTCCTTCACCGAGGTCGGGGAGCAGAAATACCTGCATGCTCATACCGTGACCGCCTTGCTGAGGTCGGGGGCGTCGTTCCACTGCAGTCGGTCCATCGCGTCGAGCACGCGGTCGGCGGACGGCAGGTGGAAGTGCTCCAGTTTCGGTGCAGGGTAGGGGATGTCGAGACCGGTGACCCGCAGAACCGGAGCGTGCAGGTGATGGAAGCAACGCTCGGATACCCGCGACGCGATCTCGGCGGCGACACCCGAGAAGCCCTGCGCTTCCTGAATCACAATGCAGCGACCGGTCTTACGTACCGAGGCCGCGACGGTCACGTCGTCGAAAGGATTGAGCGATCGCAGATCGATGACTTCGACGCTCCGGCCGTCCTCGGCTGCGAACTCTGCCGACTGCATGGCCACGGACACGGTGGGGCCGTAGGCGAGAAGAGTGACGTCGGTACCGGCACGGCGGACGACGGCGGTGCCGATCGGCTCGGTCTTGGTCAATTCGATGTCGTCCTTGGAGAAGTACAGCCGCTTCGGCTCGAGGAAGATCACCGGGTCCGGATCGGCGATGGCGTCGCGCATCAGTGAGTACGCGTCGGCGACGGTGGACGGGGATACGACCTTCAGGCCCGGGGTGTGGGCGTAGTAGGCCTCGGACGAGTCGCAGTGGTGCTCCACTCCGCCGATACCGCCGGCGAACGGGATGCGAATGACCATCGGCGCGGTGAGTGAGCCGCGAGTTCTGTTGCGCAACTTGGCCACATGGGACACGATCTGCTCGAAGGCCGGGTAGGCGAAGGCGTCGAACTGCATCTCGACGACGGGCTTGTAACCCGACATCGCCATTCCGATCGCGAATCCGACGATGCCCGACTCGGCGAGCGGGGTGTCGAAGCAGCGGTCGTCGCCGAAGTCGCGGGTGAGGCCGTCGGTGACGCGGAAGACGCCGCCGAGTGTGCCGACGTCCTCGCCGAACACAACTACTTTCTCGTCCTCGGTCAACGCGTCGCGCAGAGCGGCGTTGAGGGCTCCGGCCATGGTCATCGTGGTCATGACAGTTCTCCTGCAGCGATTTCGGCGGCAACCTGATCGCGTTGTTCGGTCAGGCCGGGTGTGGGGGAGGAATAGACGAACCGGAACAGATCCTCGGGGTCGACTTCCTGCTCGACGTTCATGCCGGCGCGAAGCGCAGCGGCGTCGGCGTCGGCCGATACCGTCATCTGCTCGCGCAGCTCGTCGGTGAGCAGCCCCTGGCCTTCGAGGTAGGAATCGAGGCGCAAGAGCGGATCTCGGGCCAGCCACCCTTCGACCTCGTCGGCCTTGCGGTAGCGCGTAGCATCGTCGGCGTTGGTGTGCGCGTCCATGCGGTATGTGTGCGCCTCGACGACCACCGGTCCCTTGCCCGCTCTGACGTACTTGACGGCCTCGTCCATCACGGCCATCATGGCGATCGGGTCGTTGCCGTCGACCTGCTCGCTGCCGATTCCGTAGCCGACTCCCTTGTGCGACAACGAGGGAGCCGCACTCTGACGTGCCAGGGGAACGCTGATCGCGAAGCCGTTGTTCTGCACCAGGAAGATGACCGGTGCCCGGAACACCGCGGCGAAGTTGAGGGCCTCGTGGAAGTCGCCCTCACTGGTGGCACCGTCGCCGCAGAAGGCGAGGGCGATGGTGTCGCGACCCTGCTTGGCCTCGGCGTACGCGAAGCCGGTCGCGTGGAGCAATTGTGTTGCCAGTGGGGTGCATTGGGGAGCGACCTTGTAGGCGGTCGGGTCGTAGCCGCAGTGCCAGTAGCCGGCGAGCATGCCGAGCAACTCCACCTGGTCGACGCCTCGCGCCGCGAGAGCCATCGAGTCACGGTACGTCGGAAACATCCAGTCCTGCTCACCCAGACACAGGGCGGCCGCGATCTGGCAGGCCTCCTGTCCGCGCGAGGACGGGTAGACCGCGAGACGGCCCTGCTTGGTCAAAGCTGTTGCCTGCTGGTCGAATCGGCGACCGTGCACCATCGAGCGGTACATCTCGAGCAGGCGCTCGTTGGACGGGTGTGCGTAGCGGGCGGCACTGTCCACGCCCGTCCCGTCCGGCGCGAGATACTGCACGGGACGGTCGGCGGGCATGAACTGTTGGTAGGACGTTGCCGCTACCTTCTCGACGGTCGTCATGACGCACTCTCCTGAAATCGGCTTGTACGGCGATTCTGGCCGATTTTGTGATGAACAAGTCCGAAGGTCGTAGAATTGCAGACATATGGCCGCTGATCGCCGCGCGAATCCAGAATCTGTCCGATCGGCGCAACGAACCACGAGGTAGGAGCGGACGAATGGACGACGTCTCGAGGCGTGTGGAGTTGGACGACACCGATCGTCGCATCCTCGCCGAGCTCACCGCAGACGGCCGGGTCTCGATGCGGGTGCTGGCCGATCGGTTGAATCTCTCTCGTGCACATACCTATACGCGGGTGGACAGACTCAAGGATTCCGGTGTCATCGAACGGTTCACCGTGCAGGTGGATCACGCGGCGTCCGGGCTCGGAACCTCGGCGTTCATCGCCTTGTCCATCCGTCAGGATTCGTGGCGGACCGTGTCCGAGGGGCTGAGGGCGATGGAGTTCGTCGACCATTTCAGTTTGCTCGGAGGGGATTTCGACGTACTGGTACTCATCAGGACTCCCGACAACGAGAGCCTGCGGCTGGTGGTGCTCGAGGGCCTGCAATCGCTCGACGGCGTTCGGGCGACCCGCACATGGTTGATCTTCGACGAGGACCGAGGCGGTCTGGGACGCACGACGCCGCCCACCGAACGCTGACAGTGGGCGGCGTCGAACAGATCACGAGTCAGAAGTTTCCGCGCGCGTCCTGCTCCCGCTCGATGGCCTCGAACAGTGCCTTGAAGTTACCGATTCCGAAGCCGAGCGAGCCGTGGCGTTCGATCAGCTCGAAGAATACCGTCGGGCGATCGACCAGTGGCTTGGTGAAGATCTGCAGGAGATACCCGTCCTCGTCACGGTCGACGAGAATGCCGCGCTTCTGCAGCTCTTCGATCGGAACCCGAACGTTGCCGATACGGGCCCGCAGTTCCGGGTCCTCGTAGTACGAATCGGGTGTGGCGAGAAATTCGACGCCCGCTGCGCGGAGGGCATCGACCGAGGACAGGATGTCGTTGGTCGCGAGCGCCAGATGCTGTGCTCCTGGGCCTCGGTAGAAGTCGAGGTACTCGTCGATCTGTGAGCGCTTCTTGGCGATGGCCGGTTCGTTCAGTGGGAACTTCACGCGGTGGTTGCCGTTGGAGACGACCTTGCTCATCAGCGCGGAGTAATCGGTGGCGATATCGGCCCCGACGAATTCGGCCATGTTCGTGAAACCCATGACGCGGTGGTAGAAGTCGACCCACTCGTCCATCTTTCCGAGCTCGACATTGCCGACCACGTGATCGAGAGCCTGGAAGATGCGCTTGGGAGCGCCTTCCGGTCGCTGTAACGTCGACGTTCGCGGTACGTAGCCGGGTAGGTAGGCGCCGGTGTAGCGGGAGCGGTCCACCAACGTGTGCCGGGTGTCGCCGTAGGTCGCGATGGCCGCGGTGCGGACTGTGCCGTGCTCGTCGGAGGTGTCGGTCGGCTCTTGCAGTACTCGAGCGCCCTGGGCCCGCGCATGTTCGATGCATCGATCCACATCCGGTACGGCCAGCGCGATGTCGACGACGCCGTCACCGTGGCGGGTGTGGTGGGCGACCAGATCGCTGTCCGGATCGACGGCTCCCTTGATGACGAAACGCACTGCGCCGGACTTGAGCACGTACGCGTGGTGGTCACGTTTGCCCGTTGTCGGGCCGGAGTAGGCAACGAGCTCCATGCCGAACGCGGACTGGAAGAAGTGCGCGGTCTGCGTCGCGTTGCCGACGACCCACACGATGGCGTCCCAGCCGCTGACCGGAAAGGGATCTTTCTTGTCGTCGTACTCGACCAGGCCGACGAGCTGTCGAAGCTGATCTGCATCGAGATCGGCCAATCTTTCGTCGTCGTTGAGGATGCTGTCGAGGCTCATGAAGGCTCCCTGGTTGGTGTGATGGCTCGGGCGCGGCGACGAGGGGATCGGCCGCCTTCGGTTCGAGCTGAGCGAACTGTCCTGATGACTCAAACATTGCCGGTGAAAGGTGTCAATCGACCGAACTTCTGCTACATGAGCTGCACAGATGGGCCAGGAGAATGCGCTGCTTGCTATACAATTCGTACAGAAAACTGGAGGTGCGCGATGGAATCCACATTGGACGAGTTGGACCGGGCGATGCTCGCTGCGCTGCATGACAATTCGAGGATCGGCGTGCTCGAGCTGTCGCGGACGCTCGGCGTTGCGCGTGCGACTGTGTCGGCCCGTCTGCAGCGACTGGAGGACACCGGTGTCATCAGGGGGTATCAACCTCGAATCGGCTTGGCTGCAGCAGGTTACGGCGTTCAGGCGTTCGTGACGTTGGAGATCGCCCAGGGCGCTCTCGGTGACGTCGTCGCTGTTCTGGAGCAAATACCCGGGGTGTTGGAAGCATTCGCAACGACCGGTGCTGGCGACGTACTGTGCCGGGTCGCGGCCGCCTCGCACGACGATCTGCAGCGAACTCTGATCGTGCTCAACCAGTCTCGTACGATCGCACGGTCCACCAGTGTGGTCGTGCTCTCGGAACTGGTCGAGTTTCGAGCGATGCCGTTGCTGAACACCGCCGAGCCCGAGAGAACGCCGAAGGCCCCTGCCTATCGACGAACGCGCGACTGAGCACGTCCGCGTCGAGGCAGGGGCCGAAGTGGCTGTCGAATCAGGTCATCGAAGGCCCGACCACCGTCAGCAACCATACGGTCGGCGGAGCGAGGAGAACGACGAGTCCGCAGTAACCCAACATCTTTCGCTGGAATCGGGCTTTGTCGTCCACCCGTGCCTCGGCCAGGACCATCACGCCGTTGGTGGAGAACGGGCTCACGTCCACCACCGTCGCCGAGAAGGCAATGGCAGCAACGAATCCGATGGCTCCCAACTCGCCGGCGGCGAGCATGGGTGCAGCGAGTGGGAGGGCGATACCGATGGTGCCGATCGACGATCCGAACGCCGAGATGATTGCCACCGCGTAGCACAGGATGAGTGCCGTCAGCAGTGGTGATCCCAGGGCTGAGGCGGCGTCGCCGAGGAATCCCAGCGTACCGTTCTGGGTCATGACCGCCATGTACGTCTGAACACCGCAGACCAGAACCACGGCGGGCCAGGCGATGTTGTCGACCACCTTCGGATGAGTCTTCGGTGCCAGCAGCAACAACACGACCGACACGCAGATCGCGCTGACGCCGATGTCGACGCCCAAAGTCACGGACAGCAGAACCAGGGCGGCAATACCGAGAAGCGTGAGTACGCGCACTCGAGTCAGGGGAACGGCTTGATCGGGAACCGTTGTGACCGAGGCTGCTTCGATCGGATCGGCTTCGACCTGCACGGCGGTGCCGCCACCGCTGCCCTCGGGCAACCCGGTGTTGCCCGGACGCGGTCCTGACGGCACCGGCAGCCCGCCCTCCTGGTCGCGGAGATCCTGGACATCGAACGCACGCGTGCGGTCTTTGATCAGGTCGCGGCCGAGAACGAGGAAGAGGACCAGTGCGATCAGCGTGTTGAGAACGAACGGGATGAGGAACAGTGCGAGCGGATGTGAGCCCACACCGGTGGAGTCCATCAAGCCGTTGACGAAGGCACCGTAGAGGTTGATCGGGGAGAAGCAGCAGGCGAGCGCGCCATGGCTGACGACCATGCCCATCAGGAAGGGATTGATGTTGTTGCGCTTGGCCAGCGGCATCGCGATCGGTGCCAGCATGCCGACGGCGAGCACGGATCCGAGGGCCATCAGCAGGCCGGACAGCAGGAACATCATCCACAGGATGGCCCAGCGCCGTCCGCCCACCAGTCGGAGGGATCGATCGATGACGACGTCGATGGTTCCGTTGGCTTTGGCGATGGCGAACAACAAGGTGATGCCACCGACGATGATGAAGGTGCTACCTGGGAATGCGTCGATGATGTCTTCGATGGGTATGCCGGATATCGCGCCACCGATGAGGAAGGCGCCGGCGAAGGCCAGTAGGCCCATGTTGATGGGAGTGATCGTCGCGACCGTGAAGATTGCGATGAGGGCGATGATCGAGATTGCGTAGACCATGGCTGGCCTTTCGGACGGAGGATGAGGTTGTGCCGCAGGGGAAGCGGCGATGCGCGGACCGGAGCCCGCCTGATCAGAGAGCGGAAGCAGAAGTGGGGAGAGGAAGAGCGCGATCGACCACTGAACGAGCGAGATCGGCAGCGGCGGCCAGAGCAGCCGTGTCGATACCGGTGTCGATTCCGGCGCGATGGAACCTGTCGACGAGCTGCTCGGTGGCCAGGTTTCCGTGCGCGCCCGGGGCGAAGGGGCAACCGCCGTACCCGGCGAGCGCGCTGTCGAAGTGCTCGATCTCGAGGTCGAGCACTGCACGAACCGCTGTTTCGAGGGCCTGGTCGTGGGCGTTGTGCAGATGCAGGCTGATCGTCAACTCCGGCAACGCCTTTCGGACGGCGTCGGCCCCGGCCAGTACCTGATCCGTGGTCGCGATGCCGAGGGTATCCGCGAGACCGAGGCTCGATACGCCGATGTCGGCCATGCGCGTGCAGACCTCGACGAGCCGTGCGGGCGTGATGATGCCGTCGAACGGGCACACGAACGCGGTACTGACTCCGCCGATGAACGTCCGATCCGGATGCGCCGCGACTGCACGGTGCAAATCCTGCAGAGCGTCCTCGGACGACCGTCCGGCATTCGCGCGGCTGTGGCCCTCACTGGCGGAGGTGACGACCTGGATGACATCGATGTCGGTCTCGGCGGCCCGGTGCACTCCCCGTCCGTTCAATGTCAATGCGGTGTAACGGATATCGGATCGGCGCGGTGCACGCGAGACGACCTCTTCGGCGTCGGCCATCTGCGGCACTCGGGTGGGAGAAACGAACGAGGCGATCTCGACGGTCGTGATGCCCGACGCGAGGGTGGCGTC
The DNA here is from genome assembly GCF_040702585.1 of Rhodococcus sp. NPDC079359. Taxonomy (NCBI): domain Bacteria; kingdom Bacillati; phylum Actinomycetota; class Actinomycetes; order Mycobacteriales; family Nocardiaceae; genus Rhodococcus; species Rhodococcus sp. NPDC079359. Next base: position 296,654 of record NZ_JBFBLH010000006.1, read on the forward strand.
GAGCACGGCGAGTTTGTCCTCCGTGGGGACGATGCATTTCTCGTCCTGCAATCCGTCGCGGAGATAGACGTCGGTGATGTGTACGCGAGGCATGTCAGATCACCTTCCTGGCGCGGAGATCGTCGAGCTGCTCCTCGGTGAGCCCGAGCGTGCGGCCGAGGACATCGTCCGTGTGCTCGCCCAGGTCCGGTCCGGCCCACTTCACGGCGGTGGGTTCGTCGCCGAAGCGTGGAACCACTCCGGGAAAGCGCACTTCCTCGGTACTACCCTGTTCCACAGAGACTTTCAGAGGTTGGACCATCCCGCGTGAAACGAAGTGTTCGTCGTCGGCGATCTGAGCTGCGTCGAACACTTCTCCGACGGGAATGCCCGCGGCACCGAGTTCGTCGACGACAACAGCTGTCGGCCTTACCGACGTCCAGTCGGAGATGGCTCCGTCGAGTTCGGCCTCGCGCGCAAATCGTTTGTCGCCGTTCGCCAGTTCCGGGTCGGCGGCCAGGTCTGCTCGGCCCACCGCGGTCATGAGCCGTCCGAACACGCTGCTCGAGTTTCCGGCGATCATGACGCTGCCGTCCTGGGACGGATAGATGCCGCTGGGGACCACGCCGGGGAGATTGCCTGCTGTGCGCTGGCGAACCGTGCCGTATGCGTCGTAGTCCGGGACCAGCGATTCCATGGCCATGAACACCGCCTCGTAGAGTGCGACGTCGGCAACCTTGGGCCGGGAATGATCTCCGCTTCGTTCGCGAGCCAGGAGCATCACGAGAGCGCCGACGGCACCGTGCAATCCGGCCAGTACGTCGCCGATGGGTGCTGCGGGCCGAACGGGCTCGCGATCCGCGTGACCGGTGACGTGGCGCAATCCGCCGAATGCTTCTGCTACCCCGCCGAATCCGGCCCGGTCTCGATGCGGGCCGGTTTGGCCGTAGCCCGAGATACGGACCATGACCACGTCGGGATTGGCTTCCTGTAGTCGGTCGGGTCCGAGGCCCCACCGCTCGAGGGTGCCGGGCCGGAAGTTTTCCACGACGACATCGGCGGTCTCGACCAACTTCAGCGCGAGATCGCGGCCTTCGTCGGTACGCAGATCGAGAGTCACCGAATGTTTGTTGCGAGCGATGGTTCGAAACATCATGGAGGTGTCGCCGCGGCTTCGACGCCAGCCGCGGAGTTCGTCGCCGACGCCGGGGCGTTCGATCTTGATGACGTCGGCACCGAAGTCGGCGAAAAGGCGACTCGCGAAGGGTGCAGCGATGAAATTGCCCAGCTCGATCACACGGATTCCGTGCAAAGGGCCGTTCTCAGTGGTGATGGACACCGGTGGTCACTCCCTGCAGTACGTAGTAAGTCAGAGTGAAGATGGCCTGATTATCATTATTTGATAAAGGCATTATCTTCTGATAGGAATGACCATAGTGTGCTGGATCACGTATGACAACCACTGTGATGTGGATTTCTCAGATATTCGTGCCGCTGGAAGGAAACAGGAACTCATGACCGACAAGAACCCAGGGTCGATGCTGCTCGCGCTCGAGTGCGGATCTCCTACTGTCGACGCATCTGCGTGGGTCGCCCCCACTGCGACGCTCGTCGGGCGAGTGAATCTCGGTCCGGACAGCAGTGTCTGGTACCAAGCCGTTCTACGGGCCGACTCGGAGGAGATCACGATCGGCGGTGGGTCCAACATTCAGGATGGTGTTGTTGCACATGTGGATCCGGGCTTCCCGCTTACGATCGGACGCAACGTGAGTGTGGGACACAATGCCGTCTTGCACGGTTGCACCGTCGGCGACGGAACCTTGGTCGGCATGGCTGCCGTCATCATGAACGGAGCAGTGGTGGGGGAGGACTGCCTCGTTGCCGCAGGTGCACTGGTGACGGAAGGTGCGCAGATCCCACCGAGATCATTGGTCGCCGGTGTCCCTGCCAAGGTTCGGCGGGAATTGACCGCCGAGGAGGTCGAGAACTGCACAGCCAACGCGCTCACCTACCGCGACCTGGCCGGCGTCCATCGTGGCGCTCGGCCCTGCTGACAGCGTCGTCGACCCGCCCGACACCTATGCTGCGTAGGCAGTGTCGGCCATGTAGCCGATGCTGTACGGGAATCGAAAACGGAGGTCGACAGCAGTGACGGACGGTAGCGCCGACACCACTACCGGGGTGCTGGCCCGGGCCGCGGCGATTCTCAATGCCGTCGAGGCATGTCCGCGAACCACCGGTGACCTCGCCAAGATACTGGGCCTGTCTGCATCGACGGTCTATCGACTGGTCGGCGAGATGGTGCGGTACTCGATGCTCCGCCGGGACAACGACGGTCTTCTTCATCCCGGTGATCGCTTCGGCACCTCCACCCTCAGCGGACTTGCGGTACCGATTCTCAGGCGCCTGCGGCAAGAGACCGGAGAGTCCGCCCAGCTGTGGGTACTGCGGGGATCGCATCGGTTGTGCCTCGTCTCCGAGGATTCCCAGCACGAACTCCGCGCATCGTTGCCTGTAGGGGCGCTACTTCCGCTCGGAGCCGGGTCGGCCGGTCACGTGTTGGCCGGCGATCTCGACGCCGACTCCGAGAGCCGCGCACTCGGCTGGTGGGAATCTGTATCCGAGCGAACACCGGGACTGACCTCGGTGAGCGCCCCGGTTCGCCGAGACCAGCGCATCGTGGCCGCCGTCTGCGTCGCGGGACCGATCGAGAGGGTGTCGACGTCGGCCGGCGTATTGTGGGGGCAGGCCGTGCGCGACGCAGCACTCGAAATCGAGCAGTCCCTCGTCGTGCGCTCGGACTGGTAGCTGTCGCTCAGGCGGGCTTGATACGACCCCGAACATCACCGAATCCGATGCGAGATCCGTTGGGTCCTGGGGCACTCCCGGCGATGACAATTTCGTCGCCGTCCTCAAGGAAGGTTCGGTTCTCCGATCCGAGGGTCACGGGTTCTGCTCCACCCCAGGTCAATTCGATGAACGCGCCGCGCTGATTCTTCTCGGGTCCCGAGATGGTGCCCGAGGCGAACAGATCACCGGTTCGGGATGTCGCACCGTTGACGGTCTCGTGCGCGAGCATCTGAGCCGGCGACCAGTACATTGCACTGTAGGGCGGGTGCGAGACGACATGCCCGTTCCACACGACGGTCAGGTCGATATCGAGAGCCCAGGAACGAGATTCGCGGAGGTACTCGAGCGGCTCCGGGTCCTGAACCGGCGTCGAGGTTCGCGCCTGCTCCAACGCGAGCAGGGGCACCACCCACGGCGAGATGGACGTCGCGAAACTCTTGCCGAGATTCGGCCCGAGTGGCACGTACTCCCAGGCCTGGATGTCGCGCGCCGACCAGTCGTTGACGATGACGGCTCCGAACACGTGGTCCGAGAACCGATCCGGCGATATCGGCCCGTCGGACGGAACGCCGACGACGAAGCCCATCTCTGCCTCGATGTCCAGTCGCCTACTCGGACCGAAGGTGGGCGACGCCTCGTCGGGTGCCTTGCGTTGGCCGCGAGGCCTGGTGATGTCGGTGCCGGAGACGACGACCGTGCCGGCCCGACCGTGGTACGCAACGGGTAGGTGCTTCCAATTCGGTAGCAGCGGTTCGGCGTCGGGGCGAAAGAGTCGGCCGAGGTTGGCTGCGTGATGCTCGGAGGCGTAGAAGTCCACGTAGTCGGCCACATCGAACGGCAGGTGCATCGTCACGTCGGAAACGGGCACGATTGCTTCCGCGGGGGTCGTGCCACCGGTGAGCATGTCGGTGACCGACGAGCGGACCTCCGCCCACCGACCGCGTCCGCGAGCCATGAACGCGTTCAGGCTTGCCGAAGAAAAATCTGGATCACCCAGAGCTGCGGATAGATCGATCACGTTGTCGCCGTAGCGGACTCCGACACGGGAATCCGTGCCCGGAGTGCTGAAAATGCCGTAGGGGAGGTTGTCGATTCCGAACTCGGAATCGGCGGTAATGTCGATGTGCGTCATGAGCGGCGCTCCTAGGTCACAGAGGTGGGACGAGTCCGAGTCGGACGAGATCGTCCAGGGGTTCACGAATGTTGCAGGTGCCGAAGGAGGCAAAGGCGCGTTGGCCCTCGATCCCGGCGACGAGCCCGGCGAGGACGTCTGCGTCTCGGATCGCCAGGATCTTCTCGAGCTCGCCGACGCGAGCGCCGCTGTGCGCTGCTTCGGCCGCAAGAATCACGTTGAGGAAGCCGTGCTGCTCGAAACCGTTGTGGGGATCGGTGTTACGCGCCGCGTGATGCAGACCGGCGGTGGCCTTGAAATGAATCTCTCGCTGTGCCGCCTGGTAGATCGACGCGGCGAGCTCGTGTTCGTCTGGGTACTGGTCGGCCGTGACGCCACCGGTCCGGAACTTGGCGCGATACCCGAACTCGTCGACGGCGTCGAAGATGTCGTCTTTTCGGGAGTCCCGGGGAATCTCGACATAGATGTCGATGTCCTGAGTGATGTTGCGGAGCACATCGATGTCGGTGCCCTGGGGGACTGCGACTTCGATGGACACGACCGTCACGCCCGCCGTGCGGTCGGCGGCGCGTAGGCCTGCCTCCACACTGCCCGGCCCGGCAGGTGCGGTCAACGCCACCTCCATCCGAGCACCCAGATCCAGCTCGCCCACACGGTCCATCGGAACGACCAACGGGCCGACGAGGTCTGCGAACGCACTGGCCCGGTGCTCGAGATGTTGTGCCACAGCAACATCGAGCGGCGCATTGCCGGGAGGGAAAGCGGCGGCGTCGTCGCACAGGCGACGGAAGAACGGAGGGATCATCGGTTCGGCCCCCGGCCTGCCCACGTCCACGCATAGCCGGTGTCCTCGCACGCGAGCGCACCCTCGCCGAGTTCGAGGGGGCGGAACGTATCGACCATGACGGCCAGTTCGTCGAAGAACTCGGCACCGATACTACGTTCGTAGGCACCGGGTTGCGGCCCATGAGCGTGACCGCCCGGATGTACCGAGATCGAGCCTTGCCCGATGCCCGAGCCCTTGCGGGCTTCGTAGTCGCCGCCGACGTAGAACATGATCTCGTCGGAGTCGACGTTGGAGTGGTAGTACGGCACCGGAATTGCCAACGGGTGGTAATCGACCTTGCGCGGCACGAAATTGCAGATCACGAAATTGGCCCCCTCGAATGCCTGATGCGCAGGCGGTGGTTGATGCACCCGGCCGGTGATCGGTTCGTAGTCCGAGATGTTGAACGTGTACGGATAGAGGCAACCGTCCCATCCCACCACGTCGAACGGGTGGTTGGGGTAGACGTATCGGGTTCCGACGATGCCCGTCGAACCACGATGTTTGACAAGCACTTCGACGTCGCTTCCGTCTGCCAGTAGGGGCTCGGTGGGGCCGCGCAGATCGCGTTCGCAGTAGGGGGCGTTCTCGAGCAGCTGGCCGAACTTCGACAGAAAGCGCTTGGGCGGTGCAATGTGACTGTTGGCCTCGATGGCGTAGGCGCGCAGGGTGCCGTCGGGAATCCAGCGGTGCGTCGTGGCACGCGGAATGAGCACGTAGTCGCCTTGCCGCGCCTCGAGGGTTCCGAACACGGTTTCGACGGTGGCTGAACCGGATTCGATGTAGACCATCTCGTCGCCGATCGAATTGCGATACAGCGGTGAGATTTTCGATGCGACGACGTAGGAGAGTCGGACGTCGGCGTTGCCGAGGACGAGCCGGCGACCGGTGACGACGTCGGTGTCGGCGACGACGGATTCCGGAAACAGCTCGTGCAACTTCAAGTGCCGCGGCATCAGTGGGTGATTCGGGGTCGTTGTCTGGTCGGGCAGATCCCAGACCGTGGCGTCGACGATGGCCGACGGAATGTGGCGGTGATAGAGCAGAGACGAGTCCGAGGAGAAGCCCTCCTCGCCCATCAGCTCCTCGAAATAGAGGTTGCCGTCGGGAGTTCGGTGCTGGGTGTGCCGCTTCGGCGGTACCGATCCGAGCTGCCGGTAGTAGGCCACGTCATCGCTCCTGTGTTGTGTTCACCGCTTGTAGTAAACACATTAACTATTTTAACGTGATCTACGCAACCCTCAGTTGCGTCCCCGGACGTCGAATTGGCTGCGGTGGGTGATGAGTTTGGTCAACAGCATCACCAGGATCCGCTGCTCGGGTTCGGTGAGCGCGCTGGCCCACGCGTTCTCCCGTTCGTTCTGTTCGGCGAACGCCTCGACCATCTCGTCGTGCCCCTGGGCGGTGAGGGCGAGGCGCACCGAACGCCCGTCCTTCTCGTCGGGAGTACTGGCGAGCAGTCCGCCGGCGATGAGGGGCTTGGACAGGTTGGATACGGCCGCGCGGCTCATACCCGTCAGCTCGGCCGCCCGCTTGGGCTCGATCGGGCCCGACAACCACGTGACGAACATCAGCCGGAACGACGACCACGACCAGCCTCGCGGGCGATGAACCGTCGCTTCGAGGTCGTAGGTGACGATGTTCGATGCCCGGTTCAGGGTCAGTAGTACCTCGGTGGCCAGCTGATGCTCGAACCCGTAGTCCCGGGCCAGCGTGGTGTTGGCGGTCTCGATGAACGACCAGAAATCGGGCTCGGGTGAATCGGTCACAGATTCACTGTAGCCATGAACTCATCTGATCAACACCTTTATTACTTCCGCACGCGCGATTCGTGTCTCATCCCGCAGGGGCCATGATGGACCCATGAGCTCGAAGAACCTGTTCGGTGGCCCACGGACCCTGCTGATCGTGGCAGCAGTGGTCATCGTGATCGCACTCGTCGCTGCCGCCGCAACGCTGATCGTCCGTGCCGTCCTCGGACCGCCCGAGGGCGAGAACAAGTTCGAGATTCAGGGCTACTCCGTCGTGCAGGTGGATCCCCAGGTCAACGACCTCGCGCTCGCCACACGCTAGCCGACTCCGCACCGACCCGCGGGTCGTGAGTCTGCTGAAAATTGCGGCCACCGCGCGCGAAAGTCTGCAGTGTCGCCGCGGGAACCTCGCGCTCGGGAACGGGTTCGCTCGTCCACTCGCAGTCCCGCACGAAGATCATGTTCGACGCCACCGCGTCGGCGCTGCGATCCTCACGTAGAGGACCGGAAGTCCGCCCGAGAAAGAACTCGCCACGCTCGGTGCGCGTCCAGACGAAAGATCCGTCCGGAACCTGCTCGAAGCGCTCGACGCGTCGTAGCGAGCGTTCGTCGTCGGCCGCCATTCCACACAGTCCGTAGGTGAGGGCGCGCTCGACGCCGTCCGGCATCGGTGCGCGATAGACGGCATTCGGCATGCACTCGAGCTTAGGACCCGAGGGGTTTACATACCATTCGGTCTGTTGCACGATGATCTCGGACGTCGGACGAATTCAACGAAATGGGGAGCATCGTGTTTTCGAGAAAAGTAGTCACTCGCCTCGTGGCGGCACCGTTGGCAGCGGGAGCCTTGACTCTGGGGACGGCAGGAATCGCTGCGGCCGCGACCACGACCGAATTACGCCCAGTGCAGACATTCGTGTTCTTCCAACACGGCATCAGCTTCGGGTCGGGACCGGTCGAGGCCACGGCAACGACGGGTGCGGAGGCGGGGAAAGTCACGGTGACGACCGTGAGCAACATTTCTGGCGCGGGAGACATGGGCTCGTCCGCGGCAAGTATGGTGCCGGTTCCGGTGACCGTGGTGTGGACGAACATCGACAACGGTCGATCCGGTTCGGCGGGTGGAATATCGACCGAGCCGCTCACTCTCGACACCGGAGCCGGTCGCGTCGATCTGACAATCACCACCGACACTCCCAACCTGCCCGGCGGTGGTCGCGTCGTCGTGGAGTAGCCATGCCTTCGGCGTGGACGCTGGGTGTAGCGGTAGCAACCTCGCGGACGTGGTGGACCGCATCATCGATACGGTGCGTCGACGCCTCACAGCACTGACGTGAGTGTCCACAATTCGCTCCCACAAACGGGAAAAGGCTTCCAGGCACGAATAGTGGACGCTGAGGTCACCGGCGATCGAGGTCTACCCGCGAGGTGGCGTTGTCATGAATCGATTCGAGTGGTAACTTGAAGCTTCAAGTTAAACACTCGAAGGACCCGCCATGACATCTGTGATCAACCCGCCCGTCGCGGGAGCAGCGTTCGACGCATTTCTCGCCGATACCGCACCCGCGAGCCGGTCACAGGAACTGTGGACTCCGAGCGATGGTCCGATGCCCGCCCTGTACATCAGCCACGGCGCACCCCCGGTCTTCGACGACGCCCTCTGGATGAACGAACTCTTCACGTGGTCGCAGTCGATGCCCAAGCCGAAGGCGATCCTCATCGTCAGCGCGCACTGGGAGGAGGCCCCGCTGAGCCTGTCCGCATCGGCGGCTGCGACCCCGCTGGTCTACGACTTCGGCGGATTCGCCCAGCGCTACTTCTCGATGGAATACCGCACACCCGACGCCGAGGCCTTGGCCGCTCGCGTTGCCGCGGCAATCCCGCCGTCGGAAAATCTGCACCGACACACCTCTCGCGGACTCGACCACGGTGCCTGGGTTCCCCTGAAGGTGATGTACCCGTACGCCGACGTCCCCGTTCTCCAGTTGAGCTTGCCGACGCATGCTCCCGACCGGCTGATGGCCATCGGCGCAGCGCTCAAAGAATTGCGCGCGGAGGGTGTGCTGGTCATCGGTTCCGGATTCATGACGCACGGACTGCCGTTCCTCTCGCGCGAGAACTTCGTCACCAACACCGTGCCGACGTGGTCGGAGGACTTCGATCTCTGGGCGGCCGACGCGTTGTCACGCGGTGACGTCGCAACGTTGGCGGACTTCCGCAGCGCCGCACCGGGTATGCCGTATGCCCACCCCACCGTCGAACATTTCACGCCTTTGTTCGTCACGCTCGGTGCCGCCGAGAACCCGGAAGCTCCGGTGACCACAGCCATCACCGGCTTTCAATTCGGCTTGGCGAAGCGGTCGTTCGCGGTCGCGTAGGCGGAGGGTCATACAGTGGACCCATGACGCATGCCACCGGTCCACTCGCAGGGCTTGTCGTCGCGGATTTCTCTCGCGTACTCGCAGGCCCGTACGCGACGATGATGCTCGGCGACATGGGGGCCGAGGTCATCAAGATCGAAAGGCCCGGGATCGGTGACGACACCCGATCGTGGGGACCACCGTACGACTCTGCCGGTACGGCAACGTATTTCAATTCGGTCAATCGCAACAAGACGTCGAGGTTCATCGACCTGCAATCCGAGGGCGGCGTAGCCGAGGCGCAGGAGATCGTTTCGGGCGCAGACATTCTGATCGAGAACTTCCGAGCCGGTGCGATGGACCGGCTCGGACTGGGCTACTCGGATCTGGCTCGGACGAATCCCGGTCTGATCTACTGCTCGATCACCGGCTTCGGCACTGGCGGAGGCTCCGCACTTCCGGGATACGACCTGGTGGTCCAGGCGGTCGGCGGTCTGATGAGCGTCACCGGCCCCGATTCCTCGACGCCCACCAAAGTGGGAGTGGCGATGGTCGACATCGTCACCGGACTGCACGCGCTCAGCGGAATCCTTGCGGCACTGCATCATCGGTCGAACACCGGTGCAGGCCAACAGGTACACACCTCACTGATGGCATCGGTGCTGTCCGCGTTGAGCAATCAGTCGTCGGCCTACCTGGGGGCAGGCGTCGTGCCGGTCCCGATGGGCAACAAGCACCCGTCGCTCGTGCCGTACGAGGTGTTCGAGACTGCCGATCGTCCGTTGGCATTGGCCGTGGGCAACGACCGACAATTCTCCGCGCTGACCGACGTGCTGGGAATCCCGAAATTGGCTCTGGACGAGCGGTTCTCGTCCAACTCTCTACGCGTCGAACATCGAGATCAGTTGGTCGACATCCTCAACTCGGCTTTGCGATCACGTACGGCCGACGAATGGTACCGAGAACTGATGGCCCGCAACGTCCCCGCGGGGCCGGTCAATTCGATCGACGAGGCCTTCGCCTTCGCGGAGTCGCTCGGGCTCGAACCGCGCGTCCAGGTTCCGGGAGCAGCGGCCGAGGGCGTCCGCAATCCTCTGGATTTCTCGGCCACTCCGGTGAACTACCGCTTGCCACCGCCCGCCGGGATCTAGTTCAACGCCCACTTCACCGACACGGACACGCTGACGGTCTGTTGTCCCGGCTCGATGGGCACTGCCGTGTCGAACGAAGTGGCGGACTCGCCGAACGCCCGCGGCTGCTCCTGGCCGGTGATCGACTCCGTGATCGACAGAACGTCCCCGAGTTCTCCGCCTGCGAGCGACGCGTACTGCTCGGCGCGATCGCGGGCGTCGGCGAACGCCCTGGACCGGGCATCGGCGATCAGCTCGGAATTGTCGTCGATCTTGAAGGAGACTCCGGAGATGCGGGTCGCGTTTCCGCCGGCCGAGGTGGCGTCGCCCAGCACTGCGGACGCCTTCGACAGGTCGCGCACCGTCACCTGCAGGGTGTTGGTGGCCTGATATCCGGAAATCGCCGAGGTGCCGCCCGGCAGTGCGCCGGAGTACTGCGGATCGATCGACACCTGCTGAGTCTGGATGTCCTCGCGAGCGACACCGGCCGCGACAACCGCGTCCGTGACGTCACTCACGGCCGCATTCGCCTGTTCGATGGCGGCGGTGACGTCCTCGGCCGTGGCCTGAACGCCGATCTGGGTCGTCAACATGTCCGGCGCACCTTGCACTTCTCCCACGCCGTTGACATTCACTCCCGGAGGTCCATCGGCAGACGAGGTCGCTGGACTGCTGCAGCCCGCGGTCAACGCTACGGCCAGCGTCAGGGCCGATAAGCACGATCCGAACATCCATCGATTTCGACTCATCGCCGTAGTGTCCACCATGACAGGCGAATTGGAAAGACTCAGGGCTTGCGATACTCGGCGTCGAACGTCACGGTGACCTCGTCGACCACCTTCATGGCTCCGAACATCTGCGAATACGGGGTGATCTTGTAATCCGATTGACGCACAGCAGTTTCCGAAACGAGATGCCACCGATTTCCGAGGTCGGTGACGTTCACATCCACGGTGACCTCCCTCGAAACGCCGTGGATCTCCGCCGTGCCGGTCAGCCGAAATCCGGCGTCGACGGCGGTGATGTCGGTCGATCGGAATGTGATCGACGGGTATCGGCCGGCGTCGAAGCTCTTGAGCGCGTTGGCTTTCGCTACTGTCTTCTCCGGTCCGATCAAGGGCGTCAGTCCACCCTCGCCGTGGATCACATCGATCGATCCCACCTCGGCGTCCAGGGTGACCGCGGTGGGTGCGTCCCCGGACCACTCGACGGTGGCGGTCCAGGAGGTCACCGCAATCGTGAGGCGATGCCCCATCTTGGATGCCTTTCCGGTGACATCCGTCCGGACAGCCAACTGTCCGCCGTGCGATGCGTCGAGCGTCCAGGTCTCGGTACTCATGCCCCGACTGTATCGGTCCTGCAGAACCGATGAAGGGACGCGGCGCAGGTGGTTAGGGTGGAGCCATGTTCTCCAATTCCCCTCGAACATTCGTCGCCGACGCCCTCCGCGGTTTCGTCGCCGCCACCGACGACGTCACGTGGCATGCCGATCCCGGATTTCTGACCCGCCGCTACCGCATCTCCGACGGTCAGGTCGCCCTGCTGTCCGGTGGGGGATCGGGCCACGAGCCGCTGCACGCCGGCTTCATCGGACGCGGCATGCTCACCGGCGCGTGCCCGGGCCTGATCTTCACCTCACCCAACGCGCTCCAGGTACACGAGGCATCGAAGGCCGTTGACTCCGGCGGCGGAGTGCTGCACATCGTGAAGAACTACACCGGCGACGTGATGAACTTCAAGATCGCCCGAGAGCTGTTGCAGGAAGACGGTATTGCGGCCGATGTCGTTCTCGTCGACGACGACGTGGCCAGTGAGAGCGAGGACGGTCCAGGTCGACGCGGCACCGCTGCAACCATCGTCGTCGAAAAGGTGTGCGGCGCAGCAGCGGAGCGCGGCGACAGTCTGCAGGCGGTGGTCGCGCTGGGGCGTCGAACCGCGGAGAACGCACGCAGCATGGCGGTTGCACTGAACCCGCCCACCTTGCCGGGAGCAGACGAACCGTCCTTCGAATTGCCCAAGGAAGAGATCGAACTCGGCATCGGTATCCACGGAGAACGCGGCACCGACCGCGTATCCCAGCTGCCCGCTCAGGAAATCGTTCAGAAGCTGACCGAGCCCATCGTGGATTCGCTCGGATTGAAGTCGGGCGAATCGGTGATCGCGGTGGTCAACGGGCTCGGGGCAACACACCCGCTGGAGCTGCACCTGCTGTTCGGTGAACTCTCGGAGTACCTGCACGGCAAAGGTATCGAGATAGCCCGCTCGCTCGTCGGCAGCTTCGTCACCGCGCTCAACATGGGCGGAGCCTCGATCACCCTCGTGCGCGCCGACGACGAGATGCTCGAACTCTGGGACGCGCCGACCGACGCGCCCGGTTGGCCCAACGCCCAGAGCCGTGGTGCGAAGCCGGTGGGCGAACGCGGAGGCTTCGGGCCCTCCTTCGAGCCCTCGGACTCCGGAGAGGTTTCGGCGTTCGCCTCGACATGGATCGGGACGTGGGCGCAGCGGGTACTCGACGAGGAACCTGCCTTGACCGAGCTGGACCGTAAGGCAGGCGACGGTGATTTCGGGACCAACATGGTGGCGGCCCTCGAACAGCTCGATCTGGACGCCGTCAAGGAAAACTACTCGGCAGCAACGGTATTCGAGGCAGTGAGCGAGGCCTACCTCGGCCACGCGGGCGGTACGTCCGGCGCGCTGTTCGGCATCTGGTTCCGCCAGTTCTACCGGACGATGCTGGAATCCGAGCCGGATCTCGCGGCTATCGGGCAGGCCGCCCGTGCCGGGCTGGACAGCATCACCGAACTCGGTGGCGCACGGGTGGGCGACAAGACGATGGTCGACGCCATCGCCCCGGCCGTCGACGCGCTCGAGAAGGACGGCGGAACCTTGCAGGACGCTGCCGACGCGGCGAGAACCGGAGCCGAATCGACGAAGGACATCACCGCAAACCGCGGCCGTGCCAGCTACGTCGGTGAGGCCGCGCGCGGCGTCGTCGACCCCGGTGCGCTGGTCATGGCCTGGTTCTTCGAGGCGGCAGCTGGTTCTACCTCAGAGAGTTGAGAAAAACCGCCGCGATCGCTTCGAGGCCGGCCTGATCGTCGGCGTCGAAGCGGTCGGGGACAGGGCTGTCCAGATCGAACACACCGATCAGCGTCTCACCCTGGTACAGCGGTACGACGACCTCGGAGCGAGTGTTGGCATCGCACGCGATGTGGCCCGGGAAGGCATGGACGTCAGCGACGCGCTGCGTCTCACGGGTGGTCGCGGCCGCTCCGCAGACACCCTTGCTCAGGGCGATGCGCACGCAGGCAGGCTGACCCTGAAACGGCCCGACCACCAGTTCGGTGCCGTCGTACAGGTAGAAGCCGACCCAATTGACCTCGGGCAGAGCGTGATAGACCAACGCAGAGAGATTGGCGGCGTTCGCGATCAGATTCGACTCTTCGTATACCAGGCCGCGGGCCTGCTCGGTGAGCTGCTGGTACTGCTCTACCTTGGATCCGTTCAGTTCGGTCGCGGTGAAGGACATGCGCCGAGTCTAAGCGCACATCCCAGCACCACCAGATACGCCGACATGCCGCCCACTTGAATCCGTTGCGCGATGCCGAGACCGTACTGACCGGGCAGATTGTCGGCGATCAACAGCCACGCGGTGGCCAGCGTCGTGAGGATCAGGACGGCAAGGCCCAGCGTCCGAAGGAGCGGGTACAGCCGGTAGCGGAACGCGGCCAGCGTGAACGCAACCATGACGGTGAAGATCGCGAACACCGCGATGGTGCTGGTGAGTGCGTGAAGATGATGGAGTTGCGGGAAGAGCCCGCTGGGTTCGATCGGGCAACTCGGATCGTCGGCAGCGACACACTCGAGGGGAAGTTTTGCGTCGGCGATGGTGGCGATACCGAAGATGCCCGACGCGACCCATCCGGTGACGACGAGCCGTCGACGCGGGGTTGCGAGGAAGCCGAGAATCGCGGCGAAGACCATCAGTGAACCCGTGACGACGTCTGCGGTGGAGAAGAACTCGCGGTACGGCTGATCGCGGGCGTCGAGTTCGCTGAGGAACGAGGTGGTCGGGTCCAGGCCGGTATCGAGAAAGAACTCGGCCACCCACGCGGAGTACAGCAGTCCGGCGAGGATCAAGCAGATCGCCAGTACGACCCGGCGGATATCCACGCCTTCAGTTCTCGAACGCACCGACCAAGGCTAGCCAGTCAGTACATCGGCAGTTGCCACCGCCAGTGCGACCGCGGAGTCGCAGTGGTCGGTCAGGACGGTCAATGTGGGAACCGTGCGGGCATAGCGAGCGGCGATGTCGTCTTTCTCGGGCATGCCGAGCACGGGGTTGCCCAACACGATGTCCGCGAAGCACGACGAATCGGAATCGCGTGTTTCGACGGTGTAGCCGCCCTGCTGGACGGGCTCGCGGTCCGTCGAACGCATGTCGCCGTCGACGTAGCCGAGCGAGACGTCGAGCATCGCCAGGCTGTCCGCAAATGTTGCCGAGGACGCCGTGAAGTGGCAACGGTCCGGATCGGACGCAGGGTTCCAGCGGTCGACCGTCCAGGTTGCGGGCAAGTGTTCCAGGACCGCGCACGGGTCTTTCATGGCAAGCGGAAGGTTGTACTTGGAATCGGCACGCAGTGGTGGATCGTCCAGCAGCGAGAGCGCGGTCTCGGTGACGGATGTCGCTGTAGTACACGCGTCCCCCACACTGCGGGACACCTCGATCGCGGCGAAACTACGACCCGATTCGGTGAGGTAACCGTCCATGGCCCCCGCGGTGGCACCGTCGAACTCGTCGCGGAGCGGGAAGCTGATGCGGCACGACCCGTGCGACGCGTTCTCGCGATACACCTGTTCGCCGCCGATCGTGATCTGCTCGGTGCCCTTGTCGTCGGAACTCGGCAGATATCCGTTCAGATCGACGGAGATGGAGTCGGTGGCGCTCGATCCCGCGGGATTCAGGGTGGCCGAGCACGTGCTCAATTCGCCGTCGGGCCGCAGCTGCACCACTGTGCCGAGGGCGGCGAGATCGTTCTGGGTGAGAAAGCCGCAAGGATCGAGACTGCGCACGAATTCTGCCGAATCGGCCAGATATCGGTCTGCCTCCGACATCTCGAACCCGTACCGGCTCTGCGGCGACGAACTGCCTGCGGGAAAAGCGTTGCCGAGCAACACCACCGCGCATCCGCTCGTCGATACCGACATCGCCAGCGCCACCGCCGCGAGCAACCAATTTTTACGCACCGTTTCCCCCGAACTCGATTCGACCGATCATGGGGTTGGACGCGCGGGGGCTCGAGATGGTTTCAAGCGGGAGTGGAGCCTGCGGAATGACCCGAATTATTCAGCGGAAAGTTCGTCGACCACTCGGTCGGCGGCGACGGTGGGATCCTCGTGTTCCCAGATTCGCACCACGCGCCAGCCCTCGTCGATCAATCGTCTGTCCGTGTCGCGATCGCGGGCGACGTTGGCGGCCAGTTTGTCGGCCCACCACTGCGCGTTGTTTCGGGGCGCGGTCGCGTGAATCGGGCAGCTGTGCCAGAAGCAGCCGTCGACGTAGACCGCGACCTTGCGCCTGGGAAAGACCAGATCTGCTCGACGCCTCATGCCCTTCAACGGAGCGCGATCGACGAAATATCGTAGGCCCCGCCGGTGCAGTGCCCGCCGCAGCGCCACCTCCGGTTTGGTGTCGCGTCGCTTCTGCTTGCTCAGTCTCGCACTGGTTTTCGCGTCGGTGACGGGGCGGTCTGCGCTCACACCGGAACCCGCTCGGGGTACCCGCCCATGCGCTCGAGGTGGGCGTCGAGGTCGTCGAGGAAACCGTCGGCGAAGCGCAGGTTGCCGGCCCGGGAGCGCTTGAGGAATCCCGCGGTGGCCCGCGCCGACAGCAGCTTGGAGTCGTCCAGAAAGTCGATGAGGTCCTCGTAGGGTTCGTGCACCGGCATGGTCGACGCGGCGACCTTGAACGACGTTCGATCGCGTCCCCAGGCGGCGGTCGGCCAGGCCTGGCCTGGAAGTAGAGCCACATCACCCGACGCGTCGTACGGCTTCGGATCGTCGAGTGCACGCGCGGCCCATGACGCCATCCGCACACTGACGGCATTGCCGACGAGCTTCCAGCGATGTCCGCTGCGCACGCCGGGTTGCTGGACGGCAGGCAGCGTCCAGTCGGGATCGAATCCCTGCAGACGTTCGGCACCGAGGATGCCGGGAGTGACGATCTCTCCGGACGGCAGGCGAACCGCCGGCGGACTGGCGATGCCCAGGGAAGATCCACCCTTGAGCGTCGGGACCGCATTGACCGCCCAGCCCAGACCCCGAATGCCCTCGGTCCAGTAGAAGCCGCACGGCTGTGTGGTGGGGTCGCCGTCGGGCAGCGGTCCGGCGTCCTGCGAGAACAGCACCTCCCGTGGATCGTCGGTGCGCGAGGCCAGCATCACCACCCGCTGTCGACGCTGCGGCAAACCGAACGCGCGGGCGTCGACGACGCGGTAGGCCCACATGTAGCCGAGGTCCTCGAGTGCGTCGGTGATGTGCCGCATGGCAGCCCCGCGGCCGAGTTGCAGCATGAACGGCACGTTCTCCATCAGCAGCCAGCGCGGACCGCGTCGGCGCGTGACGAGCCGAAACACCTCGTCCACCAGGCCGGAGCGGGCACCGGTGATGCCCGCAGTGCGTCCGGCCTGGGACAGATCCTGACAAGGAAAGCCCGCTGCCACCAGTTCGGTGTCGCCGGGCAGGCTGCGGAGAGTGGTGACGTCCGTGTGCAGCGGTGTCTCGGGCATACGCGCTCGAAGGACGGCCCCGGCTCCGGGATCGATCTCGCACAGCAACTGCGTCGACCAGCCCGCCTCGGCCAACCCCAGCTCGAGCCCTCCGATCCCCGCGAACAACCCGACCATCGACCGTGCGCTCACGTGTGCCCTTCTCTCGCCCGACGGCCCTACGTTACTCGAGAGTCGATTCGCTTGACCTCGACCTTGCTCGAGGTTTCACACTGGAATGCGCTGGCCCAAAAATCGGTTGGAAACTGAGCCTGTGCAATGAAATCATTCGAGCACAGCAATAAGGAGAAGAACTGTGTCTACGGGTGTGCTCGATCCCGAAATCGGAACGGTCGATCAGTCATACCCGAACCCTGTGCGTCCGACCAGTTCACTGCGCCGTTTCGCGCCGTTTCTGCTGCCGTACAAGTGGTTCTACATCGCCTCGATCGTGGTCTCGCTGATCGCGACCATGACCGGTCTGGTGATTCCGCTGGTGATGCAGCGCGTCATCGACGGCCCCATCACCGATCGCAATTTCTCGGCCGTCTGGTGGCCGGCGGCATTCGTCCTGCTGCTCGGCACCATCGATGCACTCGGTATCTGGGTTCGTCGCTACCTGGTGTCGCGGCCGTCGAGCCAGTTCGAGATATCAGCGCGGGCAACGGTATTCGACAAGCTTCAGCGGCTGTCGGTCTCGGCTCACGAGAGCTGGGAATCGGGTCAGCTGCTCTCGCGCGCCATCGCAGACCTCGGTTCGCTCCGGCGGTTCATGGCCTTCATCGGCCCGTTCATCATCATCAACGCCGTCACACTCGTCGTCGGTATCGGCGTATTGCTGGTCCAGTCCTGGCAATTGGGACTGATCATGTTGGTGACGTCGGTGCCGCTGGTGATCGCCTGCACCAGGTTCGAGACGCTGTATCGGGTCGTGGCCCGTGACGCTCAGGATCAGGCCGGCGATGTCACGACGACGGTCGAGGAGTCCATCCAGGGTATTCGCGTCCTCAAGGCCTTCGGTCGAAGTGCCCACTTGGGCAAGCAGTTTCTTCGACAGGCGCGCACGTTGCGTGGCACCGAACTGAAGAAGGTGCGCTACCTGGCGATTATCTGGGGTGTGATCGTTGGATTGCAGCCCATCACCATCGGCGCAATTCTGGCGGTGGGGACGTACTCGATCGTGCAGGGCACCATGACGGTCGGCACACTCGTCGCAGCCATTGCGATCGTCACCTTCCTGCTGTGGCCTATCGAATCGTTCGGCTACCTGCTGGCCGAGCTGAACAACGCGCGCACGGCAGCGGATCGGTACTGGGAAATCATGGACACTCCCGAAACCGTCACCGATCCGGACAATCCCGTCGATCTACCCGAAAAGATCCGTGGGCGCGTGCAATTCGATCGCGTCGGATTCACCTTTCCCGACGCGTCCTCGCCGCTTCTGACCGACGTCAGCTTCGTCGTCGAGCCGGGGGAGACGGTCGCGCTGGTCGGCAACACCGGCAGCGGAAAGACTGCGCTGACCAATCTCGTACCCCGACTGTTCGACGCCACCGAGGGCACCATCACGATCGACGGTATCGACGTGGCCTCGATGCGGTTGGCTGACCTGCGCTCGATCGTCACGGTGGCATTCGAGGATCCGGTGCTGTTCTCTGCCAGTGCGCGCGAGAACATCGCACTCGGTTCACCCGACGCGTCCGATGCCGAGGTTGCCGAGGCGTTGGAGATCGCGCACGCAACGGATTTCGTCGAGCAGTTGCCGTGGGGGCTGGCCACCCGCATCGGTGAGCAGGGCATGAGCCTGTCCGGTGGTCAACGGCAGCGGCTCGCCTTGGCGCGCGCCGTGCTGGGCAAGCCGCGGGTGCTGGTGCTCGACGACCCGCTGTCCGCGCTCGACGTGGACACCGAAGCAAAAGTGCAGAAGGAACTGCGACGCGTGTTGGCGCATTCGACGACGGTGCTGGTGGCACACCGGCCGTCGACCGCTGCATTGGCCGACCGCGTGCTCTATCTCGAGAACGGAAGAATTGTGGAGCAGGGAACACACGAGGGACTGCTGGCGTCGTCGCCGCGGTACCGCGAGGTGATGGGGTCGGTTCATGGCTGAGCAAACCGCAGCTGCGGATTGGCGCGGCGTCGGCGGTGAGGAATCGGAGGTCGACGCAACCGGAAACCTGGTGTTGGCCGGGCGTTCTCGCCGGTTGCTCGTCTCGTTGGTGCGCCCGTACAAGAAGCAGGCCCTGCTGTCGTTCCTGATCATTCTGGTCGACAACATCACCTACGTTGCCGGTCCGCTGTTCATCGCCTACGCGCTGGACAACGGCGTCGGCGCTGCAGGACAGGGCGATTGGGGTCCGCTGATGTGGGCGGTCGGCGGCTACACCGGCTTCGGTCTGCTCGGGATGCTCACCACGTACGCGTTTCTCACCGTCTCGGGTCGGCTGAGCCAGAACATCCTGTACGACCTGCGCGGACGGGTGTTCGACCATGCCCAGAAGCTGAGTCTGTCGTTCCACGAGAAGTACACCTCGGGACGGTTGATCTCGCGACTGACCAGCGATGTCGAATCTCTGCAGACACTGCTCGAGAGCGCGCTCAACGATGCGTTGACGGCCATCCTGTCGATGGTGTCGATCGCAATCATTCTGGTGTATCTCGACGTTCCGATGGCGATGATCGTATTGGCCGGCTTCGTTCCGCTGGTGCTCGTCACCCGATGGTCGCAGCGGCGACAACGCCAGGGATACCGTCGCACACGGGTGGCGATCGCGCGCGTGGTGGTGCACTTCGTCGAGTCGATGGGCGGCATCCGCGCGGTGCAGGTGTTCCGGCGCGAGGGCCGCAACGACGCCATTCTGAATACCGAGGACTCGGAGTATCGCGACGCCACCACCGCAGCGCTACGCGGCATGGCCAGCTACACCGGCATCGTGCGCTGGATCGGCAACGTCACGCTCGCCATCATCCTGGTCTTCGGTAGCTGGCGAGTGATCAACGGCCACATGGACATCGGTGTGCTCGCGGCGTACGTGCTGTATCTGCGCCGGTTCTACGGACCGCTCGACGAGCTGGCGATGGTCTTCAACGCCTACCAGTCCGCTGCCGCTGCGCTGGAGAAGATCTCCGGTGTGCTCGAAGAGGAACCGTCGGTGATGGCACCGAAGGACCCGGTGCAGATCGGAACCGCCAAGGGCGACATCACGTTCGAAGACGTGCACTTCGCGTACGGCCCCGAACGCGTCGTGCTGCCGGAATTCTCGCTCCACGTACCCGCCGGACAAGTGGTCGCGATGGTCGGAGCCACCGGAGCGGGCAAGTCGACACTGGCAAAGCTGTTGGCGCGCTTCTACGATCCGACGGCCGGAGCCGTCCGACTCGACGGCATCGACATGCGGGAGATCAGCGACGAAGACCTGCGTCGCAACGTCGTGATGGTGACGCAGGAATCGTTCCTGTTCTCCGGTTCGGTGGCAGACAACATCCGACTCGGACGCCCCACCGCGACCGACGCGGAGGTACGGGCAGCGGCCGACGCCGTCGGACTGACGGAGTTCATCGCGTCGCTACCGGAGGGAATCGACACCGATGTGCGCAAGCGAGGTGGTCGATTGTCCTCGGGCCAAAGGCAATTGGTGGCCTTTGCACGAGTGTTCCTCGCGGCGCCGTCGGTGATCGTGCTGGACGAGGCAACGTCGAGTCTGGACATTCCGAGCGAGCGGCTGGTGCAGCGCGCACTCGAGACGATCCTGCAGGGACGAACGGCGCTGATCATCGCGCACCGCCTGTCGACGGTGGCCATCGCCGATCGTGTGCTCGTCATGGCCGACGGAAACATCGTCGAGGACGGCACCCCCGAGGACCTGATCGCGGGGGAGGGACGCTTCGCGCATCTGCACGAGGCGTGGGAAGACTCGCTGGTCTGATTTGAGTAACGCCTCGTCGGTCCCCGGCGAAAAGACCTGTATGAGAAGAACATTTGTAGCGGCAACACGAGTTGCCACTTTCGTCGTCTCAGGTCTGGCCTTTACCGCACTCATCGGCGCAGGCGTTTCCCATGCTGACACCCAGGATTGCTCCGTCGCTCACGATGCCTTCGGCGCGTCTGCAACGTGTCAGGACACCAGTGCACCTCCGGGTAGGGAGTACGTACTGATCACCGAATGCTGGGGTTTTCACTTCGTCCCCAATCGCTTTCCGGTCCCGGCGGTCGGTCCTTACACCTCGTCGAGCCGATCCTTCGTGCCGACGGGTCAGGCGTCGGGCAACTGCGGTTCGAGCTGGGGCCAGCCCACGTCGACCCTCGGTGTGGTCACGGGTGCCCACGTGGAGATCTATCGGCAGTGAGGTCTGCCCATCACGTCCAGGGGGTTATCGGCGGCTTGACCCACATGATCTTCTCGTCCGCGTGCTGGGGCGTCGCACCGTCGTGACCGGGGTGCTCTGCCGCCCATGCCGATTTGCGGTCGAGCAGCTCGGCCACGATGGTCCACGTTTCCATCGTGCTCGGAGGATGCAGATCGGCGGCGCGAGCCAATTTTCGGCGGACTGCGTCGGTGAGGTCGAGTAGTTCGGCACCGGTGATGCCTCGGTCCCACACGTAACGCGCGAGGGCCGTCGCCTTGTCCTGTCGACTCTTCGCGGCCTGTTCGGAATGCGCGAAATCGAACTGACCGCCGCCGGTGTTCTCTGTCGTCACGGGCACAACCTTAATGAACTGCGAGAAAAGGCACGTCCGCTTGATCTTCTGGGGGCCTCGTCGCCTACCGTAGGTGGGTGATCACTCAAGCATCGGGTGCCGAGCATGCCTCCGTCCCCGCGTCCGATTCCATCGACGCGAAAACCTGGCCCTCGATCCTGACGTGGCGAGCCCACGATGTTCCCCGCATGGAGTCCGTGCGAGTACAGCTCTCCGGCAATCGCATCAAGGCTGCCGGACGCATCATCGGCGCTGCGTGCAGCGATCACCCCGCCTTCAGCGCGTCCTACGACCTGGTGACCGACGAATACGGCGTCACCAAGCGACTGTCGGTGCGCACCTCGCTCGCCTCCGGTGATCGGCAGGCGTCCGTCAGCCGCGACGACGAGGGCTACTGGATGGTGGAGAACAGCACCAGCCATCAGCGCTCGACCTACAGCGGTGCACTCGACGTCGACATGGTGCTCAGCCCGTTCTTCAACACTCTGCCGATCCGTCGATTCGGTCTGCACACCCAGGTCCAGGACCTCGAGGTGCCCACGGTGTACGTCAATGTGCTGGACCTCAGCATTCAGGAAGCAACGCTCACCTACAGCAGTGGCTCCGAGGGCATCCATGTCATCTCGCCGGTCTCCACGTCTTCCGTCACGGTCGACGCCGACGGATTCGTCCTCGATTACCCGGGGCTCGCCGAACGGATCTGACGCACGACGCCACCGCGCCGACCCGCGTCCTGCAGTCTTTCTCGCCAGCCCGGTTCTCCCGGGGTGATGTCGTCGATGTCGAAGCGTCGATGCTGTTCGTACTGCAGGCGCGCGGCGTTTCCGGCGTCGACCAGTGTTTTCGTCGAGTTCTCGTCCAGTTCGTCGCGCGCTGCGGTGAGCGCATGCAGTGCCTCGTCGAGCGCGGTTCGTAGAGCGGCCGCGTTGCCCTCGGTCATCGCGCGGACGAGATTCGGCGACGACGACGCCACCCGCGTCCCGTCACGGAACGAGCCTGCAGCCAGGCCCAACGCCAACGGCCCTCCTGCCGCTCCCACGATCGCAAGCGCCTCGGCCAGCAGGTGCGGTAGATGAGAAATTCTGGCGACGGCGCGATCGTGCTCGACGCTCTCGGCCGGCACCACCACCGAACCGCAATCCAGAGCGAGCCGGGCCACCCGCGTCCACACGTCGGCGTCGACTCCCGGGTCGGTGGCCACCACCCACACCGCGTCGACGAACAACGTGGGATCGGTGGCCGACCAGCCGGACTGGTTGGTACCTGCCATCGGGTGCCCGCCGACGTAGCGGGCCAGCAGTCCGCGAGCCGCTACTGCCGAGGCCACCTCGGCTTTGACGCTGACCACATCGGTGAGCGGGGCGGCCGGCGCGTGCTCGGCGATTGCCGCCAGAACCGAGTCCACGGCAGGCATCGGAACGGCGATGACGAGCAACGCGTCCTGTGTTGCGGCCCTGCTCAGCGCGGCTTTCAGGTCGGTACCGACGTCGTAGCCGTCGGCGATAGCACCGGCGATCGCGTCGGCCGATCGGTTCCACCCCCACACCGGACGACCCGCATCGTGAGCCGCGCGCAGGATCGACCCGCCGATCAATCCGAGACCCAGAACGCACACCGAGGAAGAAGTCACCGGATCAGATTGGCACAGGTGGGTGACGTCGACGGGAGGTGGACTTCGAATACAGGCCCCTACCGGACTACCGTTGCGCGCATGGCCGCACAGCGCGCGAACAACAACCGCGCATCCGCACCGGAATACGACGACCTCGAGGGATTCGGCGTTGCTGTTGTCCGAGAGGAAGGCAAGTGGACCGTCACGCCGCTGTCCGACGACGCACTGACCAGTCTGTCGGCGGCAGAGACCGAACTGCGTGAACTGCGCAGCTCGGGAGCTGTGTTCGGACTGCTCGACGTGGACGAGGAATTCTTCGTCATCCTGCGTCCAGCACCGAACGGCACCCGACTCCTACTGTCCGACGCGGTCGCCGCAGTGGACTACGAAATCGCCGCGGACGTTCTCGATGCGTTGAACATCGAGATCCCCGACGTCGACCCCGATGAACTCGACGACATCGAGCCCTACGAAGAGGGCGACCTCGCCCTGTTGGCGGACCTCGGACTGCCCGAGGCCGTGCTCGGCATCATCGTCGCCGAGACCGACGACTATCCGGACGAGCAACTGCAGTCCATCGCCGAACGACTGGGTTTCGAAAGCGAGTTCGCCGCAGCGGTGGACAAGCTTCGGCGGTAACCGATGCCGATGTCCGACGCGGACATGATCCGAGCAGCGCTGTCGGCTGCGGGCGAGGCATCGGATGCCGACGTCCCCGTCGGAGCCGTCGTGTTCGACGCCACCGGACGTGAGATAGCCCGGGCCTGCAATGCGCGGGAGGCGTCGGGCGACCCCACCGGACACGCAGAAGTGATCGCGTTGCGTCGAGCAGCGGCCGTCCACGGTGACGGCTGGCGACTCGAAGGCTGCACCCTGGCTGTCACGTTGGAACCCTGCACGATGTGCGCCGGGGCGCTGGTCCTCGCCCGCGTCGGAGCGGTGGTGTTCGGAGCATGGGAGCCGAAGACCGGAGCTGTCGGTTCGCTCTGGGACGTCGTGCGCGATCGCCGACTCACCCATCGGCCACAGGTCCGCGGCGGAGTATTGGAAGCCGAATGCGCCGACGTGTTGACCCGATTCTTCGCCCGTCAGAGATAACGATCTCGTCACATGGTGGCCTGCATGTCCGATTTTGTGGAGGGTAGAGGGCAGAGCGCAACGCTGCGCTCCGAACTTGCGAAGGAGACACTCATGGGACTCGGCGACAAGATCTCGAACAAGACCGAAGACCTCGGCGGCAAGGCGAAAGAAGCCGCAGGTTCGGCCACCGGAGACAAGGACCTCGAAGCAGAGGGCAAGGGCGACCAGACCTCGGCCGCATTCAAAGACGGTGCCGAGAAAGTCAAGGACGCAGCCTCGAACATCAAGGACAAGCTCACCGGTAACTAGATTTGCGCGCTGAGCAGGCGATTTAGCCTCAGGCCGTCATTCCGGTACAGTCTTCTGCGGTGGCGTGTCCGAGCGGCCTAAGGAGCACGCCTCGAAAGCGTGTGAGGGTTCACCCCCTCCGAGGGTTCAAATCCCTCCGCCACCGCCAAAACTCCCCACCTGTTCACGCAGGTGGGGAGTTTTTTGTGCGCTGGGCCGGGGTTTGCCGCAAATGCGCGCGCATTCGTCAGACGCGTTCGGATTCGCTATCGATCCGGGGTCTATTTCGCGCGCACCTGGCGAACGCGCGCGCGTTTGCGGGATCACGGGGGTGGGGTGCGGCGGGGGTGAGCTGGGCGGAGGGGTTAGGGGGTGAGCGAGGGCGACGGTGCGGCTCTGGCGGCCTAATCTGCGCAGATGCGTGCGCATTCGTCGGACGCGTTCGGATTCGCTATCGATCCGGGGTCTATTTCGCGCGCACCTGGCGAAGGCGCGCGCATTTGCGGGATCACCGGGGCGGGGCGGGGGACGAGGCCTGGGACGGGGCAGAACCTAACCCCACGCGACTCAGACGCTCAGCATTGCCCCGCACCGGCGGAGTCGAGTCCGCGCAGAATCTGCTCCTGATCACTGGGCGGCACGGTGTTCCAACTCGGCGCGGTGGTCATTTCGGTGCGCAGACCCTCGACCGACTTCGCGCGATCGGAGATTCCGGTTTGTTCGAGTGCATCGATCGACGGCAGAAATTGGGTGCAGGTCTGCTGGTACAGCGCTTCTCCGGTGACGCCCGAGGTTGGGGCATCGGGTTCAGCGGCAGGCGGAGCCTCGGGGATCGGAGTGTCGGCAGGAGCGGGTGCCGGTGCATCGAGCGTGGTGCTGGCGGGGACTGTCGTGGAAGCCGCGGCGGACGTCGTCGTGCTGGCAGCGGCGGAAGTGGTCGACGCCTCCTCGGTCGACGCGTCGTTGCCACATCCGGCCACCGAGACGGCCACGATCAGCCCGAGCAATCCGGTCGCGATTTTTCCGTTCATCGCAACTGTGTACCACCCCGGCAGAACCACCGACGTCAAAGCAGGGTCTGCGCACGTCCGGTAATGGTGCTCAGCGCCGTCGACCAGGCGCGATTCTTCGGGTCGAGGAACGCTCCGTGTCCGGCTCCGGGCAGAACGACCAGCTCGGGGTCGGTGCTGCCGGCCTTCACGGCAGCGTCGACGTAGACGCGGCTCTGGTTCACCGAGACGGTTTGATCGGCGTCGCCGTGCAGCGCGGTCAGGGGGACGTCGAGGGGAAGGTATTCGATGGGGGAGGCGATCTCGTAGCGCCCCGGCACCTCGTTCGGCATGCCGCCGAGGAATGCGGGCACAAATTTGTCGCCGCCGATGTCGGCCGCTCTCTTCATGTCGAAGACGCCGGCCATGATGGTGGCGCTGCGGGGCTTGATCTTCGGTTCGGCCCCCGGCGCGTCGACGGGCATGAGGTGTCGAGCGGCCACCCATGCGGCCAGCTGTCCACCGGCCGAATGTCCGGCGACGTGGACGCGATCGAGATCGAGTCGCCCGTCGGCTGCGTCCTGTACGACGGTTGCCAGTGCCTCGGTGGCGTCGTCGACGTCGGAGAGGGTGTTGGCCCAGTTGTTCGGGCCACGTCGGTATTCGACGTTCCACACGGCGATGCCCTCGTCGGCGATGGCCGTCGACATCTGTTGGAAGTACGACAGGTCGAGGTCTTCCTGCCACCCGCCGCCGTGAATCATCACCACCACCGGGAGCGAGCTGGCGTTGTTGTCCGGGAGGTAGAGGTCGCCGATGTTGTCCGAGTCGTACCCGTATTTCAGTCGGACGGGATCCCCGGCCGGGCCCGATACCGGTTGCAGCGCAGCCGAATACGTTTCGGCGGTGCTCGGTGAGGAGTCGGTGTCGGCCGAACTGCAGCCGACCAACGCGACAGTCAGCAGACCGGAGAGGAAATGGCGACGATTCACGCGCGCTGCGCCGTCCACTCGAGCAGTTCGGCGAGCGGCCAGGTGTTGATCACGCGCTCGGCGGGGACGCCGCGCGCTTCGGCACGGATGCAGCCGTAGCCCTGCCAGTCGAGCTGTCCGGGTGCGTGCGCGTCGGTGTCGATGGAGAACAGGCAGTCGCGCTCGAGGGCGATGTCGATCAGTCGCTCCGGAGGATCCTGGCGCTCGGGCCTGGCGTTGATCTCCACTGCCGTGCCGAACTGGCGACAGCCCTCGAACACCACGGGAGCGTCGAACGTCGATTCGGGCCGGGTGCCGCGGCCACCCTCGACGAGCCGTCCGGTGCAGTGACCGAGGACGTCGACATGCGGGTTGGCGATGGCGGTGACCATGCGCTTGGTCATGGTCTTGGAGTCGGCACGCAGGTTGGAGTGCACGCTCGCCACGACGACGTCCAGCTCGGCGAGCAGGCCTTCGTCCTGGTCGAGTGATCCGTCGTCGAGAATGTCCACTTCGATTCCGGTGAGGATGCGGAACGGTGCGAGCCGCTCGTTCAGCTCGGCGATGACGTCGAGCTGTGCGCGCAGGCGCTCGGCGGTGAGGCCGTTGGCGACCTTGAGGCGCGGGGAATGATCGGTGAGAGCGCAGTATTCGTGGCCGAGCCGCGCGGCGGTGCGCATCATTTCTTCGATGGGGCTGCCGCCGTCGGACCAGTTGGAGTGGGTGTGCAGATCGCCCTTCAATGCGCTGCGAAGTTCGTTGTCGCCGATCGGTTCTGCCGCATCTCGCTGCTCACGGAGATAGTCCGGGACGTCCTGGGTGAGCGCCTGGCGAATGATCAGCGAGGTCTTGGCTCCGATACCGGCGAGCGAGGACCAGCTGTCGGCCTTCTCGTGCTCGGATCGCTGTGTGGGCGTGAGGGATTCGACGACATCGGCGGCCCTACGGTAGGCCTTGACGCGGTGGGTGTCCGAACGTGAGCGCTCGAGCCAGTACCCGATCTCTCGAAGTGCGTCCACCGGATCCATGCGTTCCATTGTGCCTGGCGGTACCGACACGCGTTCACTGGGTAAACGGACAAAACTCTCAGGGAGTTACCAGGTCGCTCACTCCCCATAGGCTTGAAGCTGCAACTACCATCGGCAGTCATGACCAAGAAATGGTGGATCGTCGGAGTGGTTGTTGTCGTCGTGGCGGCGCTCGGGCTGTACTTCGGCCCCAAGATCTACGCATCGCTCCAGGAAGACGACGCACCGGCAGCATCGGTGTCCACCTCGGGCGCGCAGGCCGCCAGCACCGAGAGCATCGATGGACGGTGGATCGTCACCCCAGGTGACGCTGCCAACGCCACCGCCGCGGGCTATACCGTCGACGAACTGCTCAACGGGTCCGATGTCACTGTGGTCGGGTCGACGACCGAGGTCTCGGGCAACGTCGTCATCGCCGACGACACCCTCACCGAGGGACAGGTGGTCGTGATGACCAACTCGATCACCACCGACAGCGATCGTCGTGACAGCCAGTTCCGCGGCAACATCTTCGAGACCGCCGCCTACCCGACGGCGACGTTCGACATCGACTCGCCGATCGACCTGTCCTCGCTGCCCAAGGACGGCACCACCCAAACCGTCACCGCCGAGGGCACATTGACGCTCAAGGACCAGACGCGTCCGGTCTCGGTGCAGATGGAGGTGCTGCAGTCCGGTGACACGCTCATCGCGTCGGGCGCAATTCCGACCACGTGGGCCGATTACGGCATCGAACCGCCGTCGCTCGGCTTCGTCACCGTGGAGGGCTCGGGAACCGTCGACTTCCTGATCAATCTGAGTCAGCAGTAGCGCGTTCTCTCGCGGCCGCAGGCGTCCATCCCGGCGGCCCGACGAGATATCCGACGCGTTCCTTCCATGACCGCGATGCCGCGACATCCCGTGCGATGTTGCGGTATTCGTGTGTCTGGAGGGTCCAGATGTTGAACGTGTCGATGGGCTTGGTGAGGCCGTAGTTGGGGCGCTCGACTTCCTCGGCGTAGGTGCCGAACAGTCGGTCCCAGACGATGAGGATGCCGCCGTAATTCTTGTCGAGATACTGAGGATCGCGGCCGTGATGGACGCGATGATGCGAGGGCGTGTTGAAGACGAACTCGAACGGACGCGGCAGTCGGTCGATGCGCTCGGTGTGGACCCAGAATTGGTAGACGAGGTTGATCGAGAAGCCGACGAACACCATCCATGGCGGCATTCCCAGCAGCGGGAGCGGTAGCCACATGATGACCTCGCCGCTGTTGTTCCATTTCTGTCGCAGCGCAGCCGCGAAGTTGAAGTACTCGCTCGAATGATGAGCCTGATGCGTTGCCCAGATCAGTCGGGTGCGATGCGCGATGCGGTGATAGCCGTAGAACAGCAGGTCGACGCCCAGGATCAGGATCACCCACGTGTACCAGGCGTCGGCCGGGAGATGCCACGGCGCAACGTAGACGTAGATGGCGGTGTAGCCGACGAGGGCGAGCGCCTTCCACGCCGTGGTGGTCGCGATCGAGACCAGGCCCATGCTCAGGCTGGCGCGCGCATCCCTGGCGGAGTAGCTGCCGCGAGAGCCGTCTTCTAGCTTCGCGGCGGCAATCCACTCGATGGCCAGCAGCAGCGCGAACGCGGGAATGGCCAGCGCGACGGGGTCGCGCAGCGGTTCGGGCAGTGCATTCCACGCCGAACCGATCCAGTCGCTCATCGAACCTCCCGCGTGACAGTAAGAGGTTGAGTGTAACGCTGCCTGCCCTACTTTCCTACGGCTCGTACCGTGGAGGGCGCACGCATCGGTCGAGGGAGCGGAGTCGGACATGTTTCAGAAAATCGCGTCCACGGTCGGGCAGGTGGGCGAGTCCGTGTTGAGTGTCGTCGGCATTCGGGTCGGTACCGAGGAACCGCCGCACACGAGTCGGCGACTGACCGATGCGGTGGAGATCCGTCGTTACTCACCACGCATCGCGGCGCAGACCACGGTCGATGCCGATGAGGACGAGGCACGCCAGGAAGGTTTCCGTCGCCTGGCCCGGTACATATTCGGTGGAAACGGGGGCAAGCAGAAGGTTGCCATGACCGCTCCCGTCAGTCAGTCGCCCGCAGACTCGAAGAAGATTGCGATGACTGCCCCCGTGTCGAGCACGCCCGGCAACGACGGCTGGGTCGTCCGGTTCTTCATGCCGGCCGAGTGGACGATGGACACGCTGCCCACGCCCAACGACGACCGGGTGACGTTGACGGAGGTCCCGGCGGAGACGGTGGCCGTGCTGCGTTTCAGCGGAGGTCGCAGCCGGGACGACGTCGAACCGCAGATGGCCGCGTTGGTCGAAGCGCTGCGTGCACACGACATCGAGATGCTCGGTGAGCCGATGACCTGGTTCTACGATCCTCCGTGGACCTTGCCGCCGCTGCGTCGCAACGAGGTGGTCGTGGCGATACCGGACGGTTCCTGACGCTTCGGGGCATTCCGGCAACTGCTCGCTAATTCCCTATTGCAATGGTAGGAATTGAGCGTGCACATCACGGCCAAGGCGGACTACGCAGTTCGGACGCTCGTCGAACTCGCGGCGGTCGGTGGGCAGCGACCCGCGAAGGCCGAGGCGCTGGCCCTGGCGCAGGGAATTCCGCACAAGTTTCTCGAATCGGTGCTCTCCGATCTGCGTCGAGCAGATCTGGTGTGCAGTAGACGGGGACCCGACGGCGGCTACTGGCTGGCGCGGGAGGCGTCGGACATTTCTGTTGCCGACGTGATGAGGGCCGTGGAGGGCCCGCTGGCGTCGGTGCGCGGTCAGCGGCCCGAGGATGCGGAGTACTCCGGTCCGGCCGAGCCGCTCACCCGGGTGTGGCTTGCCGTACGCGCCAATCTGCGGGCGGTGCTCGAGGCGGTCTCGCTGGCGGACATCGTCGAGAACGACTTGCCGGACTTCGTGGGGGAACTCATCAGCGAGCCGACTGCGTGGGCTCGTCGATGACGTGAGTCACATCCGAACTTCGGTGTGGCGCGATCGACAAAATTGCACATCACTGCAAACTTGCAGAACAGTGCAAGTTCCGTAGGTTGGTAGTCGTGACTTCTCCGACGGGCCTTCGTGATCTGAAGAAGGCTGCAACCCGCGACGCACTCGGCGTGGCCGCCGTGCGTCTGGGCAAGGAGCACGGCATCGACGCGGTCACCGCCGACGCCATCGCGCACGAAGCGGGAGTCTCCACCCGTACGTTCCACAACTACTTCTCCAACAAGGAAGAAGCAGTTCTCCATCACATCGAGGTGTCTGCCCTCGAATGGTTCGAGCTCCTGCGCGCCAGGCCGGCGACCGAACCGATCTGGGACTCGTTGCGGCACATCGCAATCGACCTCGTCGCGGACCCCGGCCGGGATCTGGACGACACCTTTGCGGCAGCGCGGCTGATCGAAGCCAACCCCGCCCTGATGGCCCGCAAGCTCGAGATGCACCAATCGCTTACCCGCAAACTCGGCGAAGCCATCGCCGAGCGAACCGGCACCGATATCGACACCGATCTCTACCCCAACCTGCTCCAGATGGCCGTCGGTGGTGCCGTCACTGCAGCGCTGAACATCTGGGTCACCGACTCCGCAGGCGCATCGACGCCGAGGGCGCTCATCGAGGACGCCTTCGACCAACTCCGCGCGGGCCTACCCGAACCCCACTCGTCCGAACACAACCGAGGAGCTTGACAGTGGCCACCTATCTCTACCGAATCGGAAGATTCGCGTACCGACGCAAGGGCATGGTCCTCGGACTGTGGCTGGCGATTCTGGTTCTCGCCGGGGTGGGCGCAGCGACGCTGTCCGGCCCGACGGTCAACTCGTTCTCCATCCCGGGTACGCCCGCCCAGGCCGCACTGGACCTGCAGGAGGAGCGCTTCGGCAACGCCGAGGATCCGCTCACCGCGGTCAGTGCCGAGTACGTGTTCCAGGCACCCGACGGGCAGACGCTGGACACCCCGCAGTACACCTCGGCCATCGATGCCAGCATCGCCGAAATCGAGAAGATCGACGCGGCCAAGCCTGCGGAAGGCGCTCCGGCACTGGCCAATCCGGTCGCAGCCAACCAGTCGATCATCGAGCGGTACACCGAAGCGGCAACGGAGGCAGGCACCCCGGCCGATCAGGTGGCCGCCGACGCCGCTGCCACGTCACCGCTGAGCCCCAACGGCAACGTCGGCACGGTCACCGTGCCGATCAACGTCGAACTGGCCGACGTCACCGATGAGATCCGCACCCAGCTCGACGAGGCCGCGCAGCCCGCCCGTGACGCAGGCCTGACGGTTCTGCTCGGCGGCACCGTCGCGCAGGAGAACGTCTCGCCCGGTGGAACCTCCGAACTCGTCGGTCTCGCCGTCGCCGCCGTTGTGCTGCTCATCATGTTCGGCTCCGCCGCAGCCGCCAGCCTGCCGCTCATCACGGCCATCGTCGGCATTGGCATCTCGAGTCTGGCGATCACCACGGCGTCCGGTTTTGCTGACCTGTCGTCGTTCACGCCGGTTCTGGCCATCATGATCGGCTTGGCCGTCGCCATCGACTACTCGCTCTTCATTCTCGCCCGCTATCGACACGAGTTGACGCTCACCGACGACCGCGAGGAAGCCGTCGGACGGTCCGTGGGAACCGCAGGCTCGGCCGTCGTATTCGCCGGCGCGACCGTACTCATCGCCCTCGTCGCGCTGCGCGTCGTCGGCATTCCGTTCCTGTCCCAGATGGGTGCGGCAGCCGGATTCGCGGTGTTCATCGCGGTCCTGATCGCACTGACGTTCCTGCCGGCCATGCTCGGTCTCTACAAGGGCAAAGCCTTCGCGGGCAAGGTCAAGTTCGTCAACACCACCGATCCCGAGGACCCGAACGCCAAGGCCACCAACGGACTGCGTTGGGCGCGGTTCCTGGTCAAGAGGCCCGCGCTGGGTCTCATCGGCGGCATAGTGCTGCTCGGTGTCATCGCAGGCCCGACCACAGGACTGTCGTTGGCACTGCCGTCCACCGCCACCGCCGACCCGTCGACGCCCGCACGTCAGGC
The DNA here is from genome assembly GCF_040702585.1 of Rhodococcus sp. NPDC079359. Taxonomy (NCBI): domain Bacteria; kingdom Bacillati; phylum Actinomycetota; class Actinomycetes; order Mycobacteriales; family Nocardiaceae; genus Rhodococcus; species Rhodococcus sp. NPDC079359. Next base: position 329,140 of record NZ_JBFBLH010000006.1, read on the forward strand.
CTACGACATCGTCGACGAGGGCTTCGGGCCGGGACGCAACGGACCGTTGCTCGTCATCGCCGACGCATCCGGCGTTGCCGAGGCCGACCGGACTGCCTCGTTCGGCAAGGTCGTCGAGACCATCACCGGTCAGTCCGACGTCACCAACGCGCAGATCATCGCCGTCAACCCGGCCGGTGACACCGCTCAGATCCTCGTCACCCCGTCCTCCTCGCCCAACAGCGAGCAGACCAAGGACCTGGTGGCCAATATCCGCAATGCCGAACCGGGCGTGCAGGCCAGCGACGGCGTCTCGTACGGCGTCACCGGTCAGACGGCGCTCGAACTCGACGTCTCCGAACGACTGCAGGACGCGTTGATTCCGTACCTGGCAGTGGTGGTCGGCCTGGCGTTCGTGCTGCTGATGCTCGTGTTCCGCTCGATCCTGGTGCCGTTGACCGCGACCCTCGGCTTCCTGCTCAGCGTGCTCGCGACGTTCGGTGCCACGGTGTTCATCTTCCAAGAGGGCGGGCTCGGCCTGATCTCCAACCCGCAGCCGATCGTCAGCTTCATGCCGATCTTCCTCATCGGCGTCGTGTTCGGCCTGGCGATGGATTACCAGGTGTTCCTCGTCTCGCGGATGCGTGAGGAGTTCGTCCACGGAGCCGCCGCCAAGGATGCCGTCGTCAACGGTTTCAAGTACGGCGCTCGCGTGGTCACCTCGGCCGCAGTCATCATGATCTCGGTGTTCGCCGCGTTCATCGCCGAGCCGGACTCGTTCATCAAGTCCATCGGATTCGCTCTTGCCGCAGCCGTGTTCTTCGACGCCTTCGTCGTGCGCATGGTGCTGATTCCGTCGGTGATGGCGCTGATGGGCGACAAGGCCTGGTGGCTGCCGAAGTGGCTGGACAAGATCCTGCCCAACGTCGACATCGAAGGTGCCAAGCTGAAGACGGCCCCGGAGAAGCGCGCGTAGTACTCGCGTCGCAGCTGAGAGGCCGAAGATTACCCGTAATACTCGAACGGAGAGACTGTTATCCATGTGTACGAGTAATCTTCGGTCATCATGCTGATCCCCCTGCTGCGCACGTATCTGGCTCCGTACAAGATGCCGATCGTCGCGTTGATTCTGCTGCAACTCGTGGCCACGCTGGCTGCCCTGTTCCTGCCCAGTCTCAACGCCGACATCATCGACAAGGGCGTCACCACCGGCGACACCGGCTACATCCTCTCGGCCGGCGGAGTCATGTTGCTGGTCTCGGCAGTACAGATCATCAGCTCGGTGGCCGCGGTGTTCATCGGTGCGCGCGCGGCCATGGGTGTCGGACGCGACCTGCGCGGTGCCATCCTGCATCGCGTCGGCACGTTCTCCGCCCGTGAGGTCGGCCAGTTCGGAGCGCCGTCGCTGATCACCCGCAACACCAACGATGTTCAGCAGGTGCAGCTGGTGATCGTCATGGGGTTCACCATCGTGGTGATGGCACCGATCATGTGCGTCGGCGGCATCGTGATGTCGCTGCGCGAGGATCTCGGGTTGTCGTGGATCCTGATGATCGCGGTGCCGGGGCTCGCGATCTCCATGGGCCTGATCATCGTCAAGATGGTCCCGGCGTTCCGCTCGATGCAGAAGCGCATCGACGCCGTCAATCGTGTCCTGCGCGAGCAGATCACCGGAATTCGCGTGGTGCGAGCCTTCGTTCGCGAGGATTTCGAGATCGACCGTTTCGGGTCGGCCAACGCCGCACTCACCGATACCGCCCTGCGCGTCGGACGGCTCATGGCATTGATGTTCCCGACGGTCATGCTCATCAGCAACGTCACCAGCGTTGCCGTCATCTGGTTCGGCGGCCATGCGATCGACGACGGCACGATGCAGATCGGCTCTCTCACAGCACTTCTGAGCTACATCATGCTCATTCTCATGTCGGTGATGATGGCCTCCTTCATCGCGATGATGGTTCCCCGCGCGTCGGTGTGTGCCGACCGCATCAGCGAGGTACTGGCCACCGAATCCTCGGTCGTGTTGCCGGACAAGCCCAAGACTTTCGCGTCCTCGCCGGGAACGGTCGAGCTCGTGAACGCCGAATTCTCATTCCCCGGTGCCGAATATCCGGTGTTGTGCGGAGTGAACCTGCGTGCGGAGGCCGGCAAGGTCACCGCCATCATCGGCGGCACCGGCTCGGGAAAGTCCACCCTCGTCAACCTGATTCCGCGACTCATCGACGTCACCGGCGGTGAGGTACGCGTCGGCGGAGTCGACATCCGCGAGCTCGATCTGGATCTGCTGCGCTCCGAGATAGGCCTGATCCCGCAGAAGCCGTACCTGTTCTCGGGCACCATCGCGAGCAACCTGCGCTACGGCAAATCCGACGCCACCGACGAGGAACTGTGGGAGGCACTCGAGATCGCCCAGGGAGCCGACTTCGTTCGGGCCATGCCGGAGGGATTGGACACTCCCGTCGCGCAGGGCGGTACGACGGTCTCCGGCGGTCAGCGGCAACGCCTCGCCATCGCCCGCGCGCTGGTGCGCAAACCCAGCATCTATCTGTTCGACGACTCGTTCTCCGCACTCGACCTCACCACCGACGCCAATCTGCGCGGGGCTCTGAAGGCAGTGACGAGAGATGCCTGCATGATCGTTGTCGCGCAGCGCGTCTCGACCATCATCGACGCCGATCAGATACTCGTACTCGACGACGGAAAGCCGGTAGGTGTGGGTACCCACGACCAATTGATGGCCGATTGCCCCACCTACGCCGAGATCGTCGACTCGCAGCACGCAGTGGGTGCACTGTGACCGCGCAGGTGGAGAAGACGGAAGAGGAGGAGATCGCCCCCGTCTCCAAGACTGTGAAGCCGGGAACCAAGGCCCGCAACTTCAAGGGTTCGTTCAAGCGTCTGGTGGGCCTGCTCGCTCCCGAGCGACTGCTCCTGTCGGTAATGCTGGCATTCGGTATCGCCAGCACCGTGCTGACCGTCGCGGCACCCAGCGTCCTCGGACACGCGACGGACCTCATCTTCAACGGCGTCGTCGGTCGCGAGCTCGATCCGGGTCTGACCCGAGATCAAGCCATCGACCAGCTCCGGGCGGAGGGAAACGACTCCGTCGCCGATCTGGTGTCCGGGACGAACCTGACCCCAGGAGCCGGAATCGACTTCGGTGCAGTGGGAACCGTGCTGTTGTGGGTCCTGGTTCTGTATGTGCTCTCTGCGGTGCTGGCCTGGGCGCAGGGATACATCCTCAACATCGCGCTGCAGCGTCGAATCCTGTTGCTGCGCGGCAGCGTCGAAGCGAAGGTGCATCGACTGCCGCTCAAGTACTTCGACAACCACGCTCGCGGCGAGACACTGAGCCGCGTCACCAACGACATCGACAACGTCTCCACGAGCCTGCAGCAGACGCTCAGTCAGTTGATCACCGGCATTCTCACCGTGTTGGGCATCCTCGGCGTCATGATCTGGATCTCGCCGTTGCTGGCTCTCGTTGCGGTGCTGACCATTCCGGCGTCGTTCGCGGTGACCGCCGTCATCGCCAAGCGTTCACAACCGCACTTCGTCGCGCAGTGGAAGCACACCGGCAAGCTCAACGCGCAGATCGAAGAGACGTACACTGGCCACGAGATCGTCAAGGCCTTCGGTCGTCAGGCCGAGGTGGAACGCGAGTTCGGCGAGCGCAACGAGAAGTTGTTCCAGTCGAGCTTCCGGGCGCAGTTCATCTCCGGCATGATCATGCCCGTCATCATGTTCCTCGGGAACATCAACTACGTGGTCATCGCCGTGGTCGGCGGGCTGCGGGTCGCGTCGGGCACACTCACGCTCGGTGAGGTGCAGGCGTTCATCCAGTACTCGCGTCAGTTCACGCAACCGCTCACGCAGGTGGGTTCGATGGTGAACCTGGTGCAGTCGGGTGTCGCGTCGGCCGAGCGCATCTTCGAAGTCCTCGACGCCGAGGAAGAAGACGCCGACCCGGCCGATGCGGTGCGGCCCACCGAGCGCCGAGGACGCGTCGAATTCGAGGACGTCTCGTTCGGTTACTCTCCCGACCGCCCGCTCATCGAGAACCTCTCGTTGGTGGCCGATCCCGGGCATCTGGTCGCGATCGTCGGACCGACCGGCGCGGGCAAGACCACCCTGGTGAACCTCATCATGCGGTTCTACGAGATCGATTCCGGCCGAATCACCCTCGACGGCGTCGACACCCGCAAGATGACCCGCGAGGAACTACGCGCTCGCACCGGAATGGTGCTGCAGGACACCTGGTTGTTCGGCGGAACCATTCGCGACAACATCGCCTACGGCGACCCGAGTGCCAGCGAGGAGGAAATCCTCGAGGCCGCGCGAGTGAGCTACGTCGACCGCTTCGTCCACTCGTTGCCCGACGGCTACGACACGATCATCGACGAGGAAGGCAACAACGTCAGCGCCGGTGAGAAGCAGCTCATCACCATCGCCCGCGCTTTCCTGGCCAAGCCGCTGATCCTCATCCTCGACGAGGCCACCAGCTCCGTCGACACCCGTACCGAACTGCTGGTGCAGAAGGCCACCGCGAAGCTGCGCACCGATCGCACCAGCTTCGTTATCGCGCACCGGCTTTCGACCATCCGCGACGCGGACACCATCGTGGTGATGGAGAACGGCAGCATCGTCGAGCAGGGCAATCACGAGGAACTGCTCGCGGCCAAGGGCGCCTACTTCCGCCTGAATGCGGCTGGCGCCGCAGTGGCAGGAATAGGTGCCGCCGAGGGCACTTAACCGCACCACTGCCGCGCAGCGGCATACTGACGCGGTGAGTTCCTCCAGTTTCGGCTTCGATATCGGCACCCGGCTCGACGGTGAGCTGGGCCGCACCGGCACCATCCACACCCCGCACGGCGACATCGCCACCCCCGCGTTCATCGCGGTGGGAACCAAGGCGACCGTCAAAGCGGTGCTGCCGGAGGCGATGAAGGAGCTCGGCGCGCAGGCGGTGCTCGCCAACGCCTACCACCTGTATCTGCAGCCGGGCTCGGACATCGTCGACGAGGCGGGTGGGCTGGGCAAGTTCATGAACTGGGACGGGCCGACGTTCACCGACAGCGGCGGATTTCAGGTGATGTCGCTCGGCGTCGGGTTCAAGAAGGTCATCTCGATGGACGCCACGCGCGTGCAGTCCGACGACGTCATCGCCGAGGGCAAGGAACGCCTCGCGCACGTCGACGACGACGGGGTGACGTTCAAGTCTCACCTCGACGGCTCCAAGCACCGATTCACCCCCGAGGTGTCGATGCAGATTCAACATCGCCTCGGAGCAGACATCATGTTCGCGTTCGACGAGCTGACCACGCTGATGAATACCCGCGGCTACCAGGAGAAGTCGGTCGACCGCACCCAGGCGTGGGCGAAGCGATGCGTCCTCGAGCACGAGCGACTGACCGTCGAGCGCGCCGACAAGCCGTATCAAGCGCTGTTCGGGGTGGTGCAGGGCGCGCAGTACGAGGATCTACGACGCAAGGCCGCACACGATCTCGAGACCATCACCGGAGAGACAGGGCGCGGCTTCGACGGCTACGGCATCGGCGGTGCACTCGAGAAGCAGAACCTGGGCACCATCACCCGGTGGGTGAACGAGGAACTGCCCGAACACAAGCCGCGGCACATGCTCGGCATCAGCGAGCCGGACGACTTCTTCACCGCCATCGAGAACGGTGCCGACACGTTCGACTGCGTCAATCCGTCACGCGTGGCCCGCAATGCGGCGATCTACGTGCCGACGGGACGCTTCAACATCAACACCGCCAAGCATCGACGCGACTTCACCCCGATCGACGAGAACTGCGACTGCTACACCTGCGCGCACTACACCCGCGCGTACATTCATCACCTGTTCAAGGCCAAGGAGATGCTCGCCTCGACGCTGTGCACCATCCACAACGAGCGCTTCACGGTCAAGCTGGTCGACGACATTCGCGCCTCCATCGATCAGGGACGCTTCGCGGAATTCAAGACGGAGTTCCTGGGTCGCTTCTATGCGTCGAAGACTGCGTGAGCTGATCTTCGAGCTCCGAAATGCGCTGTAGCAGTTCCTGTTCCCGCTCGCCTGCCTTGCGCTGGTAGACCTCGGACAGCTCCCGAGGTAGGCCGCGTCGTACCGAGGGATGATGCTGCGAGTGCAGTTCCAATCGAATGCCTCGACGTCGATGACGACGCTACGTTCGCACGTGGCGGCGACGGTCATGTCGCCGATCTTTCTCAATCGTTCCAGTAGCTCGGGGTCGTCGGCCGCTTCGACGGTACGTGCCCGTCCGTAGAGCTTGAGGCGTTGACGCAGAGGGTAATTCACGAGAAGCAGTGCGACGCGATCGTCGTGATCGAGATTGGCCGCCGTCACGTACTGGTGGTTACCGGCGAAATCGGCGAAACCCAACGTGTGGTCGTCGAGGACCTGCAGAAAGCCCTTCGGGCCACTTCGGTACTGGATGTAGGGCCACCCGGTCTCGGCGACAGTGGCGATCTGGAACTGATCGAGCGCGCGAATCATGGCCTTCTCGCGAGTGTCGAGAGGCGTCGGGCCGTCGTCCGGTCGCTCGGTCTGTGATCCGTAGGCGGTGAAACTGCCGTCGACCTTCTGTCGCGCAATCGCAGCAGGGCCGAACATCAAGTGGTGGTAGTGGTTGCTCTGCGGCACGGGTGTCACCTTAGGACACCGGGGCCTCGCGGCAATGGACGTGTCGGAGGCAACTGCAATGATCTTCGACGCGGGATATGTGTCGATCGCGCACAATGGACGAAGACGTCAGAATGCGCCCCAGTGAGAAGGTGATAGCCGTGACCACTCAGTTCGAGTTTCGACTGAAGGGAGTGACTGCACCTGAGGGCGAGCTGGATGCCAACGACCTGATTGCTCTCGTAATGGGTCTCAAGGCAGTTGCTATGAGTATCGGCCGAAGCGAGACCGATGCCGATCGGCTCGGCCGCGCACCCTCACGAGTGCACCGGGTTGCCAATCTGGTCATCGGGTTGACCCCTGGCAGCACCAAACTTCTTGTTCGCCGCGCAGGAGCTGGTGCGGATGCGTTGGATTTCGATCTGGCAGACGAGGAAGGCTTCGACGCAACATTCCAGAAGTTGGTGGAATCGATCGGTCTCGACCATCGGCCGGACTGGGTGAGTGATTCGCTTTCGAGCGCGGCTGGCGAATTGGCATCGGCGCTTCGTCGTGCTGCTCCGGAGGTCGAGTTCAAAGCCGATGGACTGACCTTGCAGACATTCGATACGGCTGCACTTCGACCCGAGACCTGGCAGGTCGCAACTGGCGTGTCGACCGAACTCCGAACCTTTATCGGACGCCTGTACTCGGCGAACCTACATACACACCGCTTTCAGGTGGAGGATGACGCCGGCAACCAGGTCGCTCTCCCCGACGTGGCCGACGACTCGGGACTCGGTCCGTTGCTCGGCAGGTACGTAACCGTGACCGGTAGCCCGGAAGCCGACGCGGGCGGACAGTTGAAGAGGCTGTTGAACGCCAGGATGGTTGCCCTTCCTGAAGCAATAGCGGAGACAGGTGTCCCCGACCCGGTCTCCCTCGAAGACATCCTGGCTGCTGCATCCGGTATCGAGCCCGGGGGGATAGACGGGGTGAGCGACGATGAAGCTGACGCGTTCTTTGCGGCTATCGGTCTATGACCCGGCCCGTGAGTCGGGGTGCTGTTCTCGTTGATACCGACGTATTCAGCATCCTGTACATCGACCCGGTCAAGGCTGCGAATCGTGGCCTTCCTGTCGAACAACTCCGTGCACAACTGGCTGGACTTCAGGTTGTGATTGCCTTCCAGACGAGGGCAGAGGTACTCGCGGGAGCGATGGTGGGCAATTGGGGTGAGCGCAAATTGACTCACACCCGGGCAAAGCTCGATTCGGCCCCTACGATTTCGATCGACACTGGAGTCGTGGATGCTTACGCGTCTTTGACCGCTGCATGCAGGCATGTAGGTCATGCGCTGCACGACAAGATTCACACCGGCGATCGCTGGATTGCAGCATGCGCGATCTCGAAGGAGGTGCCGTTGCTGAGCCTTGACGGCATCTATGCGGGAGCGCCGGACTTGGCTCTACTGGGAGGTTGAGCGCCCGCTGTCGCTTGCCAGGTTGATGGGACCACCTGATTGCCAGAGGGTAGGGACCACCGTGGCGCGTTATTGAGGATGCGCGTTGTCGGTGGTGGCGTCCGTCTCGCGCAGCCGGGGCGTACGGTGGTACTACCGACTGTGTAGTAGCAGCACGCCCTGGGGGGACCACCATGTTCGACGACGCCTTACCTGTGAGTTCGTCCCAGGCCGACATCTGGATTGCCCAACAGTTCATGCCGGACGTGCCCTTCACCATTGCGTACTACGTCGACATCATCGGCGCTGTGAACCTCGACGCGCTGGTCGAGTGCGGTAGCAGGGCGCATCGAGAGTTCTCGTCGTCGACGATGCGCATCGTCGAGATCGACGGCACCCCGATGCAACGGTTCGAGCCTCGGGAGACCGACAGGGTGGAGATCCTCGATTTCCGCGAACACGACCGGCCGGCCGACACGGCGACGCAGTGGATGAACGACGATTGCCGCACGCACTTCCCGATGGACGGCCAGCTCGTCCGGTTGCGGGTCCTTCGCGTCGGGGACGATCGCGTGTTCTGGTACACCCGAGCCCACCACATCGCGCTCGACGGTTATGCCTCGATGAAGGTGCTCGAGCGGGCGGCGGCCCTGTATGCAGCCGCGTCTGGTGGCGTCGAGCCTGCGACCATCGATCCGACGACGCCGACCGCGCTTGTCGCCGAGGACGAGCGCTACCGCACCTCCACCCGCGCGCGACGCGATCGGGCCCACTGGCAGTCCGCAGACCTGGGTCACGCCGAGCCTCTCGGCCGGATCGCTCAGCCTGCATCGGTGCCGATCGTCGTCGGCGAGGATCGATCGGTTTCTCCGACCGCTGCCGGTCATGCGACGTCGACTGTGGTGATCGCGGCCTTCGCTGCGTACCTGGCGCGGATGAACGACACCGAGAACGTGGATCTGTCGTTGCCGGTCTCAGCGCGGCCGTTGGCGATGTTGCGCCGGGCCGGGTCCTCGTTGTCGAACGTTGTGCCGCTGAGCCTGCCGGGCATCGGATCTGCGACGGTGAACAACGTGATCAAGTCCACCGAGGTGGCGATCGGTGCCGTGCTCCGCCATCAGCGCAGCAGACCTCAGTTGTCCGAGAGTGGTAATGCGCTGAGCGCAGGGCGTTTCGGGCCGACGATCAACGTGATGATGTTCGCGAACACCGTCGCCATCGGCAACTTCGACGGTGAGATCAACATTCTGACCACGGGGCCGGTGTCGGACCTCGCCGTCAACATCTACCCCGGGCGAGGTGGAGCGCGTCCTCGCATCGACTTCGAGGCCAATCCTGCCGCCTACGCACCGAGCGACCTGGCGCGCCACCACGCTCGATTCCTGCACTTTCTCGACCGTTTCGCCGAATCCGGCTACGGAGATACCGCGATAGCAGAACTCGACCTGCTCCTGCCTGACGAACCGTGTACGACGCCCGCCTCGGTGGGCGCGGCCGTGACCGAGCGTGGATCTCTGAACGATGTGTTCTCGACGGCAATCACGCAGCACGGCAATCGAATTGCGATCCAGGATGCGGAGGTGTCGGTCACCTACGCGGAGTTGGATACGAGAGTCGCCGCACTCGCATCCGCCTGGAGTACACGAGGAATCGGTAGCGAGGACCGGGTCGCCGTGCGCCTCGGCCGATCCGTGGAGGGGGTCGTCGCGTTCTGGGCCATCGCACGAGTGGGTGCGGTGTACGTTCCGGTCGACCCGAATCACCCACGCGAGAGAGCGCAGTTCGTGGTGCGAAACAGCGGAGCGGTGTTGGGCCTGTGCACCGGAGGTGCCGAGCTGGGCGAGGTGGAATGGCTGAACCTCGATGACGTTCTCGCGGAGGGAGGCCCGGGTGATGAACCCGCTCCGACGACACCGCACCACGCGGCGTACGTCATCTACACCTCCGGCTCCACCGGCACTCCCAAAGGCGTTGTCGTCACTCACGGTGGCATAGCCGCTCTGGTGCAACAGATCAGGAGCAGCTACGACCTCGACGCCGAGTCGCGCGTCTGCCATCTCGCCTCTCCCGGATTCGATACCGCTGTGGTCGAAGTGCTCGCCGCAGCAACCGCCGGCGCGGCAGTGGTGATCGCCCCGCCGGATAGCTACGGCGGCGCAGAACTGTCGGAACTGATTGCCCAGCAATCGATCACACATCTGCTGATCACGCCCTCGGCGCTGGCCACGCTGGATCCCGCAGCCCTGTCGCGTGTCGGGACCATCATCATCGGCGGTGAATCGGCACCGCAGGACACCGTCGACCGATGGTCGGTGGGTCATCGGCTACTCAATGCCTACGGGCCCACCGAGACGACCTGCAGTGTCACCATGACCGAGCCACTGAACCTGGGCAGCGCGGACGGAATCGGTCGAGCCATGGTGGGGGCGGTGATTCACCTTCTCGATCGGGCGTTGCGCCCCGTTCCCTCGGGTGCAGTCGGTGAAATCTACATCGAAACGCGCGGCGTTGCGCGTGGATATCTCGGGCGCACCGCAGAAACAGCAGCTCGCTTCGTCGCGAATCCGTTCGGCAGCAGCGGCCTTCGGATGTTCCGCAGTGGAGATCGGGCGCGTCTGCGCGGAGATGGGACATTGGAGTTCCTTGGACGTACCGACGACCAGATCAAGATCCGCGGCAATCGCGTCGAACTGGGGGAGGTCGACGCGGCACTGCGGTCGCATCCGGAAGTCGCTGCGGCGTCGTCGTCGTTGCGCCGCAGTCGAACTGGTGACCTTCGTATCGACGGGTACATTGTCGCGACGCGGCCGAGGGAACTCGTCGACACGACGCGAATCCGCAACGATCTCGTGGGGCGTCTGCCTGCCCATATGCTGCCGGCGACCATCTCGGTTCTCGACGAGATTCCGCTGACGATCAACCGGAAGATCGATCGTGGAGCGCTGCCGTCACCCGATCTGTCCATGGTGTCGACCGGGCATCGAACTGCGCCGTCCGGTGCAACCGAGGAGATGGTGGCAGCAGCCTTCTCGCGTGTACTCGACACAGATGACGTCGACTGCGCCACATCGTTCTTCGACCTCGGTGGTGACTCACTGGCCGCGACCAGAGTCGTCGCATCGATCCGGGCCGAGGCATCGGTGGACATCGGTGTCCGAGATCTCGCGGCGGCTCCGTCCGTCCAGTCCTGCGCGGCACGGATCGATGCACTCCGTCTGGTTGGGCTACAACATAATTCGAGACCTGAACAAGGTATGTCGCAGGGCGTGATTGCAATTCCGCTGGCGCCGCAGCAACGCCACATCGATCGAAGCGCAGCGCTACCGCTGTCCAATCTGCCGTTCACGGTGTCGATAACCGGGGAGTTCGATCCAGCGGCAGCCTCGCAGGCGTTGACCGATCTGATCGAGCGACACCGCACGTTGCGCACGCGCTATCCGGATGTCGACGGGATTCCAGTTCAGGTGATCGAGCAGGATTCTGCTGGGGTGGCACCGAACCTCGACGTTCTGGACTTCGATGCACCATCAGTGACGGAGACCCTCGAGCACCCTCTCGACGTGCGTACCGAGTTCCCGATCCGTGCTCGACTGTTCGCGCTAGCACCCGATCACCACGTGCTGGCGTGCGCCGTTCACCACATCGCAGCGGACGGGTGGTCGCTCGGGCTGCTGGCGTCGGATTTCGTACTGGCTTATCACGCCAGGATGGCCGGCAGTGCACCGTCGTGGCCTGAATTGCTTTTGCAGTACGCCGATTACAGTGTCTGGGCCGTCGATCGGGATGTATCGGCCGACATCGATTTCTGGCGTGCGGAACTCGCGGGTGTCCCCAGCGGCACAGAGTTGCCGTTGGACCGGCCACGTCCGCAGGAGTGGGATTTCTCCGGTGCACGCACATCGCTTCGCTTCGATGCACCCGCCACGGAGAAAATGACCGAACTTGCCCAGCGTTGTGGGACAGGACGATTCACCGTGCTTCGCGCAGCACTGCTGATTCTGCTCGCGGAGGTGACGGACTCCACCGATATCGTCGTCGGGACCCCGGTTGCCGGACGCGACGATCCGAGGCTCGAGCAGCTGGTCGGTACCTTCACCAACACCGTCGCGATTCGGACGGACATCGCGTCCGCTACGACCGTCGAGGACGTGGTGCAGGCGGCCCGCGGGAGCGAGCTGCGGGCCTTCGATCATGCATCGGTGCCGTTCGAGGATGTCGTCGCCGATCTCGCTTCTGACACGGTGGCCGGGCAGCATCCGATTTTCCAGGTTGCGCTGTCGTTGGACGTCTTCACCGCCGCAACGCTCGACCTGGGGGACACGCGTGTCGAGATCACGCCCCGACCGATCGACATCGCGAAATGCGACCTGCATCTGCACGTCACCGAACGGCGGGACGACCAAGGGAAGGCTATCGGTATCGACGTCGATATCGTCTATCCCACAACATTGTTCGACGCGAACACCGTTGTCGCGCTGGGACGGAATCTCGAGCAGATCGTGCATGCGATGGTCGCCGAACCCGACTCGGCGTGGCGATCCCTGGCGGCACTGGACCCATCCATGCAACTACTACACAACGTGTAGCATGTGTTGTGCGTGAGGTGCACGCGACTTTCCAAGCAAGCGGGAGAACGCATGTCCACCTTCAACGGCCTACCGGCCCACATTCTTCTCGTTCACTTCATCGTGGTGCTGGCACCGCTGACCGCGCTGCTCGCCATCGCGGCCAGCATCTGGTCCGGTGTGCGCAGCCGTCTCGTGTGGCTCATCGCAGCACTGGCGGTGTTCACGTTGGTGTTGACGCCGCTGACGACCGAGGCAGGTGAGTGGCTCGAGGAGCGCGTGCCCGAGACCGCGGCCGTCGAACAGCACACCGAGATCGGCGACTGGATGATCTTCTTCTCCGTCGGTCTTGTCGTCGTCGCCGCGGCGCTTGTGTTCGTGCATCTGCGTGAGCGTCGGGGCAATACCCCCGTGCGTTGGCAGTCGATTACGGTGGTGGTGTTGGCAGTGGTTGTCGGAGCGACCACAATCGTCCAGGTGTACAGAATCGGTGAGTCCGGCGCGCGCGCCGCATGGGATGACGTATCAGTGACGGCCGTCGATGAGTGAGCCCGAGCCGAGCCTGCACGATCACGAACCGCACGCAGATATGTCCGGTCGGCTGAACTGGCTGCGGGCAGGCGTGTTGGGCGCGAACGACGGCATCGTCTCCACTGCCGGCCTGGTCGTCGGTGTCGCAGCTGCCACCACCGACAAAGGATCGCTGCTCACTGCAGGCGTTGCGGGGCTTGTTGCGGGAGCCGTGTCGATGGCGCTCGGGGAGTACGTCTCGGTGAGCACGCAGCGTGACGCCGAGCGATCCCTGTTGATCAAGGAACGCAAAGAGCTGGACGAGCAGCCCGAGGAAGAATTGGCCGAGCTCGCGGCGCTGTACGAGGCCAAGGGGCTCTCGGCAGAGACTGCCCAGACTGTCGCGCGCGAACTCACCGAACACGATCCATTTGCCGCGCACGTGGACGTCGAGTTGGGAATCGACCCCGACGCATTGACCAATCCATGGCAAGCGGCCGCATCGTCGGCGGTGTCGTTCATCAGCGGTGCGCTCTTGCCGTTGCTCTCGATCCTGCTTCTGCCTGCTTCGCAACGTATTCCGGTCACCTTTGTCGTCGTGTTGCTGGCTCTGGCGTTGACCGGAACCATCAGTGCGCGCCTCGGCGGTGCGCCGAGTCGGCCGGCGGTGACTCGTATCGTGATCGGTGGTGCGATCGCGATGGCCGTCACCTATGCGATCGGCCAACTGGCGGGCGTCGCCGGTATCTGACCGAGATCAGCGAAAGATCGAGGTGGCGACTTCTCCGGTTTCGGGGGCCACCACATCTTGAACGACGTCGAACAGTGCCGTGGAAATGACGGTGAAGGCGAGGATCAGCACCAAACCGGCCGCGAGAACCCCGCGATCACGACGGTGCCGTGGTGGTTCGCTGAGGGCCTGCACGCGGCGAACGACGTCGCCGCCGGTACTGGCGAGCGTGCGGGTTCCATGGTCGAGTTGTTTCCGCAGGAGGGCGGTTCTGGCGATGGCAGACAACGTGTCTCGACGCCCGAGAGACGCTGCGCTCTCGTCGGCCTGACGCTCGGCGGCGTGCCGGACCTTCGAGGGCACCGGCCGGAGAATCGGATTCAGTCGAGCCGCGATCTCACACATCTGAATCCACACGCTGTGGCGATGCCGTAGGTGCGCACGCTCGTGTTCGACCACGGCGCGTAATTCGTTGTCCGACAAAGCCTCCGCGAGGCCGGTGGTGATCACGACGGCCCCTCCGCCGGAGGGGACGGCAAAGGCGTCGGGAACGTCGGAGTCGACCACGACGATGCCGCCCGTCGCCCGCGCCTCGTCACCGAATTCCGATGCGATCGACGCACCGACGGCGACGCGTCGAACATGGCGGGCGACCTCGATCACGCGCCAGAACATCCACGCAGAAATGATGATTCCTACCGCTACCCAGGCAATCTCACCTGACGCCAGCAGTACCGCAGCGAGTGCGGCCATGGACGCAGCCACGGAGAATGCGGTCACCATCGACAGGATGGGCAACAGGACGACGGCGGTCGACGGATTGAGTCGACGATCGAGTTGATCGGCTCCGAATCCCAGTAGCAGTGACAGCACCCACGGCAGGACGGCCACGACCAGGAGCAGGGTCATGGGTGTTGCTCGGCTGCGTCCGACTTGGCCAGCAGTTCGCGCAGCGTCGCCTCGTCCTCGGGGTCGAGTGCAGCCACGAAGCTGGCCAGTACGTCTGCGCGTTCGGCTCTGGCACCGAGTTCGGTGCGCATCCGCATCGCAGCCCGAAGAGCCGGGATCTCGTCGACCGGGGCGTTGAGGGTGTAGACGAAGGATCGCCCGCGCCGCTCGCGATCGACCAGGCCTTTCCCGTGCAGGCGCACCAGAGCGGTCATGACCGTGGTGTGGGCGAGATTCGAGCCCAGATGCTCGCGGGCCTGGGCCACCGAGAGTTCCGTGTGCTCGCCGAGCAACTCGAGGACCGACTCCTCCAACTGTCCGGACGCTCTACGCACTGCGATTCCTCACTCGAGTCGGTACTTCGAGGATAGGCGACGGTCGGGATTCGTGAAACCGTAGTATGTCGTAGATCTGGCGGGCGGCACGATTCTGTAATACGCTGTCGAGATCAGCCCATCACCTCGAGGACCAGCCATGAGCGTCGAAGGCAATACCCGCGCGATAGAGAAGACCGTCGTCACCGACTTCAGAGACCGTATGAGTTACGGCGCGTACCTGGACCTCGACACGTTGCTCAGCGCCCAGAAACCGGTGAGCACCCCCAAGCATCACGATGAATTGCTGTTCATCATTCAGCACCAGACCACCGAACTGTGGCTCAAGCTGGTACTGCACGAGACCCTGGCCGCGCGAGCAGCTCTCGATGCCGACGACATCGGTACCGCGCTGAAATGTGTGGCCCGGGTCAAGCACATCCAGAAGACGTTGACCGAGCAGTGGTCGGTACTGGCCACTCTCACCCCGACGGAGTACTCGCAGTTCCGCGACTTCCTCGGCAACTCGTCGGGTTTCCAGTCGTATCAGTACCGGGCCGTGGAGTTCGTGCTGGGAAACAAGAATGCGGGCATGCTGACGGTCTTCGATTCCGATCCGGCTGCGCACCAATTGCTTTCGACGCTGCTGCACGAGCCGAGCCTGTACGACGCCTTCTGGCAATCGCTGGCCCGGCAAGGCTACGACGTGCCGGCATCTGCCCTCGATCGTGACGTCACCGCGGCGTACACGTTCAACGAGGACCTGATGCCGCTGATCAAGTTCGTCTACGAGAATCACACCGAACATTGGGCGGTGTACGAGGCCTTCGAGGAGTTCGTCGATCTCGAGGAGAACTTCCAGCTGTGGCGCTTCCGGCACATGCAAACGGTGCTCCGTATCATCGGGATGAAGAGCGGGACCGGAGGCTCGAGTGGTGTCGGATTTCTGCAGAAGGCACTCGAACTCACCTTCTTCCCCGAATTGCTCGCTGTGAGAACGGACATCGGACGATGACGGAACGCGCACTCGAACTCGACGAGAAGGATCCACTCCGCAGCTACCGCGACAAGTTCCTCGGCAGTGACGATCCGTCGATCAGCGCGTATCTCGACGGTAACTCGCTGGGCCGGCCCACCAAGGCCAGCGTCGAACGGATCAACACCTTCATGACGCAGGCCTGGGGTGGACGCCTGATCCGTGGCTGGGACGAGCAGTGGTTCGATCTCCCCGTCACCATCGGGGACGCCCTGGCCGACGCCACCCTCGGGGCAGCGCCCGGCCAGACCACCATCGGCGATTCGACGACGGTACTGCTGTACAAACTGGCGCGGGCTGCGATCGCCATGCGGCCGGGCCGCACCGAGATCGTCATCGACCGCGATAACTTCCCGACCGATCGATACTTGCTCGAAGGCATTGCAGCAGAGCTGAATATGACCCTGCGGTGGATCGAGACGGACCGCCGCGGTGGTATCGAACCGGAACAACTTGCGGAGGTGGTGGGGGAGAACACCGCCTTGGTGGTGATCACTCACGTCGCCTACCGTTCCGGCTTCCTCGTCGACGTGGCCGAGGCGACACGCATCACGCATGCTGCCGGAGCTTTGATGCTGCTGGATGTGTGCCACTCCGTCGGATCGGTACCGCTCGAACTCGATTCCTGGGGAGTGGATCTGGCCGTCGGGTGCACGTACAAGTACCTCAACGGAGGACCCGGCTCGCCGGCTTTCGCGTACGTGCGCAGTGATCTTCAGAGCGATTTCGTCCAGCCGATCTGGGGCTGGATGGGTCGCGCCGATCCGTTCGAGATGGCGCAGGGTTACGTTCCGGCACAGGGTATTCGACGCGTCATCAGTGGCACGCCGTCGGTGTTCGGAATGATCGCGATGCAGGACACCATCGAGATGATCGCCGAGGTGGGGATGGACGCGATACGCGCGAAGTCCGTTGCGCTGACCGAATACGCCCTCGAACTGGTCCGCGAGATGCTGGTACCGCTCGGGGTGGAGATCGCCTCACCCGAGGACGCGAATCGACGCGGCGGTCACGTCACCATCGACCATCCCGAGTTCAAGGCGATCACCGCTCGCCTGTGGGAGAAGGGCGTCATCCCGGATTACCGCGCGCCGCAGGGTATTCGCCTGGGATTGAGCCCTCTCAGTACTTCCTATCGAGAGGTGTACCTGGGAATCGTGGCGATCCGTGACGAACTCCGCTCCTAATCCTGCCGGGGCGATCCTCGACGACTTCGAGTCCCGTCCGGGAAGCGCCACCTCACTCGTGCGCACGGTGCTCGGGGCCTACGTTCGCCCGCTCGGAGGGTGGTTCGCCATCGCCGATGTCGTCATCTGGATGGACGCGCTCGGGGTGCCGCCGGAGAGCACGCGCATCGCGGTGGCCAGGTTGAAGAAGAAGGGCGTCGTCGTATCGAGTAATCGTGAGGGCCGCACCGGCTATCGCATCACCGAGCAGGCCGACGCCATGTTCGCGCGCGGCGACGGTCGGATCTTCGGGTTTCGGCGGATGGCCGACGGCGACCCGTTTCGGCTCATCTCGTTCACCATCCCCGAGACCCAACGCGCCGCGCGCCACCAGCTGAGGCGTCGACTCACCGGAATTGGCTGCGGCACAGTTTCACCCGGTTTATGGATCGCACCCGACTACCTCGCGGAGGAGGCCGGTGCCATTGTCGACGCGTTGGAGCTTTCGCCCTACGTGACGACTTTCGTCGCCTCCGAGGTCGCGCCGCCGACCACGTTGCGTGAGAGCGCTGCGCAATGGTGGGATCTGGCCGGCATCGCCGATCGGCATCGGGCATTTCTTGCCGCTTACGAGACCGTCGCCCCGGCTCGGAATCCGCGGGACGCGTTCGTCACGTTCGCGACGCTGCTCGACGAGTGGCGCGTCATTCCCTACGTCGACCCGGGCCTCCCGCCGTCCATGACACCGGAGGACTGGCCGGGAACCCGGGCCGTCGCGACATTCGAGGCAGCGCGAGGGCGCTACCTCGAGGTCAGTCGAGAATGGGTTGCGAGCTAACTGCTCTGGTACGACGGTTCCCGCTTCTTGATGTACGAGATGACGCGGTACGTGATGGGGAGGACGAGGACCTCGACGAGTGTCTTCCACAGGAATCCGACGACGACGTAGTTGATGAAGTCGGTCCACGTGCTGATGCCGATGACGCCGGCGGCGATGGCGCAGAAGATCAGCGTGTCGAAGAATTCGCCGACGACGGTTGAGCCGATCAGGCGCGCCCACAGGTGCTTTTCCTTGGTGCGTTCCTTGATCTTGACCAGGACGTAGGAGTTGAGCAGCTGGCCGACGGCAAAGCCGGCGAGACCGGCGAGTACGAGTCGGGGAACGACACCGACGACGGTTTCGAGGGCCTCTTGGTTCTCGTAGAACGAGGCGGCGGGGAGTTCGATGGCGATCCAGAAGCACACCGAGGTGAGGATCAGGGAGCCGAAGCCGAGGTAGATCGCGCGGCGTGCGGCTTTGAAGCCGTAGACCTCGCTGAGGACGTCGCCGAGGATGTAGGCGAGGGGGAACAGGAAGAATGCGCCGTCGGTGTTGATCGGCAGGATCTGCAGTGGTCCGAGCATGACGTCGGACGAGGCGAAGAAGGCGACACCTTTGCTGGCGGCCACGTTCGAGATCAGCAGCGTCGCGACGAAAAGCGCGACGATGGTGGGGTAGTAGCCCCGGCTGATGTGAGCGAACGTGGCCTGCCCAGACTCGGTGCCGCCGTTGGCGGCGGTGTGTTCGGTAGTAGTCACTGCTCGATCCAAGCACCGAGACGACGATGGGCGCGAATCCCGGGTGAGGGATGCGCGCCCATCGAGGCGGATCTCAGGTCAGGCGACGCGTCCGCGCACCGTGACGCGGTAGGCGTAGGTTCCGGCGATGATCGTGATCGGAATGGTCACCAGCAGGCCGACCACGAGCAGGATCGCACCGAGGACGTTCAGGCCGAACAGGGCGAGCGCGAGCACGAAGATCGTGCCACCGTTCGACGCGATCGCCTTGGCGCTGGCCTTGATGGCGGGGATCGGCTCGTCGCCGCGGTCGATGACGAATTGGAAGGTCCACCACGTGAAGAACGTGACGACGAGTCCGGGGATGACCAGCAGGATGTAGCCGATGCCGGTTGCGATGCCGACGAGGATGCCGGCGATGACGATGGCGAAGACGTTGTTGAACTGGAAGAACGACCCGAACGCGGGCTTCATCCCGTCCACCTCGTGCAGAGCGCCGCGGACGAGTGCCGCCTGAATGAGGAGCGTGGCGACTCCGACGATGACACTGAAGAACAAACTGAGGACGAAGTTGTCGGAGCTCAACACGTAGTTCAGAACGCCCTGGATGATCGCGGCGATGAGGACGATGCCGATCCAGACGAGGGCGTTTTCCTTGAACTTGTTGAAGCCGTAGCCGATGGCCGTTCCCACGGACAGCTGCGTCGGCATCGGTGACTCACCGAAGGCCGGAGGCGGCGGATAGTTGCCCTGCGGGGGCGGTGGGTAGTTGCCCGGGGGCGGGTAGTTGCCCTGCGGGGGAGGCGGGTAGTTGCCGGGTGGTGGATAGCCGCCCTGCTGAGGTGGTGGGTAGTTGCCCTGGGGAGGGGGCGGGTAGCCGCCCTGCGGCGGGGGATAGCCGCCGGGGTTCTGCGGATCCTTGTCGGGGTCGTAACCGCCTGAGGTCATCGTGTCCTTCTCCCTCGGGAAGAGTTGTCGCGGCCACTGTACGTCCGATTCGTGCGCAGTTGGGTCCTGTCGCATTGCAACGTGATCTCGATCGGTACAACGGTCAGAGATTCGAGGGGTCGAACACCCACGGTTCGCGCGGTACCAGCGTCGGCTTCCACTGTTCGAGCAGTTCCTCGGCGTCGTTCGCATTCGGCATGCCGAGCGAGGCGGTGATGAGCGACCACGCGTCGGGCCGCTCGCGCAGGGTCACCGCGCCGTCTCGCTTGGCCAGACGCTTGCCCTCGATGTTCAGAGCGAGAGGCACATGGACGTAGGTCGCGGGGGTGAGGCCGAGAAGTTGCGCCAGATATCCCTGCCGCGGCGCGGAGGTGAGGAGGTCGTCGCCGCGCACGATCTGGTCGACGCCCTGTGCGCCATCGTCGACGACGACGGCGAGGTTGTAGGCGGGGACGCCGTCGGATCGGCGGAGGACGAAGTCGTCCACCTGGCCCCTGTAGAGGCCGTGCAGCTGGTCGACGATGGTGAATTCGGTTACCTGCGAACGTAATCGAATGGCGGGTGGGCGGTCCTTCGCTGCTTTTTGGTCTGCGGTCAGATTTCGACAGGTTCCGGGATATGCGCCGTCGGGAGCGTGGGGTGCGGATGCCGCCTGTTGGATTTCCCGACGCGTACAGAAACATTCGTACGTCATCCCGGCGGCGGTGAGCGTGCGAATCGTGGCGTCGTAGATTTCCCGACGCTCGGATTGCCGCATGATCGGCCCGTCCCAGTCGAGTCCGATGGCGGCGAGGTCGTCCAGTTGACGTTGCTCCGAGCCGGGTTTCACGCGATCGAGGTCTTCGACGCGCATGACGAAACGTCGTTCAGTGGCGCGGGCGAAGAGCCAGGCCAACAATGCGGTTCGTAGATTGCCGAGATGCAAGTCGCCGGAGGGACTGGGTGCGAAGCGGCCGGCGGGCATGGGGTGATCTTAGTTTCTGGTGCGTTGTTGAAGTGCGGGGTGCTCTAACGATGGCCTTCGATGCTCGCGCATGCACCCGCCGGGCGCTTTGGTCCTCGGTTTTTTGCTGGTGGTTGGATCATCATGCGGGTCTTCGCAATCAAGGAAGACTTCGTTCACCGTGCTGCAGATCAGCACGCGAACGCGTTGATCGAAGCGGCGAGCGTAGTCGCAGCAGCCTGACGCACCGTTTCGACAGCTCTTGCGGGTTGCGGCTTCATTTGGGGGAGACCGCTGCTAACCCAAGAAAAGTTGCGGTGAGAGGCAAGTACAGCTCGCCCAGGGCTTTCGCCTTGTCGTCGGCCAAGACTCGATCCGGTGCTTCCGAATCTCTCCGATTGGCCGCGTAGCTGATCTTGCGTTCCATCTTTGGGTCCAGCGGAAGCTCGCTACAGGCATTCAGGCCCTTTTCGGTGGCGACTCCTGGCTTGTACAAGACGATGGGAGTCGGCTGCCCGGCTAGTTCCCGTTGCCCCTCGCTGATCAGCTCCTTCGCGAGCGGTTTTCTGCGACAGTGAATGATCTTAACGACTCCGGCGTCTTCGAAGACAAAGTCATCCGAGTCAAGATCGATCTCACGCGCTACCTTGTCTACTACGAGGACTCCAATCGCCGTTTCATCGACGCAGTCGACCACTACCCATGCCCAGAACCACGTTCCCTGAGCACCGGATGGGTCAAGCTGGTGAGCAGCAACGATGCGGTATGGCTCGTCCTCGGTCATAAAGCAGTCTTGCACGGGAGATAGCCGTGCCTTGCGCACGACCGCCGATATGAACCGTCCTGGGACTGGTGGAGACTGTGATCTCACCAGGAGAATGCAGATATGGGTGCACCAAGGAAGTTCGATGCCGAGACGCGTGAGCGCG